>SHXL01000133.1 GCA_009693345.1 Betaproteobacteria bacterium
AGTCCATGATCGCGAAGCTGCCGCCGGACTTGTTGTACAGGTACAGCAGTGCGACCAGCAGCAGCAGTGACCCAGCCAGCGTGTAGAGGAAGAACTTGAGCGCGGCATAAACCCGGTTGGCGCCGCCCCACACGCCGATGATGACGAACATCGGGATCAGCGTGGCCTCGAAAAAGACGTAGAACAGCATGCCGTCGAGAGCCGCAAACACGCCGTTCAGCAGGCCCGACATGATCAGGAAGGCGCCCATGTACTGCCCGACGCGCCGCTCGATCACGGTCCAGCCGGCAATCACCACCAGAGGCGTGATGAACGAGTTGAGCAGGATGAACAGCATCGAGATGCCGTCCACGCCGAGATGGTAGTAGGCGTTGAAGCGCGGGATCCAGGCGAGCCGCTCGACGAACTGCATCCCCGGGTTCGTCAGGCTGAATCCGGTATATAGCGGAATCGTGACGAGAAAGCCGAGCAGCGCGCCGGCCAGCGCAATGGAGCGCTGCATCGGCGCATTGCGGTCGTCGCCCGCATTGCCTCCCGCGACGAGCACCAGCAGGCCAGCCACGATCGGAACCCAGATGGCGAGGCTGAGCAGCATCAGTGGATGAAAACCCGGTATTTGACGACGGCGTAGATCAAGCAGACGCCGAAGATCATCATGAAGGCGTACCAGTAGATGAGGCCGTTCTGCGCGAGGCGCACCACGCCGGAGAACCAGCCCACCAAGCGCGCCGAGCCGTTGACCATCACGCCGTCGATGGCGCGCTGGTCGCCGCCCTTCCACAGTCCGGTGCCGACCACGCGAGCGCCCTGCGCGAACAGCCAGGAATACAGCTCGTCGAAGCCATACTTGCGCTCCACCAGTGCATAGAGCGGACCGAAAGCGATGGCAATTTTCTTTGGTATTTGAGTATTTTTTATATATAAAAACCAAGCAGTTCCAATCCCGGCGAGCGCCAGCCAGAACGGCGGCGCGGACATGCCGTGCAGCGTGTAACTCAGAATGCCGTGGTAATCAGCTTCTGTCGCCCGCACCAGACTGTCAAGAAAGAAATCCCCGAAAACGACGGACCCGACGAACCACCCCGCTCCGATCGAGGGAATCGTCAGCAGCACCAGCGGCACGGTCACCACGGCGGGCGACTCGTGCGGCGGATGCGACGCATCGAAGCGCGGCGCGCCGTGGAAAGCCATGAACACCAGGCGGAAGGTGTAGGCCGCGGTCACGAACACGCAAGCCAGCACGCAGAAGTAGGCGAAGCCCGCGCCCGGGATGTGCGCATGCTGCGCCGCCTCGATGATTGCGTCCTTGGAATAGAAACCAGCGAACGGCGGGACGCCCGCCGAGGCGATGGCGCCGATCAGCAATGTCCAGTAGGTCCAGGGCATGTACTTCTTCAGGCCGCCCATGCGCCGCATGTCCTGCTCGTGGTGCATGGCGATGATCACCGAACCGGCGGCGAGGAACAGCACTGCCTTGAAGAAGGCGTGCGTCATCAGGTGGAACATGGCCGCCGAATAGGCCGAGGCGCCAAGCGCCACGGTCATGTAGCCCAGCTGCGAGAGCGTCGAGTAGGCCACCACGCGCTTGATGTCGAACTGGGTCAGCGCCACCAGTCCCATGGAAAGCGCGGTAATGGCGCCGATCACCAGGACTACTGATCTTGCAGTTTCACTCAATTCAAACAAGGGGGACATCCGCGCGACCATGAAGATGCCCGCGGTCACCATGGTGGCGGCGTGGATCAGCGCCGAGATCGGGGTCGGGCCTTCCATCGAATCCGGCAGCCAGACGTGCAGCGGAAATTGCGCACTCTTGCCCATCGCGCCCACGAAAAGCAGGACGCAGATCAGGGTGATCGGCAGGTCGGTGTCGCTTGGCGCCTGGGAGAACACGGCCGCGTAGTCGAGCGTGCCGAAGTGCGCCAGCACCAGGCCGATCCCGAGCAGGAAGCCGAAATCGCCGACCCGGTTGACGATGAATGCCTTCAGGTTGGCGTAGATCGCCGTCGGGCGCGTGTACCAGAAACCGATCAGCAGGTAGGACACCAGGCCGACCGCCTCCCAGCCGAAGAACAGCTGCAGGAAATTGTTGGACATCACCAGCATCAGCATCGAAAACGTGAACAACGAGATGTAGCTGAAAAAGCGCTGGTAGCCGGGATCCTCGGCCATGTAGCCGATGGTGTAGACGTGCACCATCAGCGAGACGAAGGTCACCACGACCATCATCAGCACGGTGAGCCGGTCGATGAGGAAGCCGATTTCGAGGGGCGTGTCGCCCATCGTCGCCCAGGTGTAGATGGCGCCGTTCCAGCCGTTTCCTTTCAGGACATCCATGAAAATGAAAACGGAAACCAGGAACGAGATCAGGACGCCAAGGATCGTCACGCGGTGCGACCAGGCGCGGCCGATCGACTTGCCGAACAGGCCGGCCACAATCGCACCCGCGAGCGGTGCGAGAGGCACCACCAAATAGAGATTCTTCATCATCCCTTCAGCGAGTCGAGGTCTTCGACGTTGATCGTGTTCAAGTTCCGGAACAGCACCACCAGGATCGCCAGGCCGATGGCCGACTCCGCCGCGGCCACCGTGAGGATGAAAAACACGAACACCTGGCCCGCGGTATCGCCGAGGTAATGCGAAAATGCGATGAAGTTCATGTTCACCGCGAGCAGCATCAATTCGATCGCCATCAGCAGCACGATCACGTTCTTGCGGTTGAGAAATATGCCGATCACCGCGATCGCGAACAGCATCGCGCCGATCACCAGGTAATGGGAGAGCGTCGGCATCAGTCGTCCTTCTCCGCCGGCATCGACACCAGCCGCACGCGATCCCGCGGTCGCACCCGAATCTGCATCGATGGATCCTGCGCTTTCGTGTCCTTGCGCCGGCGCAGGGTGAGCGCGATCGCCGCAATGATCGCCACCAGCAGCACCACCGCCGCGATCTCGAAGGCGTAGACGTAATCGGTATAGATCAGCCGCCCCAGCTCCTTGGTGTTGCTGTAACTGAGAGGCCTCTCGTTCGGCCGCGGCATGCCATACACGCGGTACGCCAGGACCGAAATCATCTCGAAGGCCATGAGCCCGCCAATCACAAGGGCGGCGGGCAGATTGCGCCAGAAGCCTTCGCGCAAGCGCTCAATGTTGACGTCAAGCATCATCACCACGAACAGGAACAGCACCATGACGGCGCCGACGTAGACGAGCACCAGGGTGATGGCGAGGAATTCGGCGCGCAGCAGCAGCCAGATTGCTGAAGCGGTGAAGAACGCGAGCACCAGAGACAGCGCCGCGTGCACCGGGTTGCGCGCGGTGATGACGCACAGCGCCGATACGAGAAGTATCAGGCCGAAAGCGTAGAAGACGGCGGCTTCGAACATAGTCAGCGGTAGCCGGAGTCGGCCGCGCGGTCCTTCGCGATCTGCTCTTCGTAGCGGTCGCCCACCGCCAGCAGCATCTCCTTGGTGTAGTACAGGTCGCCGCGCTTCTCGCCGTGGTACTCGAAGATGCGGGTCTCGACGATCGCGTCCACCGGGCAGGCTTCCTCGCAGAAGCCGCAGAAGATGCACTTGGTGAGGTCGATGTCATAGCGCGTGGTGCGGCGCGTGCCGTCGGCGCGCGCCTCGGACTCGATGTGGATCGCGATCGCCGGGCAGACCGCCTCGCACAGCTTGCACGCAATGCAGCGCTCCTCGCCGTTCGGGTAGCGGCGCAGGGCGTGCAGGCCGCGGAAGCGCGGGCTCAGCGGCGTCTTCTCCTCCGGAAACTGCACCGTGATCTTGCGCGCGAACAGGTGACGCCCCGTCAGGGCCAATCCTTTAAAAAGTTCTATTAACAGAAAAGACCTGAAAATTTCCAGAAGGCGGGTCATTTCCACAGGCTCCAGGGTGTCTGCATCCAGATGCCGATGACCACGATCCAGACCAGCGTCAGCGGAATGAAGACTTTCCAGCCCAGGCGCATGATCTGGTCATAGCGGTAGCGCGGGAAAGTGGCGCGGATCCACAGGAACATGGACGCCACGACGAAGATCTTGCCCAGCAGCCAGAGCACCGGCGGGATGGCGGCGGTGAGCGCGCTGTCCCACAGCGGCAGCCAGCCGCCGAAGAACATGAGCACGGTCAGCGTCGCGACCAGGATCATGTTCATGTATTCGGCGAGGAAGAACAGCGCGAAGGTCATGCCCGAGTACTCGACCATGTGGCCGGCGACGATCTCGGATTCGCCTTCGACCACGTCGAAGGGAGCGCGGTTGGTTTCCGCGACGCCCGAGACGAAGTAGACGATCAGCATGGGCGCCAGCGGCAGCCAGTTCCAGGAAAACACACCCAAGCCCAGGTCGGCGAACCTGCCCCTGCCCTGCGCCGCGACGATGTCCGACAGGTTGAGGCTGCCCGAAACCATCAGCACCACTACCAGGGCGAAGCCCATCGCCAGTTCGTAGGACACCATCTGCGCGGCCGAGCGCATCGCACCGAGAAAGGCGTACTTCGAGTTCGTGGCCCAGCCGGCAATGATCACGCCGTAGACGCCCATCGAGGTGAGCGCCATGATGTAGAGCAGGCCAGCGTTGATGTCGGCCAGCACCACCTCCGGCGCGAACGGGATCACCGCCCAGGCCGCCATCGCCGGAATGAGCATCGCGATCGGCGCCACGATGAAGAGGACCTTGTTCGCATTGGCCGGCAGGATCACCTCCTTGAACAGGAGTTTGACGCCGTCGGCGACGGGCTGCGCCAGGCCGCCCAGCCACGGGATGCCGAAGAAGGTGACCCGGTTCGGTCCGATGCGTATCTGCATCCAGCCGATCAGCTTGCGCTCCCAAAGCGTGAGGTAGGCCACTGCCAGCATCAGCGGCACCACGATCGCGACGATGAAGACGAGCGATGTGACGAGTTCGTACATCGCCGGGCCCCAGGTCGGGCCGAGCTTGAATTCGGCGAAGGCGAGCAGCGATTCGAGCATCTCAGGCAGCCTTCTCCGCCGACACGCGTTCCAGCGTCAAGCTGCCGAACATCGCGCCGAGCGCCGCCGTGGACGGATGGCCCGCGGCGATTCGCACGCATTGGTCGGGAAGCCTGTCATCCAGCGCGGCGACCAGTTTGGACTGGCCCTGGCCTTGTTTGATCAGCACGGAATTGCCATGCGCAACACCGAGAGCCTGCAACAACTTTCCGTTCATCCACGCCTTCGGCGCCTGCGCGTCGCGCGTCTTCTGCAGCGGCGGCGAGTGCCTCACCAGCGGATCGGCGAAGTAGATCGGCACGTCCGCGATGCGCTGAATTCCTTGAATCGTTTTTGAATCTGCTTTTACTTCAGAAATCCCGTTTGAAAGAAGTTTCGAAACATCCCTGCCTGCGAGGCATGCATCCTTTACCTGCTCCGCCGTTTCAAATTCAAATCCGGGCAACCCGAGCATCGTGCCCAGGACTCGCAGCACCTTCCAGGCCGGCCGTGCATCGCCCAGCGGGCGCACCGCGGCGTGAAAGCCCTGCACCCGCCCCTCGGTATTGACAAAGGTTCCGGAAGTCTCCGTAAACGGCGCGATCGGCAGCAGTACGTCGCCGATGTCCGACTTGAACGCGCTCAGGTTGACGATGAAATTCGCGCCTTCAATTGAATGAGCGGAATCGAGCTGCGGATCGATACTGAGCAGGAGCAATGCCTTTTTCTTCTTCGCTTCGGGCAAACCACCACTTGCGGGCAAGCCAGCCAGGTATCCCCCAACGGAATTGGCTGCCTCGCCGAGGAATCCGACCTTCACACCCATCGCCTGCGCGGCCGCATGAATAGCCGCAGCCCGCGGATGCTGTTGGGCAAAGTTGCCAAGCAGAATTGCCGCATTTTCCCCGCCTTTCAGAATTTCACTGAAAGAGGAAATTAAATTCAAGATCTCGGAAGGAGGAACAATTTTCTTGCTGGTGATCTTCATCAGCCAGTCGTCATCCACCGAGTGCAGCACGTGGATCTGGGTGCCGCGCTTGGCGGCCTGGCGCAGGCGCTGGGCGATGAGCGGGTGGTCCTTGCGCAGGAACGAGCCGACGACCAGGACCCGGTCCAGTTTCGCGAGATCCGCGATCGGCATGCCCAGCCAGGGAATTCCCGCGCGCTTGCCGTCGGCGGAGAAGTCGCTGTGCCTGAGGCGGAAGTCCGCCGGACCGCCGAGCTTTCCGGCCAGAAAGAGCTCTTCAAGAGTGGCGTGAGGTGAGGCCAGAACCCCGAAATCCTTCAATCCTCCGATTGCAGATTCAAGTGCCGTCTGCCAATCGGTTTTTTTCCATTGGCCGTTCTTTCTCACCATCGGGTGCGTCAGGCGTCCGTTCGAATTCAGGCCCTCGTAGGAGAAGCGGTCCTTGTCGGACAGCCAGCATTCGTTGATCGCCTCGTTCTCCAGCGGCAGAACGCGCATCACCTTGTTCTGTTTCACCTGCACCACCAGGTTCGAACCCAGGCCGTCGTGCGGCGAAACCGATCTGCGGCGCGCCAGCTCCCAGGTCCGGGCGCTGTAGCGGAACGGCTTCGAGGTCAGCGCTCCCACCGGGCAGATGTCGATCATGTTGCCCGAGAGCTCGGAATTTACGGACTGGCCGACAAAGGCGACGATTTCCGCATGTTCTCCGCGGCCGATCATGCCGAGCTCCATAACTCCGGCGACTTCCTGGCCGAAGCGTACGCAGCGCGTGCACTGGATGCAGCGGCTCATTTCCTCGGCCGCCACCAGCGGGCCGATGTCCTTGTGCAGCACCACGCGCTTCTCTTCCTCGAAACGCGACGCCGAGCCGCCGTAGCCCACGGCGAGGTCCTGCAGCTGGCACTCGCCGCCCTGGTCGCAGATCGGGCAGTCAAGCGGATGGTTGATGAGCAGGAATTCCATCACGCTGTTCTGTGCCTTCTTCGCCAAGGCAGATGCGGTTTTCACCTTCATCCCATCGGTCACCGGCGTGGCGCAGGCCGGCATCGGCTTAGGCGCCTTTTCAACTTCCACCAGGCACATGCGGCAATTGGCCGCGATCGACAATTTCCTGTGGTAGCAGAAGTGCGGTACGTAGATGCCGAGCTTGTTGGTCGCGTCCATCACGGTCGAGCCGTGCGGAACTTCGACCTCCTTGCCGTCGATTTCTACTTTAAGCATTTAGGCGGCCTCTGCCATAGACGGTGAATGCGCACCCGCCCTGCCCCATTTGGGTTCTATATCTTTTTCAACCTGACAGTTTTTATGCTCAATGTGGTGCACGAATTCGTGGCGGAAGTGCTTGAGGAAGCTCTTCACCGGCAGCGCGGCGGCGTCGCCCAGCGCGCAGATAGTGCGTCCGGCGATGTTATCGGCGACGTTGTCCAGCAGTTCGAGATCCGCGATCTTCCCTTGCCCGATTTCGATCCGGTGCACCACGCGGTACAGCCAGCCGGTGCCCTCGCGGCAGGGCGTGCACTGGCCGCAGGATTCCTCGAAATAGAAGTAGGACAGGCGTTCCAGCGCGCGCACCATGCAGGTGGTCTCGTCCATCACGATTACCGCGCCCGAGCCCAGCATCGAGCCCGCCTTGGCGATCGAGTCGTAGTCCATGTCGGTCTTCATCATCACGTCGGCAGGCAGCACCGGCATGCTCGAGCCGCCGGGGATGACGGCCTTCAACTTCCGGCCCGGGCGCATGCCGCCCGCCATTTGCAGCAGCTTCGCGAACGGCGTGTCGAGATTCACTTCGTAATTGCCGGGTTTGGCGACATGCCCGGTGACAGAAAACAGCTTGGTGCCGCCGTTGTTCGGCCTGCCGAGCGCAAGG
>SHXL01000134.1 GCA_009693345.1 Betaproteobacteria bacterium
AGCTTGGCATAGGCCTGGGCGACCTGATGGTCGGTGCGGTTATTTTCATCGTCCTGGCGATGTTCGGCATGAAGCTGGGGCCCTCGTACCTTGAATTCTTCGCCATCAAGAAGGCGGTCAACGCCATCGCGCAGGAAAAACGCACCGCCTCGGTGGTCGACATCCGCAAGACCTGGGATGCACGCGCCACCACCGATGACATCAATTCGGTAACGGGCAAGGACATCGAAATCACCAAGGACGGCAGCGAGCTCGTGATCTCGGCCAGTTACCGCAAGGAGATTCCGCTCGCCGGAAATCTGGGCGTCTACATCGACTTCCGCGCGAATTCCAAGGAATAGCTGCCGGGCACGACGGTGGCCCGCCATCCGGTACTCGAGAGGCGCATCGGCCACCGCTTCAAGGATCCCGCGCTGCTCGCGCAGGCGCTCACGCATCGCAGTTTCGGTTCGCCGCATTACGAGCGGCTCGAGTTTCTCGGCGACAGCGTGCTCGGCTGCGCCGTGACCGAACTGCTGTTTCAGCGCCATCAGGCGCTACCCGAGGGAAAGCTGTCGCAGATGCGCGCGGGCCTGATCCGCGAGGAATCGCTGGCGCGCGTGGCGCGCGAGCTCGGCGTCGCGGCGTTTCTGCGGCTCGACGAGAGTACCGCCCGCAACGAGGGCGCCGAACGGCCCTCGATTCTTGCCGATGCGCTGGAAGCGGTTTACGGCGCGGTGTTCCTGGACGGCGGTTACAGCGCCGCGCGGGACGTCATCGCACGGACCTTCGGCGCCGCGCTGAGCCAGCTTGATCCGGATACCGTGAATAAGGACGCGAAAACGCGATTGCAGGAATATCTTCAGGCCAAGCGGCGCGTCAAGCCTCGATACCGGGTCGTCTCGACCTCCGGGGCGAAGCAGAGCCTGATATTCGAGGTCGAGTGCGCGGTGGACGATCTGGACCTTAAAACCACGGGGAATGGCAGCTCCCGCCAGCGTGCCGAGCAGCAGGCGGCGGGCAATCTCCTCAAGCTGCTGGAGTAATGGAAGACGCATGAGCGCATTCCGCTGCGGCACGGTGGCGCTCGCCGGCCGCCCCAACACGGGCAAGTCCAGCCTGCTGAACAAGATGGTCGGCCACAAGCTCGCCATCGTCTCGCCCAAGGCGCAGACCACGCGCCATTCCGTGAATGGCATCCTGACGACCGCGGCCTGCCAGTATGTTTTCGTCGACCTGCCCGGATACCAGACAAGGCACCTCAACGTCCTCAACCGGTCGCTCAACCGCCAGGCGACCGAGGGCGCCCGCGATTGCGACGTGGTGGTGTTCACCGTCGAGGCGACACGCTTCGGCGACGCCGACCGCGAAGTGCTGGCGCGCATCCCGGCCGGCCAGTGCGTCGTCGCCGCGGTGAACAAGGTCGACCTGGTGAAGCACCAGATGGAGCTGCTGCCGTTCCTCGAGCAGCTGCAGAAGGAGCGCGATTTCGCCGCCATCGTTCCGGTGTCCGCGCGCAGCGGCAGGAACCTGCCCGAACTGCTGCGCGTGCTGGCGGGGCTGCTGCCGGAAGGCCCGGCGGCCTATCCCGCGGACAAGCTCACCGACCGCGACGAGCGTTTTTTCGCCGCGGAGATCCTGCGCGAGAAGCTGTTCCTGCTGCTGGGCGAGGAATTGCCCTACCGCTGCGACGTGTCGCTGGAGAGTTTCAAGGAAGAAGGACGCCTGCGGCGCATCGAGGCCACGATCTGGATCGAGCGCGAGAGCCAGAAGCCGATCGTGATCGGCGCGAAGGGCGCGCTGCTGAAACGCGTTTCGACGGCGGCGCGCAAGGACATGGAGCGCCTCTTCGGCGGCAAGGTCTATCTCGGCGTCTGGGTCAAGGTGAAGCGCGACTGGACCGGCGATGAACGGCTGCTGCGCCAGCTCGGCTACCGGTAGGCAGGCGCGATGAAACGCAGGAACGAGCACGAGCAGGGATTCGTCTTGCACGCCTATCCGTACAAGGAGACCAGCCTGATCGTGGAAGCGTTCACGCGCCGGTTCGGCCGCGTCGGGCTGCTGGCGCGCGGTGCGCGCCGGCCGCGCTCGACGATGCGCGGCGTGCTGCTCGCGTTTCATCCCCTGCGCATGACCTGGTCCGCCTCCGCCGAACTGGGGACCCTGATCTCGGTCGAGTGGGGCGGCGGACAGCCCAGCCTCTCGGGCATCGGGCTGATGTGCGGCTTCTACATCAACGAACTGATGCTGCGCCTGCTGCCGCGCGACGACCCGCACGAAGCGCTGTTCGATGCGTATGGGGAGGCGCTCGCGCGCCTGGCTGCGGGTGCCGCGCTCGCGCGCCCCGACGTGGGCGCCGCGCAGGCCGCGATCCTGCGCGGCTTCGAACGCAGGATGCTCGCCGAACTCGGGTATGCTCCGGTGCTCGACCGCGACGCGTCGAACGGGGCGCAGATCGAGGCGGCAAAGCATTACGCCTACGAGGCCGAGCGCGGGCCGGTCGAAACCCGGCGGACCGATGGAGACTCGGTGATCAGCGGCAGGACATTGCTCGACATGGCGGCGGACGATTACGGCAGCTCCCGGACGCGCGAAGAAGCGCGGCGCCTGATGCGCGCGCTCATCGCCGAGCGCCTCGGCGGCCAGGCGCTGCATACCCGGTCCGTGCTGGCGGAGCTCCAGGACCTGTGATCGAACTGGGCGTCAACATCGACCACGTCGCCACCCTCAGGCAGGCGCGGCGCACCTACGAACCCGATCCCGTCTGGGCCGCGGTGGAGGCGCACCTCGGCGGCGCAGATGGCATCACGGTGCATTTGCGCGAAGACCGGCGCCACATCCAGGACAAGGACGTCGAACGGTTGCGGGAGCTGACGCATATCAAGCTCAACCTGGAGATGGCGGCCACCGCCGAGATGATCGCGATCGCGCGCCGCATCAGGCCGGAAATGGCGATGCTGGTGCCCGAGGGGCGGCACGAAGTCACGACCGAGGGCGGTCTTGACGTGCTTTCCCAAGAAAAGACATTAAAGATCAAGATCGCCAAACTTCGAGATACTGGCATCGTGGTATCTGTATTCATCGACGCCGATATCCGCCAGGTCGAATCCGCCAAGCGAATCGGCGCCTCGGTCTGCGAAGTGCACACCGGCCCGTATGCGCACGCGTTCCACGCCAAGGGGCGCGACGCCGAAAGTCCGGCAGTAGTATCTCAATTGAAAAAAATAAGAAAAGCCGGTGAGAGAATCCGCGCGCTCGGCATGCGTTTCAACGCGGGGCATGCCCTGAATTACTTCAACGTCCAGCCGGTGGCGCGCCTGCCCGGGGTCCGGGAGCTGCATATCGGGCATGCCATCGTCTCGCGCGCCGTGTTCGTCGGCTTGCGCGAGGCGGTGCGGGAGATGAAACGGCTCGTCACAGATGCTGCCCGATGATTTACGGGGTCGGCACCGATCTGATTGAGATCCAGCGCATCGACAAGGCGCTGAAGCGCTTCGGCGAACGCTTCGCGCAGCGCATTCTTTGCGAACCGGAACTCAGGCGCTTCCGGGTCCACAGGCAGCCGGTCGCCTACCTGGCGAAGCGCTTTGCCGCCAAGGAGGCCTTCAGCAAAGCACTCGGCACGGGCATCCACGCGCCCGCCAACTGGCACGGAGTCTGGGTAGCCAACCTGAAATCCGGCAAACCGGTCCTGGAATTTTCCACGCCGTTGAAAACCCTGCTTGATGCGAGAAAAATCCGCCACGCGCACCTGTCTCTCAGCGACGAGCGCGAAATTGCCGCCGCGACCGTAATCCTGGAATGCGAAGGCTGAAAGTTCCGCTGGGTCCGGTGGTACTCGACCCTGAAGGGCCGGTACTGACCGAAGACGACCGCGGGCGGCTGCGCCACCCCGCCGCCGGCGGCGTGATCCTGTTCGCGCACAACTACGAGAACCCGGAACAGTTGCTTGCGCTTACCGACGAGATATCCCGGTTGCGCGAGCCGGAATTGCCGGTCTGCGTGGACCACGAGGGGGGCAGGGTGCAGCGTTTTGTGCTGGGCTTTACCGCCATCCCGCCGATGCGCCGGCTGGGCGTGCTGTGGGACCGGAACCGGGAAGCCGCGCGCCTTGCAGCTCGCGCGGCGGGGACGGTCATCGCCGCTGAGTTGGGGGCGCACGGCGTGGACTTCAGTTTCACGCCGGTGCTCGATCTGGACTACGGTTCCAGCGCCGTGATCGGGCACCGCGCTTTTCATTACGACCCGAACGCAGTCGGCGCGCTTGCCGCGCAGTTCATTGAAGGCCTCGCCGGGGGAGGGATGGCCGCGGTAGGCAAGCATTTCCCGGGGCACGGTTTCGCGGCGGCGGACTCGCACGTCGCCGTGCCGACGGATTCACGGCCCGCGAAGGACCTCTTCCGGAAAGACCTGGTACCCTATCGGGCAGCAATCAAGGCCGGGCTGGCGGCGGTCATGCCCGCGCACGTGATCTACCTGCAGGCGGACGCGGAGCCCGCCGGGTACTCGAAATACTGGCTGCAGGACGTGCTGCGCGGGAAACTCGGATTCGACGGACTGATCTTCAGCGACGACCTGTCGATGGAAGGGGCAAGCACCGCGGGCGGGATCCCCGAGCGGGCGAAAGCCGCGCTGGCCGCCGGCTGCGACATGGTCCTGCTTTGCCAGAACCCGGAAGGGCAGGACAGGCTGCTCGATTCGCTCGCGTCAACGCCGGTCGCAGTTCCCGAAAGAATCGAACGAATGCGCCGCCGCGGCGGGCGGGATTTCAGAAAGAGCGTCGTCTATCGTGAAGCGCTCGCACTCCTGGAACAAATACCTTAGGCACGCTCCATGTAAGACCCGTCATTGGTGCTGACCTTGATTTTCTCGCCGTTGTTGATGAAGGGCGGCACCTGCACGACGAGGCCGGTTTCCGTGCCTGCCGGCTTGAAGGTGTTGGTCGCGGTGGCGTTCCTGATGCCGGGTTCGGTGTCGGTCACGGTGAGGACCACCGACGGCGCCAGTTCGATGCCGATCGGGCGGCCGTTGTAGAGATTGACCTGCACGTCCGCGTTCGGCAGCAGGTACCCGAATTGCCCTTCGAGAAATTCCGCCGACAGGCGCAACTCCTCGAAATTCTCCTTGTCCATGAAGACGTAGGTGTTGCCATCCTGGTAGGAGAACGTCATTTCGCGGGGATCGACGAACGCCCGCTCGACCTTGTCCTCGGTACGGAACCGCTGGTTGGTCTTGGTGCCGGCCTCGATGTCCTTCATCTCGACCTGCATGAAGGCGCCGCCGCGGCCGCCGACGTGGACGTGGTAGCACTTGAGCACGCGCCAGACGCGTTTGTCCCACTCGAGCAGGTTGCCGACCCTGAGTTCCACTGCGCCTACTTTTGACATGACCTAAGCCCCTGAAAAGGGGGCGAATTATAATCCATGTCCCGTGTTTGAGCCGAAGCCATTCGTCGCTGGATTGCCTAATCTTCCAGGCGTATATCGCATGCTCGGCACGGCGGGCGAGGTGCTCTACGTCGGCAAGGCCGGCGACCTGCAAAAGCGCGTCAGATCCTATTTCCAGAAGCAGGGGCTGAGCCCGCGCATCCGGATGATGGTCTCTCAGGTCGCCTCGATCGAGGTGACGGCGACGCGCTCGGAAGGCGAGGCGCTGCTGCTCGAGAACAACCTCATCAAGAGCCTCGCGCCGCGCTACAACATCCTTTTCCGGGACGACAAGTCCTATCCCTACTTGATGATCTCCGGCCACGAATTTCCGCGGCTCGGTTTTCACCGCGGCGCGAAGGACCGGCGCAACCGGCATTTCGGCCCCTTCCCGCATTCCGACGCGGTGCGCGAGAGCATCCAGCTCCTGCAGCGCGTGTTCCGGCTGCGCACCTGCGAGGATTCGGTCTACCAGAACCGCTCGCGCCCCTGCCTGCTGCACCAGATCCGCCGTTGCAGCGCGCCGTGCACCGGCCAGATCACGGCGCAGGCCTATGCGCGGGACGTGTACAGCGCCAAAATGTTCCTCGAAGGGCGCGAGGACGACGTCACCCGCCTGCTGAACGAACGCATGGAGAGCGCCGCGGCGGACCGGCGCTACGAGGAGGCGGCGCTGTACCGGGACCAGATCCGCGCGCTGTCGCGCGTCCAGGCGCGGCAATATGTCGAATCCGAGCGCGGCGTGGAGGCCGACGTGGTCGCCTGCGTGGTGGACAACGGCATGGCCTGCGTCAACCTGGCGATGATTCGCGCAGGGCGGCATGTAGGGGACAGGAGCTTCTTCCCGCAAAACGCCGCGCAGGCGACGCCGGGGGAAATCATCGAGGCCTTCCTGAACCAGCACTATGTTGAACAACCTAAACCGGCGCTCGTTCTCACGGCAGCGGCCGTGCGCGGTGAACGCAAGATCTGGTTCGAGATGGCGGAGAAGAACGCCCGGCTCGCGCTCGTCCAGCGCCAGCGCGAGAAGGCGACACAGGAGAACCGCATCGTCGCGCTGCGCGAAGCGCTCGGTTTGCCCGATACGGCGCAGAGAATAGAGTGTTTCGACATCAGCCACACCATGGGGGAAGCGGCAGTTGCGTCCTGCGTAGTCTATGATCGGGCCGGTATGCAGAAATCCGAGTACCGGCGCTTCAACATGCGCGACCTGACGCCCGGCGACGACTACGCCGCGATGCGCCAGGCGCTGGCGCGCCGTTACGGGCGCGTGTCCGCGGAGGACGGCAAGATCCCGGACCTGATCCTGATCGACGGCGGCCGCGGGCAGGTGAATGCCGCGCGCGCCGCGCTCGCCGACCTCGGCCTGAACGACCTCACCCTGGTCGGCGTGGCGAAGGGGCCGGAGCGCAAGGCGGGGCTGGAAGAATTGATACTCGAAGCCGGCGGCCAGCCGCTTTCCTTGCCGCCCCAACATCCCGGGCTGCACCTCGTCCAGAGCATACGGGACGAAGCGCACCGGTTTGCGATCGTCGGCCATCGCGCGAAGCGCGCCAGGACGCGGACCAGGTCCAGTCTGACCGAAATTCCCGGCGTCGGCGCGCGGCGCCGCCAGAAACTGCTGGCGCATTTCGGCGGCCTGCAGGGCGTCCAGGCCGCCGCCGTGGACGAGCTCGCAACCGTGGCGGGCGTGAGCCGTTCACTCGCTGAAAAAATTTACAGACACTTGCACGCCTGAGCACGAGTGCGAATCCAACTCTACGCAAGCGCGAATCCAAACACGTGCTCCGCCTGATTCCACTCAATCCGCCGAATCTGGTCACGTTGCTGCGGATCCTGCTGATTCCGCTCATCGTCGGCGTGTTCTACCTGCCCGATGCATGGCTGTCATTCGAGGGCAAGAACATCGCCGCAACCGGCATCTTCGTCTTCGCGGCGATCACGGATTGGCTGGACGGCTACCTGGCCCGCAAGCTGAACCAGATTTCCGCATTCGGGGCGTTCTTCGACCCGGTGGCCGACAAGCTTGTGGTCGTCGGGGCCCTGATCGTGCTGCTGTATCTCAACAGGGTCGACATGGTGGTCGCATTGATCATCATCGGGCGCGAAATCACCATCTCGGCGCTGCGCGAATGGATGGCGACGGTGGGACAGGCCAGGAGCGTGGCGGTGGCCTTCATCGGCAAACTGAAGACCGTCCTGCAGATGGTGGCGATCCCGCTGCTGCTGTACGGCGACGAACTGTTCGGGATCGTCGACTGCCACGCGCTTGGAACCGTCCTGATCTACGTCGCTGCGGTCCTCACGGTGATATCGATGCTGTACTACCTGCGCCGGGCGATGCCCGTGGCGCACAAATGA
>SHXL01000135.1 GCA_009693345.1 Betaproteobacteria bacterium
AACTCTGGTCGTCGCGTCGTGCGCACTGTCCTTGCTCCTGCTCGCCGCAGGCCTGCTCGCCTCGTTCTTCCATCTCGGCCGCCCGGAGCGCGCCTGGCGGGCCGCATCGCAATGGCACACGTCCTGGCTGTCACGCGAGGTGATCGTTCTGCCGGCGTTCATGGCGGCCGTGGCGATTTACGGCATTTCCGTTTTTTTTGCTTTCGACAGGCAAATTTCCCTTGTTGTCGGAGCGGCAGGTGCGATTCTTTGCATTACGCTTTTCATCTGCACTGCAATGATCTACGCGTGCCTCAAGTTCCTCCAGGAGTGGCACACCGTGCTCACGCCGCTCAACTACCTGCTGCTCGGGACTGCCTCCGGCTTCACGCTCGCGGTGCCGGTTGCCGTGCTCGCCTATTCGCAATTTGCGGGCGTGCTCGCGCTGGCGGCGTTCTCCATCGGCACGCTCGCCTATGTGGCGCGCTGCGCTTCGCTGGTGCGCAACGCGAGGCTGCGTCCGAAATCCACTCCGGCCACTGCCATCGGCATCGATCATCCGCGCATCGTGCAGAAGGCGCAGGGTTTCATGGGCGGATCGTTCAATACGCGCGAGTTCTTCCATGGCAGACCCGACCGTGTCGTGCGCGCGGTGCGCTGGGCGTTCCTGATCCTGGTGTTTCCGGTTCCTGGTTGGCTGCTTGGCTGGGGCGGCGGATCTTTGCAGGCTTACATCGCGGCGTTCGTGATTCAGTTTATCGGCCTGCTGGCCGAGCGCTGGTACTTTTTCGCCGAGGCACGGCACCCGCAGAACCTCTATTACCAGTCGATGGCGTGATAGATTAGGCGGGCCATGCAGCACGACAAGGAATTAGATACGCGAGGCCTGAACTGCCCGCTGCCCATCCTGCGGGCGAAGAAAGCTTTCTCCGACGTGCAATCCGGGCAGGTGCTGAAGATCGTCGCCACCGATCCCGGCTCGGTCAAGGACTTCGAGTCCTTTTCCAGGCAGACCGGCCATGCGCTTCTGTCCCAGGCCGAGGCGAACGGCGAATTCACATTCTTCATGCGGAAGAAATAGCGCATGGCGCTCGCCGCCCGCTGGATCCGGCTGCACCTGCCTCGCCTGACGGCAATGCCCGTTGCCTGTGCGGCCTTCGCGCGGGCGCAGCCCCCGGACTGCGCGCCGGCCGCGCTGTGGGGAAGTGGCGAGGACATGCGGCACGCCCTTGCGATTGTCGCGCCGTTGAAGTACCTGCCGGGCCGCAGAACGCGCTGGCGCTCATGGGCGCTGGCGCCGCTCGTAGCCACCTACCGCCGGTGCGGGCTCAGCGCCTATTACGATTTAGACCGGATCTGCCTGAGCGGGCAGCCGATCTCCGGCATCGACGCGGCGACGGCAGGCGCCTGCGCAGTCATCGTCGCGGATTTCGCCCCGTGGGGGGCGGACTTCATGGACGCGCTGCGCGTCCGGATCGAGGCGCAGTACGGATGGCAGTTCGACAACGCCTGGCCCGCCGAGTCCGAGCGCGGCGCGATCGTCGATGCGCTGGCCGAGGAAGCTGCCGATGCGAAATGATGTGCATGTGGACAGGCGTCAATGGTTGCGCATGACCGGGGCGCTGCTTGCCGTGCAGATGGCGTGGCTGCGCCATGCGCTCGCGGCCGGAGCGGTGGAGAAGGGCGTGTATCGCGTGCGCGGCGATGTGCGCGTCAACGGCGCGCCGGCGAAGGAGGGCATGGACGTCAAGGCGGGCGACGTCGTCACCACCGGCGCGGCGAGCGAGGTGGTGTTCGTCACCGGCAAGGATGCGTTCCTGATCCGGGCGAACTCACGCGTCGAGGCGCAGG
This sequence comes from Betaproteobacteria bacterium, assembly GCA_009693345.1. Classification (GTDB taxonomy): domain Bacteria; phylum Pseudomonadota; class Gammaproteobacteria; order Burkholderiales; family SG8-39; genus RBG-16-66-20. The sequence goes on from SHXL01000135.1 coordinate 1,831, forward strand.
GCGCGCTCGGCGCGCTGGTCCTGTCGGGCCTGCGCTTGCTGACGGGCGCGGTGCTGTCGGTGTTTTCACCGGGCGAGCGCAGGACCCTCCAAACCGCTACGGCGACCATCGGCATCCGCGGCACCGCGGTCTATCTGGAAGCGGAGGAAACGCGCACCTACGTGTGTACCTGCTACGGCGAGGCGGATATCGAGTCCACCGCCGATCCGTCTGCGCGCGAGACCGTGCGCACGACGCACCATGAGCAGCCGCGCTACATCATGGGGGCCGGGGCGCCGCAGATGCTGATGGGCGCGCCTGTGCTCAACCACACTGACGCGGAACTGACCATGCTGGAAAGTCTTGCGGGACGCAAACCGCCATTCCTGGACATGCCGGGATACGGGCCCAGATACTAAAACTAGTCAGCTTCTGCCGGAGAGCTTGTCGAGCTGCTGCTGCAGCTTGCTGACGGTCGCCTCGAACCCGGACAGGCGCGCGCGTTCCTGCTCCACCACTTTGGCCGGTGCGCGATCCACGAAAGAGGCGTTGGCGAGCTTCGCCTTTGCTTTTTCGATCTCGCCCGCGAGGCGCGCGGTTTCCTTCTTCAAGCGTTCGCGTTCGGCCCCGACGTCCAGTTCAATCTTGAACATCAGGCGGTGCTCGCCCACCGCAGTCATGGGTGCATCGAGTTTTGGAAGATCCGCGACAACCAGGATCTCCGCGGCGACCAACGCGGTGTTCGCGCTCATGGTGGAGACGGAGGGTTGACCGGTGATGTACAGGGGCGTGCGCAGATTCGGGGGCAGCTTCGATTCGCTTTTCAGATTGCGTGCCCCGTTGACAATCGCCTTCGCGGTTGCGATCTCGCGTTCCGCGGGCTCATCGATCTTCTGGACCTGACACTTCGGATAAGGCGCGAGCATGATGGTCTCGCCCTGCCTGCCCGCGAGCGGAGCAACGCTCTGCCAGAGCTCCTCGGTGATGAACGGGATGACGGGATGGGCCAACCGCAGCGCGGCTTCCAGGACCCGTACCAGCGTCCGGCGAGTGGCGCGCTGTTGCGCCTCGCTGCCGTTAGCGAGTTGCCTCTTCGCGATTTCCAAATACCAATCGCAATATTCGTCCCAGACGAAGCGGTAGATCGCGGCAGCAACGTTGTCGAAACGGTAATCGGAAAATCCCTTCTCCACTTCCGCTTCGGCGCGCTGCAGGGTGCTGATGATCCATTTGTCCCAGGTCGACAACTCGATCGGCTTCGATTCGTCAGCGCCGCAGTCCTTGCCCTCGGTATTCATCAGCACGAAGCGCGTGGCGTTCCACAGCTTGTTGCAGAAGTTCCGGTAACCCTCGCAGCGGCCGAGGTCGAAATTGAGCGTGCGCGAGAAATTCGCAAGCGAAGTGAAAGTGAAGCGCAGCGCGTCGGCGCCGAAGGACGGGATGCCCTTCGGGTAGTGGCTCTTCACGTAGTTTTCTATTTTCTTCTGGTGTTCCGCCTTCATCAACCCGGTCATTGATTTCTTCAGCAAGGAATCAAAATCAATGCCGTCGATCAGGTCGATCGGGTCGAGCGTGTTGCCCTTCGACTTCGACATCTTCTGGCCTTCGGCATCGCGCACGATGGCGTTGATGTAGACGTGGTGGAACGGCACCTTGCCGGTGAAATGCAGGCTCGCCATGATCATCCGGGCGACCCAGAAGAAAATGATGTCGAAACCGGTCACCAGCACCGAGGAGGGCAGGAAGGTCTCGAGGTCCTTGGTTTGCGCCGGCCAGCCGAGCGAGGAGAACGGCACCAGCTGCGACGAGAACCAGGTGTCCAGTACATCCGGATCCCTGGTCAGTTTGGATTTTATTTTGTATTTCTCAATAACCTCGGCTTCTGATCTCCCTACATAGACATTGCCCTGCTCGTCGTACCACGCCGGAATCTGGTGGCCCCACCAGAGCTGCCGCGAAATGCACCAGTCCTGAATATTTTCCAGCCAGTGGTTGTAGGTCGAGGTCCAGTGCTCGGGAAAGAATTTCACCTGGCCGTTCGCGACCACTTCCAGCCCGCGCTTCGCCATCCCGTCCATCTTCACGAACCACTGGTCGGTGAGCATCGGCTCGACGATCACGCCGGTGCGCCCCGAGCGCGGTACGCGCAGCTTGTACGGCTTTTCCGAAACCAGATAATTGTTTTCTTTCAAATCCGAAAGAATCCGCTTTCGGGCTGCGAAGCGGTCCAGGCCGTCGTAGGCGGTGCCCTTGATCTTCGCTTCGAGAGTCAGGATCTGGATCAGAGGCAGCTTGTGGCGTTGGCCGATCGCGTAGTCATTGAAATCGTGCGCCGGCGTGATCTTGACGCAGCCGGTGCCGAATTCCCGGTCGACGTATGCGTCCGCGATGATGGGAATTTGGCGGCCGGTCAAAGGCAGCGTGACTTGTCTGCCAACCAGTGCTGCATATCGCTCGTCTTTCGGATTCACCGCGACGGCAACGTCGCCGAGCATGGTTTCCGGTCGCGTCGTCGCGACCGTGATGCTGAAGCCGTCTCCCGGATACCGGATTTCCCAGATCTTGCCGTTCTCTTCTTCGCTGTCGACCTCGAGGTCGGAGACCGCGGTGCCTAGCTGCGGATCCCAGTTGACCAGCCGCTTGCCGCGGTAGATGAGCCCTTGCTCGTTCAGCCGGACGAATACTTCGATCACCGCACGCGACATTTTTGCGTCCATCGTGAAGTAGCCGGCCTTTTGCCCTTCCGTGTCGGCGTAGTTCCAGTTGCACGAGGCGCCCAGGCGGCGCATCTGGCGGGTGATGGAGGCGCCCGATTGCTGTTTCCACTCCCAGACCCGCTTCACGAAGCCTTCGCGGCCAAGGTCGCGGCGCGTTTTTCCTTCATCCTGCAGCTGGCGCTCGACCACGATCTGGGTCGCGATGCCGGCGTGGTCGGTACCGGCCACCCAATTTGTGTTGCCGCCGTGCATCCGGTGGTAGCGGATGAGCGCATCCATGAGCGTCTGCTGGAACGCGTGGCCCATGTGCAGCGTGCCGGTGACGTTCGGGGGTGGGAGCTGAATACAAAACGGTACGCCGGTGCTGTCCTTCCGCTCCGCAAACCAGCCCGCGGACTCCCAGTGCGCGTACCAGCGGCGCTCGACCGCATGCGGTTCGAAGCTCTTGTCCAGCGCCATGCTAGGAACCGGGCTTGAGCGGATTCGCCTTGCGTGCGGCAAGCGCGTGCTCGACCGCTTCGCGCACCGAGCGGCGCAGTTCCTTTTCCAGCTCGGAGCGCAGGCCGGCGATCTGCTTGTTCAATTCGGGAATCAGGCGCACCACCAGGACGCGCTCGATGTCCGCCGCGAGCGCCTTCTCGGCATGCGCCGCCTCCGGTGATTGCGCCGCGACGTCGGGTGCGACGATTTCGGTGAGCAGGGGCACCTCTTCGACCGCGCGCTGCGTATCCTCCTGCTGGCGGCGCATCAGCGTATCGACGCGCTCGATCAGCCGGTTGGGGTCGCGGCCTTCGCTCACTTTCCGGCCAGGTCGTGGTTGCGGATCGCGTAGCCGCGGTCGCGGTAGAACTTGAAGCGCGTCCGTCCGGCGAGAACCTGTTCCTCGTCCTGGGGGACGATTTCCAGCAGGCGCTCGTGGCGCTCGAAGAACGGCGGGCATTCGGAAGAGAGATTCAGCAGCACTTCGCAAGCCGCCGCCGGCAGCGCATCGTCCGATGCGATGAGTACCGGGGTGACGGCCGCGAGCGGGTCATGCGCATGGCAGTGCGGAATGAAGGAAGCCGCCTGCGCGGTCCACAGCAGGCGGTCGACCTTCTGCGCCACGTCAGGCTGCGGCGCGTAGATCAGCACCCGCTTTTTCTGCTGTAGCGCCTTGCCCGCGAGCCGGCAGGCGACGCCCAGCCGGTCGCCCGCGTTGAAGTAGAAGTCAATCGAGGTCATGACCAGGACAACGCGCGGGTCAGGCCCTGCGGCCCGCCTGGCGCAGCGCCAGGCGAACCAGCAGCGGCACTGGCCGCCCGGTCGAGCCCTTGTCCCTGCCGCTGCGCCAAGCGGTTCCCGCGATGTCCAGATGAGCCCATCTGAGCTTGCGCGTGAAGCGTGCCAGGTAGCAGGCCGCAGTGACGCTGCCGGCCGGACGGCCGCCGATGTTCGCCATGTCGGCGAAGTTCGAGCGCAACTGTTCCTGGTAGTCCTCCCACAGCGGCATCTGCCAGACGCGGTCCCACGCGTCATCGCCCGCGGCGAGGATATCGTCCGCGAGCTTCTGGTCGTTGGCGAACAGGCCCGTCGCCACGTGGCCAAGCGCGATCACGCAGGCGCCGGTCAGGGTGGCGATATCCACCACGGCCTCGGGATCGAAGCGTGCGGCGTAGGTGAGGGCGTCGCACAGGATCAGGCGGCCTTCGGCGTCGGTGTTCAGTATTTCAACGGTCTGCCCGGACAGAGTCGTGACCACGTCGCCGGGCCGGGTCGCCTCGCCGCCGGGCATGTTTTCGCATGTCGGGACCACGCCGACGACATTCACCGGGGCGCGCATCGACGCCAGCGCACGGATCGCACCCAGGACGCTGCCGGCGCCGGACATGTCGAACTTCATTTCGTCCATATCGCCGCCGGGCTTGAGCGAGATGCCCCCGGTGTCGAAGGTGATGCCCTTGCCGACCAGCACCAGCGGCTTTTTCTTCTTCGAGGCGCCGTTGTAGCGCAACACGATCAGCTTGGGCGGCTGGCGCGAGCCGCGCGTCACGGACAGCAGGGCCCCCATGCCGAGCTTTTCCATGTCGCGCCGCTCGAGCACTTCGATGCCGAGCTTGAACTGCGCGGCAAGTTTCCTCGCTTCATCGGCCAGGTGGGAGGGGGTGCACAGATTGGCCGGCAGGTTGCCAAGCGTGCGCGCAAGATCGATGCCGTCGGCGGTCGCTACCGCCTCCTTCAGCGCGGCTTGAGCCTGCAAGGTCAAGGGCGCGCCGGTAATCGCCAGCGTCACCGCGGCGAGCGCGGGCGCGGCGGGTTTCTTCTGCGTCTTCAACTGGTCGAAACGGTAAAACGCATCGCGTATCCCGAGGATTGCGTGTCGCACGGTCCAGGGCAGTCCCCGGCCGCCGACCGCGAAATCCGCGACCAGCAGCACCACATCCTTCGCGCCCAGGCCCTTGAGCGCCGCGCCGAGGCCGCGCAGCGCTTCGCGAAACGCGGCGACGTCGTACTTGTCGCGCTCGCCGAGCCTGACCAGTAGCACGCGCTCTGCGCCGAGGCCGTCAACGTCCCGCAGCAGCAGCGTCGAGCCGGCCTTTTCCGCCAGATCGCCCCCAGCAAGCGCGTGGCGCAACGCGCCCTTGGCGGCCCTGTCGGCGGCTTGCGCCGCGCGCGCGAGCGTCGCACCACCCTGCACGGCGAGCACCAGGCAGCCGGTCTTCGCCTTCTCGGGCGACATCGTCCTTATGCTAAATTGCACCGGTTTCTCCCATGAATTTCGCGACCAGCATCTTCACTCCAAGTATCGCATGATCTTCCTCCGCACGCTGCTGCGGGAGTTCGCCAATCTGGCGGTCGCAGTCTTCCTTTCGCTGTTCCTGATCGCGCTCACGACGCGACTCATCCGGCTGCTCGGCCAGGCGGCCGGCGGCAAGCTTCCCTCGGACGCGGTGATCGCTTTCCTCGGCTTTTCGGCGCTCAATGTTCTGCCGGTGCTGCTGTCGCTCACCTTGTTCGTCACAGTGCTGCTCGCCTTGCACCGCAGCTGGCGCGATTCGGAAATGGTGATCTGGTTCAACTCGGG
>SHXL01000136.1 GCA_009693345.1 Betaproteobacteria bacterium
GTTTACCAGCGCCTCGAGTGCTGGCGCCCGGCGCTCAAGGACTTCGCCGATTACCTGCAACGCGAGCCCGATGCCGCGGACCAGGACGAGGTAAGGGCGAAAATGGTGGACCTGACTCTGCGCTGCGCGCGCCTGAATTAGAGCTAGAATTGTCTATTGGACTGCAATTGCGAGTCCACCGATTGAACTAACTAGGAGAAGGAGAAACATGAAGCGCAGATCATTTCTGAAGAAGGCCGCGGCAGGCCTTGCCGCCGGGAGCATTGCAGCACCGGCCATCGCCCAGACCGCGGCGACGCCGACCGTTACCTGGCGCATGGCGGCCAGCTGGCCGAAGAGCCTGGATACGCTTTTTGGCGGCGTTGAGCTGATCTGCCGGCGGGTCGGCGAGATCACTGATGGCAAGTTCCAGATCCGGGGCTTCGCCGCGGGCGAAATCGTCCCGGGGCTGCAGGTGCTGGACGCAGTCCAGGCCGGCACCGTGGAGTGCGGCCATACCGCCTCGTACTACTATTTCGGCAAGGATCCGGCGTTCGGCTTCGGCACGGCCGTCGCCTTCGGCGGCAACGCGCGCCAGCAGGCGGCCTGGTGGCTGCACGGCGGCGGCGCCGAGGCGATGGCGCCGCTCTTCAAGGACTATGGCTGCATCGCGATGATGGCCGGCAACACCGGCTGCCAGATGGGCGGCTTCTGGCGCAAGGAGATAAAGACTCTCGCTGACCTGAAGGGCGTCAAGTTCCGCATCGGCGGCATGACCGGCGTGATCCTGGCAAAGCTCGGCGTGGTGCCGACGCAGCTGGCGGCACCGGACATCTATCCGGCGCTGGAGAAAGGCACCCTCGACGCCGCCGAGTGGGTCGGACCGTATGACGACGAGAAGCTCGGCCTCAACAAGGTCGCGAAGTTCTACTACTACCCGGGCTTCTGGGAAGGCGGTCCGATGACGCACTGCCTGGTCAACGAAAAGAAATGGGCCGAGCTGCCCAAGCAGTACCAGTCGGCGCTGCAGGTGGCGTGCAACGAGGCGGCGCTCTGGATGCCGGCCAAGTACGACGCGCTGAACCCGGCGGCGCTGCGCAGGCTGGTTGCGGCCGGAACCCAGTTGCGGCCGTTCTCGCGCGCGATACTGGAGGCCTGCGAGAAGGCGGCCTACGAGACCTACGCCGAATTCGAGGCGAAGAGCCCGCACTTCAAGCGCATCTACTCGGACTGGAAGAAGTTCCGCGACGAGCAGTTCCTCTGGTTCCGCGTCGCCGAGCACACCTACGACAACTACGTATCCAACTCCAAGATCGGTCAGCCGGCCGCAGCCAAGAAGGGCTGACGTTTAGCTTGGCCCATGAAAAACCCCGCCTCGGCGGGGTTTTTTGTTGCCCGGACTATTTCTTCGGGGTGCTGAAGTCGGGCGGCGTTTCTTCGTTGCCGGCCTTCTCGTTATCTTCCTGGTCCTTCTGGAACTCCGACTGCGGCAGCTCGATCTTGACCGAGTTCGGGTCCACGCCGGAGGGCTTGTCCAGCATGAAGGTCACCAGCCCCGGCCAGACGATCACGATCGCGACCATGATGAGCTGCAGCACGACCCAGGGAATCGCACCCCAGTAGATCGCGGAGCTCTTGATTTCCTTCGGCGCGATGCTGCGCAGGTAGAACAGGGCGAAGCCGAACGGCGGGTGCATGAAGGACGTCTGCATGTTCACGCAGAGCAGGACGCCGAACCAGATCAGGTCGATGCCGAGTTTCGCCGCCACCGGCGCGAGCAGCGGCACGATGATGAATGCGATCTCGAAGAAGTCGAGGAAGAAGGCGAGGAAGAAGACGAAGGCGTTGACGAAGATCAGGAAGCCGGTGACGCCGCCCGGCAGGCCCGACAGCAGGTGCTCGATGAATGGGTCGCCGTCCACGCCGCGGAACACGAGCACGAAAATAGTCGAGCCGATGAGGATGAACAGCACCATCGCGGTGATGCGCATGGTGTTCTGCGAAGCCTGCCAGATCAGCTCGCGCAGCTTGGTGATGCGCACTCCTTCCCACATCACCACCCCAAGGCCCGCGTAGAACACCATGAACAGCGGCGCGCGCAGCTTTTCGAAAAACTCGCGCGACGCGGCGGCCAGCGCGGGAATCGATTCGTCGGCGAGCATGAGCGACGCGGGCACGCAGATCACCGTGATCGTTACCAGCGCGATCCACGCGGCTATCCTGCCGTGCCGGGAAAATTCCGGATGGTGCACAACCGCCAGCGCGATCGCGCCCACGGTCCCCATGGCGCCCGCCTCGGTCGGCGTCGCAAGGCCGAGGAAAATCGTGCCCAGTACCAGGAAAATCAGCACCGCGGAGGGCACGATGCCCCACAGGCATTTCTTCACCAGCGGCCAGCCGTGCAGCGTGCGCGACGATTTCGGGATCCCCGGCACCCACTGCGGCTTGACGATGCTCACCAGCAGCACGTAGCCCGCGAACAGCAGTACCTGGACCACGCTCGGGCCCCAGGCGCCGGCGTACATGTCGCCGACCGACTTGCCGAGCACGTCAGCCAGCACGATCAGCACGAGGGACGGCGGAATCAGCTGGGTGATCGTGCCGGAGGCCGCGATGACGCCGGTGGCGAAGCGCTGGTCATAGCCGTAGCGCATCATCACCGGCAGCGAGATCAGCCCCATGGCGATCACCGAAGCCGCGACCGTGCCCGTGATCGCGCCAAGAATTGCGCCGACGATGATCACCGCGTAGCCGAGGCCGCCGGGGATCGGGCCGAACAGCTGGCCGAGACCATCCAGCAGGTCTTCGGCCAGTCCGCAGCGTTCCAGGATCGCACCCATCAGCGTAAAGAACGGGATCGCCAGCAGCGTGTCGTTGGAGATGATGCCGAACACGCGTTCCGGCAGCGCCTGCATGAAACTGAACTGGAAGTAACCGGATTCGATCGCGATGAAGCCGAAGAACAGGCCGACGGCGGCGAGCGAGAACGTGACCGGGAAACCGATCAGCATGAACAACACCAGCCCCCCGAACATCAGGGGGGCCATCCATTCCAATGGAATCAAGCAGCGGCTCCTTCGAAGTCGATCATTACTGCAGGGGCCTTTCGTAGTGCAGGTCGGCCTTCATGTGACCGGTGATCATGGCGATGCGCTTGATCAGCTCGGAAATGCCCTGCAGGGTGAGCAGGAAAAAGCCGATCGGCAGCAGGATCTTCACCGGCCAGCGGATCAGGCCGCCGGCATTCGACGAGATCTCGCCCATGTGCCAGGCATTGTAGAAAATCGGCCAGGAGAGGTAGGTCATGATCGCGGTCGCGGGCAGCATGAACAGGATGAAGCCGAAGATGTCGATGCTCATCTGCCGGCGCGTGCTGACGTTGGCATAGACGATGTCGACGCGCACATGCTCGTTCTTCTTCAGCGTGTAGGAGGTGCCCAGCATCACCACCGCGCCGAACATGTACCACTGGATCTCCAGCCAGGCGTTCGAGCTGACGTTGAACGCGTAGCGCGAGAAGGCGTTGCCCGCGCTGATCAGGCAGGAGAGCAGCACCATCCAGTCGGCGATGGTACCGATGCGCTGATTCATCGCATCGATCGCGCGCGACAGGCCAAGGCACAGCTTCATCATCGCAATTCCTCCTTTGCGAAACCGGGACGAACCGGGTGTATCAGGCGGATTTCAGGTCGCCGCGCAAATTTCCGACGCCCGCGTCCGCGCGCATCTGCAGGGCGCGCCGCTGAACCGCCTCGTGCAGCGCGGGTTTGTAGCCGAGCGCGAAGAATACCTCAGCGGCGAGGAAGATGGGCGCGACGAAAATCTGGAACAGGTTGTCCACCAGCGCGGGCTTGCGGCCCTCAAAGACGTGGCCCCAGAGCTGCAGCGCCCAGCCGCCGACGAACAGGACCAGGAACCAGGAAAGGCTCACGCCTAGCGCGGCCTGCGACAGGGGATCCGTAACCCAGAGCATGAGCCCGAACACCACGCCCATCGCCAGTCCGAGCGGAACGTCGAGCACCAGGTAGTACAGGAAGAGCACGGAGGCCACGACCAGCGCCGCAGTCAGTGTAAAACCGCCTGCGTCAATGCGCAGCCAGCCCAGCGGAATCATGAGAGAGAAAACAATCAGCGGCACGCCGACGAAATGCGTTGCCTTGTTGCGCGCGTCCTGGTGGTAGGCGGCGTAGAACGACATCTGGTCTTCGAGCGTCTTCACAGGTCTCCCTCCGCGTGAATTCATCCGTGCGAAAGCCGCTATAATTCAGCATTTTACACGCGCTTATGCAGGTTTCGCACGGGATCGTACGGTCGGGGGGCGGTCCCACGGGGCTCACCATCGGCAACTTCGACGGCGTGCACCGCGGCCATCGCGCGATGCTGCAACGGCTGGTCGAGAAGACGCGCGAACTGCAGCTGCCTTGCAGCGTCCTGACATTCGAGCCGCACCCGCGGGAGTTCTTTTCACCTTTGACGGCGCCGGCGCGCTTGTCGCGGCTGCGGGAGAAGCTCGAGCTGATTGCCGATGCGGGAGTCCAGAGGACGCACGTACTGCGGTTTGGCGCGCGGCTCGCCGCGTTTTCGGCCGACAGGTTCGTCGAGGAAGTGCTGGTGCGGGGCCTGGGCGTGCGCTGGCTGCTGGTGGGGCCGGATTTCCGGTTCGGCGCCAGGCGTGCCGGCGATTTTGCGGTGCTGCGGGCTGCGGCGGCCGGCGGGCGTTTCGAAGTCGAGGCGATGGGCGACGTGGTGGAGGCCGGGCAGCGCATCTCGAGCTCCAGCGTGCGTGCCTTGCTCGCGGCGGGCGACATGGCGGGCGCGGCGCGGCTGCTCGGGCGGGACTACAGCATGAGCGGGCGCGTGGCGCACGGCGAGAAGCTCGGCCGCACGCTCGGCTTTCCAACGGCGAACATCGTGCTGCGCAGGATGCCGCCCCTGGCGGGGATATTCGTAGTGGAGGCCCGTGTAGAAGAAATGCGCGAGGAAACATGCCGCGTACTTCGCGGCGTGGCAAGCGTCGGCAGGCGGCCGACAATCAGGGAAAATGCGCCGCCGCTGCTGGAAGTGCACCTGTTCGACTGGGATGGCGACCTTTACGGGCGCCATCTGCGGGTGAAATTCCTGCGGAAATTGCGGGACGAGAAGAAATACGATGGACTGGACGCCCTGCGCTCCGCCATCGCGCAGGACGCGGCGCAGGCGAGGGATTACTTCGGGAAACATGGCTGACTACAAGCACACGCTGAATCTGCCCGACACGCCGTTCCCGATGCGCGGCGACCTCGCCAGGCGCGAGCCGCTGCTGGTGCGGGAGTGGAACGAGAAGGGCCTCTACAAGCGCCTGCGCGCCGTCGCCAAGGGCCGGCCGCGCTTCGTGCTGCATGACGGCCCGCCCTACGCCAACGGCGACATCCACATCGGCCACGCGGTGAACAAGATCCTGAAAGACGTGATCGTCAAGTCCAAAGGCATGGCCGGGTTCGATGCGCCCTATGTGCCGGGCTGGGACTGCCACGGCATGCCGATCGAGGTGCAGATCGAGAAAAAGCACGGCAAGAACCTGCCGGCAGGGGAAACGCAGCGCCTGTGCCGCGCCTACGCCACCGCGCAGATCGAAAAGCAGAAGCTGGATTTCCAGCGCCTGGGCGTGCTCGGCGACTGGGACAACCCGTATCTCACGATGGCCTACCGCAACGAGGCCGATGAGATCCGCGGCCTGGGGCTGCTGCTGAAAAAGGGCTACATCTTCCGCGGCCTGAAGCCGGTCAACTGGTGCTTCGACTGCGGCTCGGCGCTGGCCGAAGCCGAGATCGAATATGAAGACCGCAAGGATCCCGCGGTCGATGTGGGGTTTCCTTTTGCCGAACCCGAAAGGATTGCAAGAGCCTTCAATCTGAAAAGCATTCCCGACAAGCCCGGCTTCGCCGTCATCTGGACCACCACGCCCTGGACGCTGCCGGGCAACCAGGCGCTCAATGTACATCCGGAATTCGACTACGTGCTGATCGAAACGGACCGCGGCCTGCTGATCGTCGCCGACGCGATGCTCGCCGCTGGCGACGTGCCGGAGGCGACCGAAGAGGAATTCGATTCGCTCGCGATGCCCCGGTTGCTGGCGAAATACGGCATCAAGTCCTGGCGGCTGATCGGCAAGGCGAAGGGCCGGGCGCTGGAGGGGATTCGCTTCAGGCATCCGTTCTACGACCGTACCGCGCCCGTCTACCTGGGCGAATACGTGACGCTCGACACGGGCACGGGGATCGTTCATTCGTCGCCCGCCTACGGCGTGGAGGATTTCGAGTCCTGCCGGCGCTACGGCATGAAGGACGAGGAAATCCTCACCCCGGTGATGGGCGACGGGAAGTTCGCCGCTTCCCTGCCGTTTTTCGGCGGCCTTTCGATCTGGGACGCAAACTGGAAGATCGTCGCGCTGCTGGAAGAAAAGGGCGTCTTGTTTGCCAAGGAAAAATACGAGCACAGTTACATGCACTGCTGGCGCCACAAGACGCCGGTGATCCTGCGCGCGACCGTGCAGTGGTTCGCGGCCATGGACAAGGAGGTCGGTGGCAAAACCCTCCGCACGATGGCGCTGCGTGGCATAGAAGCGACCGAGTTTTTCCCGGCCTGGGGCAAGGCGCGCTTGCACGGCATGATCGCCAACCGCCCGGACTGGACGCTGTCGCGCGCCCGGCAGTGGGGCGTGCCGATGCCGTTCTTCGTGCACAAAGAAACCGGCGCGCTGCATCCGCGCACGCCCGAGCTGCTGGAGGAGGTCGCCACGCGCGTTGCGCAGGGCGGCATCGAGACCTGGCAGACCGTTACCACCGGGGAGTTCCTCGGCGCCGACGCCGCGCACTACGAGAAGGTGAAGGACACCATCGACGTCTGGTTCGATTCGGGTTCCACGCACTTCACGGTGCTCAAGGGCTCGCACGTCGCCGAGAGCAGTTTTCCCGCGGATCTGTACCTGGAAGGCTCGGACCAGCACCGCGGCTGGTTCCATTCGTCGCTGCTGGTGTCGTGCATGATGAACGGCGTGCCGCCCTACAAGGCGCTGCTGACGCACGGCTTCGTCATCGACATGGAAGGCCGCAAGATGTCGAAGTCGAAGGGCACCGGCATGGCGCCGCAGCAGGTCTCGGGCACGCTGGGCGCCGAGATCCTGCGCCTGTGGGTGGCGAGCAGCGACTATTCGGCCGAGTTGACGATCTCGAATGAAATATTGAAGCGCGTAGTGGAGAGCTACCGGCGGATCCGCAATACGCTGCGCTTCCTGCTTGCCAATATCTCCGACTTCGATCCGGCCCGGCACGCGGTGCCGGTGGCGCAGATGACCGAGATCGACCGCTACGCGCTTGCGCTGGGCGCGCGCATGCAGCGCGGCGTCGTCGCGGACTACGAGCGCTACCAGTTCCACCTCGTGACGCAGAAGCTGCAGGCCTTCTGCGCCGAGGATCTCGGCGCGTTCTACCTCGACATCCTCAAGGACCGGCTCTACACCTGCGGCGCGGATTCGCGCGCCCGGCGCTCGGCGCAGACCGCGCTCTGGCATCTCACCCAG
>SHXL01000137.1 GCA_009693345.1 Betaproteobacteria bacterium
ATGTGGACTTGCCCACGCCGTTGCGCCCGAGCAGCACCGTCACCTTGCCCGGGGGAATCTCGAACGAGAGGTCGCGCAGGATGTGCGAGCCGCCGTAGTACTGGTTAAGGTGGTTTACGGATAGCATTTTCTAGTTTGATTCAAGAATAAAATCCTACCTGCCTAAATAAACTTCAATCACCTTGGGATCGTTCTGCACCTGGCTCATCGATCCCTCGGCGAGCACGCTGCCTTCGTGCAGCACCGTGATCTTGCGCGCGATCTTCTCGACGAACGCCATGTCGTGCTCGACCACCACCAGCGAATGCTTGCCGGCGAGCGACAGGAACAGTTCACCGGTGCGCTCGGTCTCCTCGTCGCTCATCCCCGCCACCGGCTCGTCGAGCAGCAGGAGCTTCGGTTCCTGCATCAGCAGCATGCCGATCTCGAGCCATTGCTTCTGGCCGTGCGACAGCAGGCCGGCGACGCGGTCGGCGCTGTCGTTGAGGCGGATCTGCTTCATGGTTTCCGCGATGCGGTCTCTTTGGCTCGAGGACAGGGCGGAAAAAAGCGTCTTGCGCACGCGCTTGTCCGCCTTCATCGCCAGCTCCAGGTTTTCAAACACGCTGTGATGCTCGAAAATGGTCGGCTTCTGGAACTTGCGGCCGATGCCGGCATGCGCGATCTCCGCCTCCGAGAAGCGCGCCAGGTCGATGGACTGGCCGAAGAACGCAGTGCCCTCGTCGGCGCGCGTCTTGCCGGTGATCACGTCCATCATCGTCGTCTTGCCGGCGCCGTTCGGGCCGATCACGCAGCGCAGCTCGCCGACGTCGATGGAAAGTGAAAGCCGGTTAAGTGCCTTGAAGCCGTCGAAGGACACCGAGATGTCCTCCAGGTAGAGCACCACGCCGTGCGTGGTATCCAGCTCCTCGGTGGCGATGTGGCCGAAACCGCCGCTCTCGTTCGATGCGTTGGCGTTGTCGGTCATGTCTTTTTCTTCAACAGGCCCATCACGCCCTGCGGCAGGAACAGGGTGACGAGGATGAAGATCAGGCCCAGGGCATAGAGCCAGTACTCGGGGAAGGCCTGCGTGAAGTAGCTCTTGCCGAAATTCACCAGGCCGGCGCCGAGGATCGCGCCGGTCAGCGTGCCGCGGCCGCCGACCGCGACCCAGATCGCGATCTCGATCGAATTGGCGGGCGACATTTCGCTCGGATTGATGATGCCGACCTGGGGCACGTAGAGCGCGCCGGCGATGCCGCAGATCACCGCCGAGAGCGTGAAGATGGCGAGCTTGTAGTGCACCGTGTTGTAGCCGCAGAAGGCGACACGCGTCTCGGCATCGCGGATCGCCGTCAGCACGCGGCCGAATTTGGAGGTCACGATCCAGCGCGCCAGCAGCAGGGTCCCGATGAGAAATATTCCCGTCTGCACAAAAAGCATGATCCGGGTTTCCGACGTGGTGATCGGCAGGCCGAGGATGCGCTTGAAGTCGGTGAAGCCGTTGTTACCGCCGAAGCCGGTGGCGTTGCGGAAAAACAGCAGCATCGCGGCGAAGGTCAGCGCCTGGGTGATGATCGAGAAATACACGCCCTTGACGCGCGAGCGGAAGGCGAAAAAGCCGAACACCAGCGCCAGCAGCCCGGGCACCAGCACCACGAGCAGCGCACACCACCAGAACTGGTCGGAGTTCCACCATGCGAGCGGCAGCTCCTTCCAGTCGAGGAACACCATGAAATCGGGAAGGTCCGACTGGTACTGTCCCTCGCGCCCGATCTGGCGCATGAGGTACATCCCCATCGCGTAGCCGCCGAGCGCGAAAAACAGACCGTGTCCGAGCGACAGGATCCCGGTGTAGCCCCAGACCAGGTCCATGGCGATCGCCACGATCGCATAGCACATGACCTTGCCGATCAGCGTCACCCAGTACTGGGACAGATGAAACGAACTATCGGGCGAGGTTTTAAGGCTCAGGACCGGAAAAACCACGAACACGATGAAAGACAAGACGCCAATCAACGTCCAGCCCTTCGGGCCGTAGAGCCGGCTCATGCTTCCACCGCCCTGCCCTTCACGGCGAACAGGCCCTGCGGCCGGCGCTGAATGAAGAAGATGATGAAGACGAGCACCACGATCTTGGCGATCACCGCGCCGGACATCGCCTCCAGGAACTTATTGGCAAAGCCCAGCGTCAGCGCGGCGTAGACGGTGCCCGCGAGCTGGCCGACGCCGCCGAACACCACCACCATGAACGAATCGACGATGTAGCCCTGGCCGAGGTCGGGGCCGACATTGCCGATCTGCGACAGCGCGCAGCCGGCCAGCCCGGCGATTCCCGATCCGAGGCCGAAGGCCCACATGTCCACGGAGCCGGTAGGCACGCCGACGCAGGCGGCCATCTCGCGGTTCTGCGTCACACCGCGAACGAAAAGTCCGAGCCTGGTTTTCGTCAATAGCAGGTAAATCGAAAAAAGGACCAGGGCGGCAAACACAATGATGACAACGCGGCTCCAGGGCAGCACCACGCCGGCGAATGCCTGGAAGCCGCCGGACATGAACGCCGGGTTCTCGACCTGGACATTGGCGGCGCCGAAGATCGTGCGCACCGACTGGATCAGCATCAGGCTGATGCCCCAGGTCGCGAGCAGCGTCTCCAGCGGCCGGCCGTAGAGCCAACGGATCACGACGCGCTCGAGGATCATGCCGACTGCCGCGGCGACCACGAACGATGCTGGTATCGCGACAAGCAGGTACCAGTCGAAGTAATTTGTTTTTCTGAATAAAACCTGAACGACATAAGTCGTATAAGCGCCGATCATGATCAGCTCGCCATGCGCCATGTTGATGACGCCCATCAGGCCGTAGGTGATGGCGAGGCCCAGTGCCGCGAGCAGCAGGATGCTGCCCAGGCTGATGCCCGCGAACAGCAACCCGGCGCGCTCGCCCCAGGCGAGCTTGCCCTGCACCTCGCGCAGGCTCTTCTGCGCCGCGATGCGGATGTCCTCGTCCGCGTCGGTCGCGGCCTCCGAGAGCAGCGTGCGGCTGTTCGGGCTGTTGGAGGTGCCCAGCCGCTGGATCGCGGCGATGCGCGTTGCCTTGTCGCCGCCTTTCATTTCCATCGAGGCCGCGGTGAGCTCGAGCAGCGGCTTGATGTCGGCATCGGTCTCCTTCTCCAGCGCCTTCTTCACCAAAGGCAGCATCACCGCGTCGGCCCCGCCGGCCAGCGCCTTGGCTGCTTCGAGGCGCGTGGCGCGTTCGGGCGAAAGCAGGCCCAGGGCGGCGAGCGCATCGGTAACCGCGCTGCGCAGGCGGTTGTTGACCACTACCTCGACGACCTTGCCTTCGACGACTACCTCGCCCTCGGCGAATTTCGCCAGTACCGCGGCCGCCTCCGGGTCGCCTTCGGCCAGCAGCGCGGCAATCGCAACGATCTTCTCGTCGTTGTCACCGCTCGCGAGCTTCTCGACCGCGCCTTTGTCGATGGCGAGGACCGGTGCTGCGGCGAAAAACAACAGGATCAGGAGGATGCGCATAAGAAAAGGGCCGTCGCAGCAACAACCACGACGGCCCTTATTCTCTCAAAGTTACCGAAACTTATTTCTTGTTCTCCGCCATCAGCGCGGGCTCATCCTTCTTCTTGTCGTTGCCCGCGATGAACGGGCTCCACGGCGCGGCCTTCACCGGGCCCTTGGTCTTCCAGACCACGTTGAACTGGCCGTCGGCCTTGATTTCTCCGATGAACACCGCCTTGTGCAGGTGGTGATTCTTCGCGTCCATCGTGGAGGTGATGCCCGAGGGCGCCGTGAAGGTCTGACCGCCCATCGCCGCGCTCACTTTAGCGACGTCGAAGCTCTTCGCCTTCTCCACCGCCTGCTTCCACATATAGATGCCGATGTAGGTTGCTTCCATCGGATCGTTGGTCAGCGGCTTGTCCTTGTGGCCGGCGATGTTCTTCGCCTTGGCATAGGCCGCCCATTTCTTGGTGAACGCGTCGTTCGCTGGCGCCTTGATCGACATGAAGTAGTTCCAGGCCGCGAGGTGCCCGACCAGCGGCTTGGTGTCCACGCCGCGCAGTTCTTCTTCGCCGACCGAGAACGCCACCACCGGCACGTCGGTCGCCTTCAGGCCCTGGTTGCCCAGTTCCTTGTAGAACGGGACGTTCGAGTCGCCGTTGATGGTCGAGACCACCGCGGTCTTCTTGCCCTCAGAGGCGAACTTCTTGATCTTGGCGATGATGGTCTGGTAATCGGAGTGCCCGAACGGGGTGTACTCCTCCACGATGTCGGCATCGGCTACGCCCTTGGACTTCAGAAACGCGCGCAGGATCTTGTTGGTGGTGCGCGGATAGACGTAGTCGGTGCCGAGCAGCACCCAGCGCTTGGCCGTGCCGCCGTCCTTGGACATCAGGTATTCCACCGCCGGGATCGCCTGCTGGTTGGGCGCGGCGCCCGTGTAGAACACGTTTCTCGAGATTTCCTCGCCTTCGTACTGCACCGGGTAGAACAGCAGGCTGTTCAGTTCCTCGAACACCGGCAGCACCGATTTCCTCGACACCGAGGTCCAGCAGCCGAAGGTCACGGCGACCTTGTCCTGGGTGATCAGCTGGCGCGCCTTCTCGGCGAACAGCGGCCAGTTGGAGGCCGGATCGACCACCACGGGCTCGATCTTCATGCCCATCACGCCGCCTTTGGCGTTGATCTCGTCAATCGCCATCAGCACGGTGTCCTTGAGGACCGTCTCGCTGATTGCCATCGTGCCCGACAACGAATGCAGCACGCCGACCTTGACTGTCTTGGCCTGCGCCAGAATGCCGGTGGAACCAAGGCCGATGGCGGCAATAGCTGCCGACAGGGCCAACTGTTTTACAAAATTACGACGTTTCATAGGATCTCCCCTGTGCGTGAATAAGCGAAGCTGGGAGGTTCAATGCAATGACCATGCCTACCGTCTTAGTTGCTGATTAAAAACAACATTATTTCAGCAAGAGAGAAGATGACACGGACACCGCACTAACTTAGTGCATCCGCGCCTGCTTGCGCACCATCGCGTTGCGAAGCCTACGCATGCCTTCCGCGAACCGGTCTTCACTGGCGGCGAAACACCAGCGCACGAAGCCCTCGCCTTGCGGGCCGAAAGCCGAACCGGGCGCCAGGCCGAGACCCGCGTTGCGCACCAGCCGTTTGCAATATTCCAGGCTGTCGCTGACGCCGTGCACCCTGAAGAACGCGTACATGGTGCCGTTGGGCACGGCCGCGCTGATGCCGTCGATGGTGTTGAGCTCCTTCACCAGGAAGTCGCGCGTTTTGCGGAAGCGCGCCACGGTGTGTGCGATCACCGGTTCGCCCTCTTTCAGTGCGACGACGCCGGCGCGCTGCACGAATACGGGTGCGCAGCGATCATGAATACTTCTTTTAATGCACTAAAATGAAATCCACAACGGGGGAACAATCATGTCAGGCGGACACGGACACGCGGATCACGGCGGCAACAAGGGCGTCGCGCTGCTCATCTCGGTCCTCGCGCTGGTACTCGCGTTTTCCGAGACGCTGGGCAAATCGGCACAGACCGAAGCGATGAGCTACAACATCCAGGCCTCCAACCTGTGGGCCTTCTTCCAGGCGAAGACCATCCGCCAGACGACCATGCGCACGGCCGCGGACCAGCTTGCGGCAACGGTCGACACCGAAAAATCGAAAAAACAGATCGAAGTCTGGAAAAAAACCGCGGAACGCTACGAGGACGAACCCGAGACGCGCGAAGGCCGCAAGCAGCTCGCTGAGCGGGCGAAAAACGCGGAACGCAAGCGCGACAAGGCCTTCGCCGCGTACCACCACTACGAACTGTCTTCAGCCGCGGTGCAGATCGCGATCGTGCTCGCCTCAGCCTCGATCATCACCGCCATCTCTGCATTGTTCTGGGCCGCAGGCGTGCTCGGCGTGGTCGGGATTGCCTTCTGCGTCATCGGCTTCTGGTTCCCGATGGCGGTGCACCTATTCTAGGCGGCTAGCGAGCGGAACGCATCGAGCGCCCGCTCGACGCCCGCGGCATCGACGTCGAGGTGGGTGACGAGCCTGAGCCGGGCACCGGGAATCACCAGAATCTTTTTCTTTTCAAACTGAGATTTGAGGGCTGGAATTTTTTCCGGAGCAGGCCGGACAAAAACCATGTTCGTATAGGGTCCCTCGACCTCGTATCCCGATTCCCTCAGGCCCTGCGCCAGGCGCTCGGCGTTGGCGTGGTCCACGGCCAGCCTTTCGATGTTGTTCTCGAGCGCATACAGGCCCGCCGCGGCCAGCACGCCCGCCTGGCGCATCGCGCCGCCGAGGATCTTCCGGGCCCTTCGCGCTCTTGCAATCAAATCCTTTCCGCCCAGGAGCAGCGTGCCGGCCGGCGCGCCGAGCCCCTTGGAAAGGCAGACGGATACGGAATCGAATCCGTCGCAGAGATCCTTCGCGGAGATTTGGAGCCCGACCGAGGCGTTGAAAATGCGCGCGCCGTCCAGATGGGTGGAAAGTCCTTTCCGCTTTGCAAGTTCCAACGCATTTTCCAGGTAGGAACGCGCAATCGCCTTCCCGCCTATCGTGTTCTCCAGCGCGAGCAGGCGCGTGCGCGCGAAATGCAGATCGTCCGGCTTGATCGCAGCTTCCACTTCGGCCAGGTCGAGCGTGCCGTCGGCGCGGTTGGCGAGCGGCTGCGGCTGGATCGAGCCGAGCACCGCGCCGCCGCCCGCCTCGAAGCGGTAGGTGTGCGCCTCCTGCCCGACCAGGTACTCGTCGCCCCGGTCGCAATGGCTCATCAGCGCGGCAAGATTGGACTGGGTGCCCGAGGGAAAGTAGAGTGCCTGCTCGAAGCCGAGCATTTCCGCCGCCCGCGCCTGCAACCGGTTGACGCTCGGGTCGTCGCCGTATACATCGTCCCCGAGTTCGGCGTCCGCCATCGCGCGGCGCATGCCCGCCGAGGGGCGCGTCACGGTATCCGACCGCAGGTCGACGATCATTGCTTTGGCTCTTCCTTCAGGCGTTGCGCAAACGATTCCAAGTTTCGATCGAGCTTGAGCTGAAAAATTGTACCAATCCCGCTCGGGGCCTTGCCCGTCGTCTCATAAAGACCCAAAGCGGCGAAAATCCCGGCCACCGCGATCGCGCCGGCCACCAGCCAGCGGCCATTGGCGGACGCCTCGGGTTTTTCGGCCCGTTTTTCCGCACGCCTGCGTTCCTTCGATTCACGCGCAGCATCCGCCACCAGCCGCATGCGCTCCTTCTCCAGGCGCACGGCCTCTGCTTCCGCCGCCAGCCGCGCGTTGCTCTGCGCCGCCGCGCGCGCCTGCGCTTCCGCGAGGAATTTTCCGGACTGTGCTTCGCGCTCTCGCGCCGCCGCAAGCGCGTTCGCTTCCGCCATGGCGCGCAGCCTGAGTTTCCG
>SHXL01000138.1 GCA_009693345.1 Betaproteobacteria bacterium
AAGTAACCGAAGCTCAAGGCGAGGAACAGCAGCGTGAAGGAAATCTGGATGCCGATGAAAATCGCACCCAGCATCACGATCAGCATCACGGATGGCGGGATCAGGATGCCGAGGGTGCCGCCGGCGGTGATGGCGCCGGCGGCGAGTTTCGCGTCGTAGCCCGTCTTGATCATGACGGGCGCCGCCATGATGCCGAGCACCGTCACCGCCGCGCCCACGATCCCGGTGGCCATGGCGAATATCGTCGAGGTAACGATGACCACGATGTAGAGCGAGCCCCGCACCGGCGCCAGCATCATGCGCAAGGCGGAAAAGAGCCGCTCCATGAGGCCCGCCTGCTCGGTGAGGTAGCCCATGAAGATGAAGAGGGGCACCGCGGCGAGCACCTCCTCCTTCATCAGCCCGATGGTCTGGAAGTAGGCCAGATCGAACACCACCTTGCCCAGGGCGAAGTAACCGAAGCTCAAGGCGAGGAACAGCAGCGTGAAGGAAATCTGGATGCCGATGAAAATCGCACCCAGCATCACGATCAGCATCACCAGACCGAGCAGGATCTCGGTGGTCATAGCTCGATCTTCTCTTTGTGCTTGAGCACGATGCCGGTGCGCGCGGCATAGAAGCTCTTGATCAGCTCGGAGACGCCCTGCAGCAGCAGCAGCACGCAGGTCAGCGGCACCACCGCCTTGAAGGGCCACAGGATGGGCCGCCACGCCGTCTGTTCGGAGGTCTCGTTGATGGTGTAGGCGTACCACGCCTCGCTCCAGCTTGCCGCGAAGAGCATGACGATCGAGGGGAAAAAGAACACGATGTACGAGATCGAGTCCACCACTCCACGCGTGCGGTCCGACCATTTCTCGTAGAAAAAATCGGTGCGGATATGCGCGCCCTTGTACAGCGCGTAGGCGGAGCCAAGCATGAAGATCGTGCCGTAAAGCATGTAGGTGACGTCGAAGGACCAGAGCGTCGGCGCATTGAAGGCGTAGCGCGCGACCACCTCGTAGCCTACCGCCAGCACCAGCGGCACGTTCAGCCACGCCACCCAGACTCCGGTCGCGTCGGTGAATTTGTCGATGATCCGCACCAGGCGGATGTGGCCGGCAACCGCTTCAGTCATGGGAAGAACCTTGATTCACACTATGCAAAAAAAAGGGGGCGTCGCCGCCCCCCCCTCTCACCTTGCCCGGTTACTTCTTCTTCGCTTCGGCCTTGGCCGCGGCCGGCTTGGCGGCGCCCTCGGGCCAGTAGTAGTTCGCCGCGAACGAGTACGGCGGGAACATGTAGCGCTTGGCAGGCACCACCTTGGCCGCGTACGCGCGCTGCGACTCGTAGACTTTCTTGAAGGTCGCCGACTTGGCCGAGTTCTCGGCCGCGACCTCGTCCCAGGCCTTGAGCGAAGCGATCAGGATGTCAGGCGGCGTGCGGCGGATCTGCACGCCATGCTTCTTGACCATCTCCTCCATCGCCTCGGCGTTCTGCAGCTGCCATTTGGTGAGCCAGGTAATAAACGTGTCCTTGACGGCGGAGTTCACGGCTTCCTGTTGTTGCGGCGAGAAGCCCTTCCACACGTCCAGGTTGAAGCCGAACTCGCCGACGGAATTGTTCTCGTGCATGCCGGGCGTGTAGTGGTACTTGAAGACGCCCGGAAGCCCCAGGCGCAGGTCCTCGACGCCGCCGACCCATTCGGCGCAGTCGATCACGCCACGCTGCGCCGCCGGCACGATCTCGCCGCCCGGCAGGTTGACGACGGCCTGGCCGAGCTTGGCGTAGACCTCGGCATTGAGGCCGGTCTGCCGGCACTTCATGCCCTTGAAATCGGCCACGCTCTTCAGCGGCTTCTTGAACCAGCCCAGCGCCTGCGGGCTCGAGGGCTGCGCGGGCCACACGATGACGTTCAGCTTGAGCTCGTTCTGGTAGAAATCGCGCCACATCTCCAGGCCGCCGCCGACGTAAAGCCAGCCCAGCCAATCCATGTGGTCCATGCCGAAGGGGCCACCCGGAGGCCCGGCGAACAACGCCGCCGCCGGGCTCTTGCCGACCCAGTAGTATGAAATCGAGTGCCAGCCGTCGATTACCTTCTTGTTGGTGGCGTCGAGAACTTCGAACGGCGGCACGACCTGCCCCGCGGCCATGGTCTCGATCTTGATCGATCCTCCCGTGAGCTTTTCGATGCGCTCGGTGATGCCCTTGAAATGATCCTGAATCGTCAGGCTGGCGGGCCAGCTCCCCTGCATCTTGAGGTTCTTGACCGCCGGCGCTTGCGCGGCGGCACCCTGGCTGAAGGCTGCGGCGACTGCGATCGAAACGGCGACGGCGATTCTGTGCTTGCGCATGTGGATTTCCCCTTGTTTGAACCTGCCGTACATTACGCCCTTTCGGGCGGGAAGCGCAATGCCTCGATGGGCAGCCCGCCGTTCGCCTAGTCCAGTCGCGCGACGATGCCGTGCAGGGCGGCGGCGGGTGCGGGATAGCGCTCCATCACCAGCGGATCGTGACCGGGAATGATGTGCGCGGGCGAGTCGGCGAGTGCACGCAGCCTGTCGTAGCCCTCGACCATGTCGGTCACGCTGTAGACGATCGGAAACGGCCGGACCTGCTCCATATTGGCGTAAAAGTGCGAGGCATCCGAGGCGATCACCACCCGGCCGCGCCGTGTCGCCACGCGGACCACCTGCAGGCCCATGGTATGGCCGCCGATCAGGTGCAGCGAGATCCCGGGCGCGATCTCGGCGTCGCCGTCGTGGAAACGGACCCGGCCCGCATACACGCGGCGCACCATGCCGACCACATCCTCGACCTCGTAGGCACCGCCGAATACAGGCTGGCCCATGTGCCGCCCGGTCGCATAGTTCATCTCCAGATCCTGGAGATGAAACGTCGCCGCAGGAAACAGATCGAAATTGCCGATGTGATCGTAGTGCAGGTGCGTGACGACCACGTCCTTGATTTTCGTCGCATCAGCGCCCAGGAGCCTCAAACCCTCCGTCGGGCAGCGAATATGATCGCGTTGGCGCTTGGCCGCCATGGGGGCCGAGAAACCCGTATCGACGACGATCTCGCGCCCCGCGCCGCGAATCAGCCAGACGAAGTAGTCGAGCGGCATCGGGCCGTCATGAGGATCGCCGCCGATGAAGTTCTCGGACGCGCGCCGCGCATGGTGCGCGTACTTGATGGCGTAGACCTCGTACTGCGGACCGTTCATGTGAACTTGATCCGGGCGATTTTCAGCTTGCCGACCTGAACGAGGCAGGTTTCTCCCGTCGCGAACACCCTCTTTCGATCTGCAAGGCGCTCGCCATTGACCTTCACGCCGCCTTGAGCGATTAGCCGCTCTGCGTCCGACGAGCTGCTTGCCAGGCCAGCTTGCTTCAAGACCTGGGTCGAGACCATCGGACCCTTCAGGCTCTGTTCCGGGATGTCCGTCGGCAGCGCCCGATCCCTGAAACGCGCGTTGAAATCGTGAGCAGCAGCCTCGGCAGCCGCCTTGCCGTGGAAACGCTCGACGATCTCCTTTGCGAATTCGAATTTCACCTCGCGTGGATTTTCTCCGCCCGCCACGGCCTGTTTCTTCGCGGCAATCGTTTTCAGATCCTGGAACGAAAGCAGATCCATGTAGCGCCACATGAGCTGGTCCGAGATGCGCATCAGCTTGCCGAAGATTTCCTGCGCCGGCTCGGTGATGCCAATGTAATTGCCCAGCGACTTCGACATCTTCTCCACGCCGTCGGTACCCTCCAGCAACGGCATGGTCAAGATGCACTGCGGTTCCTGGCCGTAATCGCGCTGCAACTCGCGCCCGACCAGCAGGTTGAATTTCTGGTCGGTGCCGCCAAGCTCCACGTCCGCCTTCATCGCCACCGAGTCGTAGCCCTGCATCAGCGGATAGAGCAGTTCGTGCACCGCGATCGGCTGCCCGGCCTTGTAGCGCTTGGAAAAGTCGTCGCGCTCCAGCAGCCGCGCGAGTGTGTAGCGCGACGCGAGCCGCACCATGCCCTCGGCGCCCAGCTTGTCCGACCACTCCGAGTTGAACATCACCAGGGTCTTGTCGGCGTCGAGGATCTTCGACATCTGCGCGCGGTAGGTTTGCGCGTTGGCCAGGATCTGCTCGCGCGACAGCGGCGGGCGCGTCTGGTTCTTGCCGGTCGGATCGCCGATCATCCCGGTGAAATCGCCGATCAGGAACTGGATCTGGTGCCCCAGGTCCTGGAAGTGGCGCAGCTTGTTGATCACCACGGTGTGGCCGAGGTGCAGATCGGGCGCGGTCGGATCGAGGCCGAGCTTGACCCTGAGCACGCGCCCGGTCTTGAGTTTCCTGACCAATTCTTCCTCGACGATCAGCTCGTCGCAGCCTCGTTTGATGCGTGCCAGCGCTTCGGTAACGTCCATCATGCGTGCTACACTTCCCAGGTCTCTGAATAACAAGGGATTCTAGCCGATCCATGGGGGTGGACGTGCGGAGGGAGGACGTGCGGAGGGAGGACGTGCGGGGAGACGACAGGCAGGGGGTACCGCTTCGGCGCGCCGCGTTGCTCGCGGTGTTCGCGCTCTCGAGCGCGCTCGCCGCGGTGGCCACCATCGTGCCCTCCACCGACGCGGAGTTGCTGCTCGCCAAGGTGGCGGTGCCCGAGCCGGTCGCGATCCGCCTGGATGAGGCGCTGCTGCCGGCACCGTCCACGTTTGTGCGCGAGGACCGACTGCAGCGCGGCGACACCTATCAGGGCCTGTTTGCGCGCCTTGCCATCGGCGAATCCGATGCCCAGCTGCTGCTGCGCCAGCGCTCGCTGCGCTCGCTGCGCCCGGGCACCATCGTGACCGCCGAAGTGCGCAGCGGAAAGGACCACGAGGGCGAGCTGGTCTGGCTCGGCTTTCTCGCCGCGCGCGACGTTTCAGTCAGGATCGAACGCGTCGGCCAGGGCCTGGTCGCCAGCGAGCAGCGCGCGCAAATCGTGACGCGCAGCGTGCTGAAATCCGCGGTCATCCGGTCGTCGCTGTTCGCGGCCAGCGACGCCGCCGGCATCCCGGACGCGGTCGCGATCCAGCTTGCCGACGTGTTCGGCAGCGATATCGATTTCCACCGTGAATTGCGCCAGGGAGACCGTTTCTCGGTGCTCTACGAAATGCACTGGGTCGACGGCCGGCCGCTGCGCGCGGGGCAGGTGCTCGCCGCCGAATTCACCAACCAGGGCCGCAGGTATCGCGCGCTGCGCTACGCCGACAACTATTACGCCGCCGACGGCAGGAACATGCG
Source organism: Betaproteobacteria bacterium (assembly GCA_009693345.1). Taxonomy (GTDB): domain Bacteria; phylum Pseudomonadota; class Gammaproteobacteria; order Burkholderiales; family SG8-39; genus RBG-16-66-20. The sequence goes on from SHXL01000138.1 coordinate 5,246, forward strand.
CAAGGCGCTGCTGCGCTCGCCGCTGGAGCTCACCCGCGTCAGTTCCGGATTCGGCATGCGCATGCATCCGCTGCACAAAGCGTGGCGTGTGCACCAGGGCGTGGACTATGCGGCCCCCGCCGGCACCAGGGTTCGCGCGGTGGGCGACGGCATCGTCGAGTTCGCCGGCCGTCACGGCGGTTACGGCAACCTGGTCATCATCCGCCACGACAGCCGTGTTGCCACCTTCTATGCGCACCTAAAAGCGTTCGGGCGCGGCATCCGCGCAAGCACCCGCGTCGCGCAGGGCGATACCGTCGGCCTGGTCGGCCAGACCGGATGGGCGACCGGGCCGCATCTGCACTATGAATTCCGCGTCGCCGGGGCTGCGCGCAATCCGCTCTCCGTTCCGCTGCCCGCCGGAACGCCGGTGGCGCGCCACGACATGGACGCCTTTCGCGCGCGCGCGCAGGGGCTGGGGGCGCAGCTCGATCTGCTTGCGAACAGCCAGGTTGCCGCACTAGAGTGACCCGGGAGATCTACGTCGGCCTGATGTCGGGCACCAGCCTCGACGGGGTCGATGCGGTGCTGGTGAATTTCGCCGACGGCAGGCCGAGGCTGGTTGCCCGCGCGAGCCATGCCTTCGACGCCGCGCTGCGGCGCGAACTTCTCGCGCTCAATTCCTCGGGGACGAATGAAATCGAGCGCGCCGCACTCGCCGGCAACCAACTGGCGGAAAAATATGCGGCCACGGTCACCGAGGTGCTCGCCAAGTCGAAAACTCCGGCTGCCGCGGTTCGCGCCATCGGCTGCCACGGCCAGACGGTGCGCCACCGCCCCGAGCGCGGCTATACCACGCAAATCGGCAACGCGGCCCTGCTGGCCGAACTCACCGGGATACGCGTGGTGGCCGACTTTCGCAGCCGGGATGTCGCGGCCGGGGGCCAGGGAGCGCCGCTGGCACCCGCCTTCCACGCCGCAATGTTTGCAGACGCGGCGGAAGATCGCGTCGTATTGAATCTCGGCGGCATCGCCAACCTGACCTTCCTGCCCCGTCACGGCGACGTGATCGGCTTCGACAGCGGTCCCGGGAACTGCCTGCTCGACTTGTGGGCTTCGCGTCACCTGGGCACGCCGCACGACGCCCACGGCAACTGGGCCGCCGCGGGACGCGCCATTGCGCCGTCGCTCGAGCGCATGCTGCGGGATCCCTACTTCGCGGCCGCGCCGCCAAAGAGCACCGGCAGGGATGTCTTCAATGAACGCTGGCTGCAGAAGAAGCTGAAGGGAGACGAGGATCCGCAGGCGGTACAGGCCACGCTGCTGGAACTGACTGCACGCAGCGTCGCCAACGCCGTCACCCGGCACTGCGCCGCCGCGCGGCACCTCATCGTCTGCGGCGGTGGTACGAAGAACAACGCCCTCATGCGCCGGCTCGCCGAATTGGCCGCGCCTGCGGCGCTGGAGACGAGCGAGCGCTACGGCATCGATCCCCAGCTGGTGGAAGCGACGGCCTTCGCCTGGCTCGCGAAGCGGACCCTGGAGGGCGCGGCGGGAAACCTGCCTTCAGTCACCGGCGCGCGCGCCGCGCGCGTGCTGGGGGCGATCTACCCCGGCTAGGCCGAGAACGAGGAGCCGCAGCCGCAGGTGGATGTCGCGTTCGGGTTCTTGATCACGAACTGCGCGCCTTCCAGGCCTTCGGTGTAGTCGATCTCGGCGCCCGTGAGGTACTGGTAGCTCATCGGGTCGATGAGCAGCTTGACGCCGTCCTTTTCCATCACCGAGTCGTCTTCGTTCTGCACTTCGTCGAAAGTGAAGCCGTACTGGAACCCGGAGCAGCCGCCGCCGGTGACGAACACGCGCAGCTTGAGCTCCGGGTTGCCCTCCTCCTCGATCAGCTGCTTCACCTTGCCCGCGGCGTTGTCCGAAAAGATAAGCGGCGCCGGCATTTCGGCGACTGCATTGTCAGTGACTGCATTCATTGCGCGCTCCCGTAATTACGCTGTACGAACCGCTATTTGGCGATTTTCAGCTCGAC
>SHXL01000139.1 GCA_009693345.1 Betaproteobacteria bacterium
GCAGACGCTGACGGACAAGGAGTACCAGATCCTGCGCGACGCCTCGATCGCCGTGTTGCGCGAGATCGGCGTGGATACCGGCGGCTCGAACGTGCAGTTCGCCATCAATCCGAAGGATGGACGCATGGTGGTGATCGAGATGAACCCGCGCGTGTCGCGTTCCTCGGCGCTCGCCTCCAAGGCGACCGGCTTTCCGATCGCCAAGGTGGCGGCCAAGCTCGCGGTCGGCTACACGCTGGACGAAGTCGCCAACGAGGTCACCGGCGGGGCGACCCCCGCATCTTTCGAGCCGGCCATCGACTACGTCGTCGTCAAGGTGCCGCGCTTCGCCTTCGAGAAGTTTCCGCAGGCCAACGACCGCCTCACCACGCAGATGAAATCGGTCGGTGAGGTAATGGCGATCGGGCGCACCTTCCAGGAATCGTTCCAGAAGGCGCTGCGCGGCCTGGAGGTGGGGGTAGACGGCCTGAACCAGAAGACGCGGGATCGCGAGACGCTGGAACGCGAGCTCGGCGAGCCCGGCCCGGAGCGCATCTGGTACGTCGGCGACGCTTTCGAGAACGGCTTCACCATGGAAGAAGTGCACCGCCTGACGCACATCGACCCCTGGTTCCTCGCCCAGATCAAGGAGATCGTTGATCTGGAAATGGAGCTGGACGACCAGAAGCTCGAGGACGTTGACGGGGAAATGCTTCGCAGGCTGAAACGCAAGGGATTCTCGGACCGGCGTCTCGCGTACCTGTTCAACACCAATGAAAGTGAAGTCAGAAGCAAACGGCACAAACTGAGCATTCGCCCGGTCTACAAGCGGGTGGACACCTGCGCCGCCGAGTTTGCGACGCGTACCGCCTACCTGTACTCCACCTACGAGGAGGAATGCGAGGCCGACCCGAGCGGGAGGAAGAAAATCATGGTGCTGGGCGGCGGTCCGAACCGCATCGGGCAGAGCATCGAATTCGACTACTGCTGCGTGCACGCGGCGATGGCGCTGCGCGAGGACGGCTTCGAGACCATCATGGTCAACTGCAACCCGGAGACCGTATCCACCGATTACGACGCCTCCGACCGCCTCTACTTTGAGCCGCTGACGCTGGAAGACGTGCTCGAGATCGTCGACAAGGAAAAACCCTTCGGCGTGATCGTGCAGTACGGCGGCCAGACGCCGCTCAAGCTCGCGCGCGACCTCGCCGCCGCGGGCGTGCCGATCATCGGCACCAGCGCCGACATGATTGATGTAGCGGAGGATCGCGAGCGCTTCCAGAAACTGCTGCAGAAGCTCAAACTCAAGCAGCCGCCCAACCGCACCGCCCGTTCGGCACCGGAGGCCGTCAGGTGCGCCGAAGAGATCGGCTATCCGGTGGTGGTGCGCCCGAGCTACGTGCTGGGCGGGCGCGCCATGGAGATCGTGCACCAGCAGTCGGAACTCGAGCGCTACATGGAAAACGCCGTGCGCGTGTCGAATGATTCGCCCGTGCTGCTCGATCGCTACCTGTCGGACGCGATCGAAGTGGACGTGGATGCGGTGTCGGACGGCAAGGACGTCCTGATCGCCGGCATCATGGAGCACATCGAGCAGGCGGGCGTGCATTCGGGCGATTCAGCCTGCTGCCTGCCGCCGCATTCTCTCGCCAGTCACATCGAGCGCGAACTGCGCCGGCAGACGGTGCTCATGGCCAAAGCCCTCGGCGTGGTCGGGCTCATGAACGTGCAGTTCGCGATCCAGCGCGGCACGGTGTACGTGCTGGAGGTCAACCCGCGCGCCTCGCGCACCGTGCCCTTCGTTTCCAAGGCGACCGGCATTCCCTGGGCCAAGATCGCGGCGCGTTGCATGGCGGGCATCTCGCTGGCACAGCAGGGCGTGACGAGGGAAGTGGTGCCGCCTTATTTTTCGGTGAAGGAAGCGGTGTTCCCGTTCGTGAAATTCCCGGGCGTGGACACCATCCTCGGCCCGGAGATGAAATCCACGGGCGAAGTCATGGGCGTCGGCCAGACTTTCGGCGAGGCATTCATCAAGTCGCAGATCGCCGCGGGCATCAAGCTGCCCAAGGCGGGGCGCGCCTTCATCAGCGTGCGCGACGGCGACAAGCTCACCGCCGTGACCGTGGCGCGCGACCTCGCGCAGCTCGGCTTCACACTGGTTGCGACGCGGGGCACGGCACAGGTGATCGCGGCGCACGGGCTGCAGGCGGCCACCATCAACAAGGTCGCCGAGGGCCGGCCGCACATCGTGGACATGATCAAGAATGGCGACATCAGCTTCATCGTCAACACGGTCGAGGACACGCGCACCGCGATCTCCGACTCGCGCTCGATCCGCACCACCGCCCTCGCCAAGCGGGTGACCTACTACACCACCATCGCCGGCGCCCAGGCCGCCTGCACTGGCATGAAGGCGCTGGAGTCGCTCGAACCTTATCGCTTGCAGGAACTGCACGCAAAACTGCACTAAACTCTAGCCATGGCCAAAACCCCGATGACCACGCGCGGCGCGGAATTGCTGCGCGTGGAGTTGCACCGCCTGAAGACCGCAGACCGCCCCAACGTGATCGCCGCTATTGCGGAGGCTCGCGCGCATGGCGATCTTTCGGAAAACGCCGAGTACGATGCGGCGCGGGCGCAGCAGGGTTTCATCGAGGGCCGCATTTCCGAGCTTGAGGCAAAGCTCGGCAATGCCCAGGTCATCGACCCGAAGCTGCTCGATGCGGACGGGCGCTGCGTGTTCGGCGCCACGGTCGACCTCGAGGAGAAGGGCAAGCCGGCGGCCACCTACCAGATCGTCGGCGACGATGAGGCCGACATCAAGCAGGGCCGGATCTCGATCAATTCGCCGATCGCCCGTGCCCTGATCGGCAAGGAAACCGGCGACATCGTCGATGCGCAGACGCCGGGCGGCGTGAAGTGCTACGAGATTCTGGACGTGCGGTACGGGTAGAGAGAAGCCCGCCTACCAACTGCTTTGACGCATGAACGCGTTCAGAACGTTCTGGTTTGTCCTGCGCCAGCGCCGCGCCGGAAACCGGGTCTCCCTGTTTGCGTACATCAAGGGCCACGACCGGATCATTCTCGGGCGCGGCTGCAAAATTCATGCGGATGCTTCGGTCGACGCGTCGCGCAGCCCCGGCGTGCGTTTCGGCGACAAGGTGACGCTGAATCGCTACGCCTACGTGCAAGGCGGCAATGGCGGCGTGCGTCTGGGCGATCGCGTCGAAATCAATAATTTCTGCATCGTCAATGGCACTGGCGGCGTCGATATCGGCGACTACACGGTGATCGGCCCGGGAGCGCGCATCATCTCCTACCAGCATCGCTATGCGCGCGGCGCAACCATCCAATCGCAGCCCGTCGATGCAAGACCGATTCGCATCGGCCGCGATGTGTGGCTCGGAGCAAACGCCATCATCCTCGCGGGCGTCACCATTGGCGACGGCGCCGTGGTGGCCGCCGGAGCCGTCGTGCGCAATGACGTGCCGGCCTATGCGGTGGTCGCGGGCGTCCCCGCGGCGGTGAAGAAGATGCGAGAACCGGCGCAGTGAGTACGTGGGCGGCTGGTGCAGGCCATGCGCTGCTCGTGGCCTGGCTTGCAGTGATGACGTTCCTGTTCCATGTGCCGCACACCATTGCCCTGCGCAATTTGCTTCTTGTTGCCGGCATCGTGCTGATCGTTGCCGGCTGGTGCAGGCGGCCGCGGCCATCCTTGCCGGCGTCCCTGCGTGCGTGCGCTTGGGCGCTCCTGGTACTCACCGCCTGGATGGCGCTTCAGGCGGTGCTGTTCTCGTCGGCGACGGGGTACGCGCTGGGGCGTTTGCGCGGCGACTGGCTGATGCACTTTGTCGCTGGTGCTACGGCGGCTTTTATTGCGTACCGCGTTCGACCCTCCAATGCCCTGCACCCTGTGGTCTTCGCCCTGGGGCTGGCCGTGGCGCTGGTGCTCCTGCATCAGGCCCGCCTGTGGGTAACGACCGGCACATGGACACTCCGCGTGATGCCGTATGCCGAGCTTGATTATCAGAGCACGGTGCACGGCATGCTGGCGGCGCTGGTCATTGGCGATCGCGCATGCCTTGTCGTACACGGGCAATCGCCCCTCGCGCTGGGCGCGCGCACGGGTTGGCTCTTGTGCGCCTTCGTTCTTGGAACGGATGTGCTCTTCCAGGCGCGCAACGGGACGGCGGTGGTGATCGCGCTGCTCGTGGCGGGGATCGCTCTGATCCTGTGGCTGCGGACTGCCCGGAGGCGGCGTATTTTCGTTCTTGGCGCAGCCGCGCTGGCCGCCGGCCTGGTGGCACTCGCGAGCTGGCATACCGATAACCGCTGGTCCGGTTTTGCTGAATCGTATGCGCTGGGATGGACCGCGGAAAGCACCTGCTGGTACAACTACGTCGAGGCCAATTGCCCGACCACGCTCTCCGGCGCGCCGCTGGAAGAATCCGCCTACCGCCGCGCCGCCTGGGCGCGGGAGGCGGTGCGTGCCATCGAGCAGCATCCGCTCGGCCTGGGATACGGCCACGATGCCTTCGGACGCGCGCTGCAACAGCGCTACGGCATCGCCGGCTGGGGCAGCAGTCACAGCGGATGGCTGGATTTTGCGTTGGGCGTCGGCCTGCCGGGGCTGGTCCTGCTGCTCGTAAGTGGAGCGCTTGCCGTGCGAGGCGGATGGCGGCAGTTCCGGACGCACGACGACGGCACGGGGCTGCTATTCAGCTTCTTTGTCGGCGGCTACCTGCTGCGCTGCCTGCTCGACGGCCACCTGTCCGGCTGGCGGCTGGGTCTGTTCACATTCATATGTGGCATCATCATTGCCTCGATGAGGCCGCGGAATTATGAGAAAAGGGTGTACGGTGAATAGCATTCGATTCCTGCTTTTGCTCCTCGCCGCAGTCGCAATTCATTCGCATGCGCAAGCGCAAGGCTTTCCCTCGAAGCCGATCCGCATCGTGGTGCCGTTCCCGGCGGGCGGCACTACCGATATCGCCGCGCGCATCGTGGCGCAGCGCATGCAGGAATCTATGGGGCAGCCGGTGCTGGTGGAGAATCGCGGCGGCGCGGGCGGCACCATTGGCGCCGACGCGGTGGCCAAGTCGGCGCCCGACGGCTACACGCTGCTGATGCACAACATCACTTTTCCGCTCGCCTCGACATCGCTCGCGCTTGCCGGACGCCTGCCGTACAACCTCGACACCGACTTTGCCGGTGTCTCCATCGTGGTCAACGTCCCCTTGGTGCTTACCGCGCATCCGTCCGTGCCGGTCAAGGACCTGAAGGAACTCGCGGCGCTGCTGAAAGGCGACCCGAACCTCAAGTACACCTATGGCTCGACCGGCCCGGGTTCGTTCATGAACGTGATCGGCGAGGCATTCAAGAAGGAGGTGGGCGTCGACATGACCCACATCCCGTTCAAGGGGGCCGCGCCGCTGAAGCAGGAATTGCTCGCGGGCCGGTTGAATATCGGCGGCGACCAGCTCTCGTCATCGCTCGCCGAGATCAAGTCGGGAAAGTTGAAGGCGCTGGCGACCCATGGCGCCAAGCGCATTCCCGAACTGCCAGAGGTGCCGACGGTGCGCGAGCTCGGCTTTCCGGCCCTCGAACTCGAAGGCTGGAACGGCCTGTTCGTCGCGGCGAATACACCAAAAGAGATCATCGACCGGCTGAACAAGGAAGCGGTGGCCGCGGCAAAGCATCCGGACACCGTGAAGCGCTTCACCGACCTCGCCGCCGAGGCGGTAGGCTCCTTGCCCGCCGACCAGGACGCCATCGTGCGCCGCCAGGCGGCCCAGTTCCGCCCGATCATCCAGACGATCAAGCTCGAGTAGCGGCCCGGCACGCGCCCCGGAATTTCATTCGATCACCCGGTCGGCACGCGCAAGCAGGGATTGCGGCATCTTGAGGCCGAGCGCGTCCGCCGTCTTGCGGTTGATGATGAAGTAATACCGCGTCGGCTGCTCGAACGGCATATCTGCCGGCTTGGCGCCCTTGAGTATCTTGTCCACGAAAATCCCAGCGCGGCGGAAATTGTCATTGTTATCCGCTCCATAGCTCATCAGCCCACCGACTTCAGCATATCCGGCGAACGCATAAATCGAAGGCAGACGGTGCTTCAGCGCTAGCGCGGCAATCTGCGCCCGATGCTGGAACAGAAACGCATCGGCCAGAATGATCATGGCATCGGTGCGTTCGCGCGCCAGCAATGCGAAGCTGCTTTCGATTTCACCTGGCGTGCCTACGCTCATCGGCAGCACCTGTTTGCCGATCTTCTCTGCTGCGGTCCGGTAACGCAAAATTAGCGAAGCATGCGCGCCATTCGCCGGGTTGGTGAGCAAACTGAAGCGGTGCAGTTTTGGAATTGCGATAGTCAACAATTCGACCAGCTTGGGAGCCGTATCGTCGGTGCCGTTGGACATGCCGGTAATATTGCCGCCCGGCCGCGCGAGACTGGCGGCAAAGCCCTCGCTTACCGGATCAGGCGAAGAGATGACGACGATGGGAATCGTGGCCGTCGCCTGTTTCGCAGCGCGGGTCGCGCCTGAACCCAGCGCCAGAATCAGGTCTACGTTCTGCCGAACAAGTTCTCCCGCGAACCCACCCGCGCGATCCTTGTCGCCTTCCGCGAAGCGTGCTTCGAGCACAATATTCTTGCCCTCGACATAACCATTTTCGCGCAAACCCTGTATCAATGCACCGTACCTTCCGGCATCCACCGTAGATTGGCGCGAACCGAAGTCCAAATAATCGATTCGCCAGACCTTGCCTTGTTGTTGGGCGAACGAGGCGAGCGGCGCGGCGCCAAGCGCCAGCAGTGCAATTACTGTGTCTCGCCTGTTCATGCAATCGGATGTTGCTGCGGCCGGGACCTTTCGAGCCGCAAACCGTGGATCGGTCGAAAGTGCTTGCTGTTCGAACTGACCAGCACAAGATCGTGCTGCAACGCTGTCGCCGCGACGAGCGCGTCGGCGAGTTGAACATGATGCGGCAGAAAATGCTGTTCAACTAATGCCACGGCGCGCGCCGAAATCGGTTCTGTCACCGGAAGCAGCCGCACCTGCCATAGCCTCATATCCGCGCGCAGCTTCGCGAACTCACGCCGATTGCGCATGCCCTGCACCAGTTCCATTTACGTCACGGCGGAATCCGAGAAGGGCGAGTCCGCCAGCAGGGCGGCCGCGTCCACCTATCCTCGCCAATTCCAGATGAAGATGTCAGCGTTGATCAGCCGCATCGGCTCGGCTAACGCGCGTGGCGCGGCCGG
>SHXL01000140.1 GCA_009693345.1 Betaproteobacteria bacterium
CATCAGCTGCAGCACCTCGCCCTCCGCAATCGTGTTGGTCGCATCGGCGAGGACCTGCATCACGCGCATGCTGTTGGCGGCGAGCATCATCTGGAAGGCGCGCGAGTACAGGAAGTCGCCCACCAGCACCGAGGCGGCGTTGCCGAATTCCGCGTTTGCCGTCCTCCGGCCGCGCCGCAGTTCGGACGCGTCCACCACGTCGTCGTGCAGGAGCGTTGCGGTATGGATGAACTCGACCACGGCGGCCATCTCGTGGTGCCTCTCGCCGCCGGCATCTCCCGGATAGCCCGCGGCGCCGGCCGAAAGCAGCACCAGGGACGGGCGCAAGCGCTTGCCGCCCCCGGCGACGATGTATTCGGCGACCTGGCGCACCAGCGCCACGTCCGAACCGAGCCGGGCGTGGATCACCCGGTCGACGCACTGCAGATCAGCCGCGATCGGGGCGAGAAAGGGAAGGTTCTCCATCGGAGACGCAAATTAGCACAGCGGCCTTTGACCCGGACGCATGAAATCCCTTATAATTCCAAGTCTTTGCACGCTATTTCAGCACAGGTCCAGCCATGTATGCAGTGATCCAGACGGGCGGCAAGCAGTACCGGGTCAAATCCGGCGAGCAGTTGAAGGTCGAATTGCTTGCGGCCGACGTCGGCGCGAGCGTGTCGTTCGACCGCGTCCTGATGCTCGGTGAAGGCGACGGCGTGCGCATCGGCGCGCCGTTCCTCGACGGCGCCGCCGTCAAGGCGACGGTCGTGGCGCAGGGCCGCGGCGAAAAGATCCGCATTTTCAAGATGCGCCGCCGCAAGCATTTTGCCAAGACCCAGGGTCACCGGCAGGGTTTCACCGAAGTGCGCATCGACGAGATCGTCGGCGCCTGAATAACTGAACCGCACGCTCAAGAGACGCGACCATGGCACATAAGAAAGCAGGCGGAAGTTCACGCAACGGGCGCGACTCCAACGCAAAACGCCTGGGCGTCAAGACCTACGGCGGCCAGAGCGCGAACGCCGGCCAGATCCTGATCCGACAGCGCGGCACGGTGGTGCACCCGGGCGTCAATGTCGGCATCGGCCGCGACCACACGCTGTATGCACGCGTCGCCGGCAAGGTCAAATACTCGATCAAGGGCGCGGGCAACAAGAAAACCGTGAGCATTCTCCCGGCCTAGTCATTTAACCGACTCCGCGAGAAAGCCCTATCGGAGTCGATAGGGCTTTTTTGTTTCTACCACTCCCACAATGAAATTCATCGACGAAGCGAAAATCCAGGTGCACGCCGGCAAGGGCGGCGACGGCAGCGCCGCGTTCCGGCGCGAAAAGTTCGTGCCGCGCGGCGGCCCCTCGGGCGGCGACGGCGGCCGCGGCGGCAGCGTCTGGGCGATCGCGGACCGCAACATCAACACGCTGGTCGACTACCGCTTCGCACGCATCCACCGCGCCGAGGACGGCGACATCGGCCGCGGCGCCGACAAGTACGGGCGCGGCGGCGAGGACATCGTGCTGCGCATGCCGGTGGGCACGCTGGTCAAGGACGAGGACGGCGGATTGCTCTTCGACCTCGCGGCCCACGGCCAGCGCGCGCTGCTCGCCAAGGGCGGCCAGGGCGGCCTGGGCAACCTGCATTTCAAATCGAGCATCAACCGTGCGCCCCGGCAGTTCACGCGCGGCGAGCCGGGCGAATCGCGCGAGCTGGCGCTCGAACTGCGCGTGCTTGCCGATGCTGGATTGCTGGGCCTGCCGAACGCCGGCAAATCCACGTTCATCCGCGCGGTATCGGCCGCCAGGCCCAAGGTCGCGGATTATCCGTTCACCACGCTGAACCCGTCTCTCGGCGTGGTGCGCGTCGAGAGCGACGCGAGCTTCGTGGTCGCCGACATTCCCGGCCTGATCGAGGGCGCGGCCGAAGGCGCGGGCCTCGGCCACCAGTTCCTGCGCCACCTTTCGCGCACCCGGCTGCTGCTGCACCTGGTGGACCTCGCGCCGCCCGGGCAGGATGGTGACCCGACCGACGCCGATCTGGCGCGCGACATCCGCGCGCTCGCCAACGAGCTGAAGAAATACGATGCGGCGCTCCACAAGAAGCCGCGCTGGCTGGTATTCAACAAGGCCGACCTGCTGCCCGGGGGGGAGGCTGAGGCGCGCGCGCAGCGCATCCTGCGCGCGCTGCGCTGGAAGGGCCGCTGGTTCATGGTCTCGGCGATCAACGGCAAGGGCTGCCGCGAACTGTGCGGGCAGGTCTACGAATTCCTCTCCGGCAGCGAAACCAGGAAGGCGCGCCGTGCAGGCTAACCCCGTCGCCGCCGCCACCACGCTGGTCATCAAGGTCGGCTCCTCGCTCGTCACCAACGATGGCCGCGGCCTGGACGCCGCCGCGATCGCGCGCTGGGCGGCGCAAATCGCGCAACTGCGCGCTCTCGGCAAGCGCTGCGTGCTGGTCTCGAGCGGCGCCATCGCCGAGGGGCTGCAGCGGCTGGGCTGGGCGAAGCGGCCGCATGCCATGCACCAGCTGCAGGCCGCGGCGGCAGTCGGGCAGATGGGCCTCGTGCAATGCTACGAAACCTGCTTCCGCGAGCACGGCCTCGCCACGGCGCAGGTGCTGCTGACGCACGCGGACATGGCCGACCGGCAGCGCTACCTGAACGCGCGCTCGACGCTGCGCACGCTGCTCGAGCTGGGCGTGATCCCGGTAATCAATGAGAACGACACCGTCGTCACCGACGAGATCAAGTTCGGCGACAACGACACCCTGGGCGCGCTGGTGGCGAATCTCGTCGAGGCGGACGCGCTCATCATCCTCACCGACCAGGCCGGGCTGTACGATGCGGACCCGCGGAAAGTTGCGACCGCGACGCTGATCCAGGAACGCGCGGCGGGCGACCCCGCGCTGGAGGCCATCGCAGGCGGCACCGGATCCGCGCTTGCCAGGGGCGGCATGCTGACCAAGGTACTCGCCGCCAAGCGCGCGGCACGCAGCGGCGCGCATACGGTGATCGCCTTCGGTCGCGAGCCGGACGTGCTGCTGCGCATCGCGCGCGGCGAGCGCGTGGGCACGCTGCTGACCGCGGGAACGATGCCGCTCGCCGCGCGCAAGCAGTGGCTTGCCGACCATCTCAACATTGGCGGCCGGCTGACACTCGACGCGGGCGCGGTCCGGGCACTTTCGAGCGGCGGCAAGAGCCTGCTGCCGATCGGCGTCACCGGGGTTGCGGGGGAATTCGAGCGCGGCGCGGTGGTCGCCTGCGACGACGCGCAGGGGCGCGAAGTGGCGCGCGGCCTCGCGAATTATTCGGCGACCGAAACGCGCCAGATCATGCGCAAGCCGTCGGCCGACATCGAAGCGATCCTGGGCTACGTCGACGCGCCCGAACTGATTCACCGCGACAACCTGGTGCTGCTCTAGTTCGCGCGCTCGGAATTGTTGAAGTCCGGGCGGCCACCGCGGCGCAGGGCGTTCAGCCCCTCTTCGGGGCTCCGGATGATGATGCCGTCCACGCAGAAGTAGCGCAGGTACAGTTCGTTATGCCAGCGCTGCACGGACCTGGGTTCGATGCGGCGCCATTCGGATTGCCGGATGACGCTCCAGCCGCCATCGTTGCCGATCGCGAACACCCTGTAGGAGCCGTCGCAGCGCATGCCCTCGTAGCTCACGTTTTCCGCGCCCGAGCGGCTGCGCGCCACCAGTGTATAGCGCACCGCGCCGTCGGCGCCCAGCGAAACGGACTGCGGGTCGATGAAGAACCTGAAGCTGGACGCCGAGGAGACAAAGAATTCGATCAGCTCCCCCGCGGGCGGCGCAGGCAGCGCGACCCCGGGCTCGCTCCTGCCGCGCATTTCGTATTCACGTTCCGAGTCGCTCTTGCGCGGATTCCCCTGGCCCGCGGCGAGCGCGGCGCCGAGCATCAGCGCCGCAAGAACGAGCCGCTTCACGCAAGATCCCCCGCGAGCGATTGCCGCACTTCGGGCGCCACCGCCACGCTGCTGCGGTAGTTGGGGTGGTCGACGCCGACCGCGAGGCCCGCGCCCTGCTTCAGCGCGTCGCGCATCGCGCGGTCGAGTTCGAAGCGCACGAAATGCACCGCGGAGGTCTTCTCCTCATTTTCGCGCTCCATGTCCTCGTCGGCGATCGCGTAGACGCGGGCGAAGCCTTCGACCCCCACCCAGGTACGGTCTTCGATGCCCTTCAGCTCGGCGAGGCGCCGGCGCCGCTCCTCCGCCTCCGGATACTCGATCAGCATCGTCGCCTTCCAGTTGGCGCCGTCCGGGATCAGGGGGTTGTAGGCTTCCAGCTCTCCGCGGATGCCTTCTTCCTCGAAGATGCGCTCGATGCGCAGCATCTCCTGCACCTGGTAGCGGACCGTCAGCTCGTCCTCGAAGAGCAGCGTGACATGGCCGCCCACGTGCACGGTGCGCAGCTTCTTGTGGGCGATGACCCGGGCGCGGTAAGCGTTCCGCTCCCGGGCGTAAACCTCAAGAGGCAGCAGGCTGTCGGGCGCGATCTGCGCCATCACTCCACGAGCTGATCGAGAGCCTTCTGAAAGCGGTTGGCGTGCGAACGCTCCGCCTTGGCGAGTGTCTCGAACCAGTCGGCGATTTCGGTGAAACCCTCGGTGCGCGCGGCCTTCGCCATTCCCGGGTACATGTCGGTGTACTCGTGGGTCTCGCCGGCGACCGCGGCCTGGAGGTTCAGCTTGGTCGGGCCGATCGGCTTGTCGGTGGCCGGATCGCCCACGGGCTCCATGTATTCGAGGTGGCCGTGCGCGTGCCCGGTCTCGCCTTCGGCGGTCGAGCGGAACAGCGCCGCGACATCGTTCTGGCCTTCGACGTCGGCCTTGGCGGCGAAGTAGAGGTATCTGCGGTTCGCCTGCGATTCGCCGGCAAACGCCGCTTTCAGGTTGTCGTGGGTCTTGGATCCCTTGAGGTTCATGCCTGTCTCCTTTGTATGGGAAATTGAACGGTACGGCCCGCAGCCGCGGTCGGCAAATCGTTTGTTCGCATTAACCCGATAGTGCGTGACTATCGTGCGGCCGGCGGCGCCGGTCGGCGTTCAGGAACCGGTGCAGCTCGGTGAGCGCCTGACGGTAGACCTCGCGCTTGAAGTCGATCACCGCTTCCACCGGCACCCAGTAGTCGTGCCAGCGCCAGGCGTCGAACTCGGGCTTGCCGTTGCCGCGCAGCTTGACGTCGCAGTCGCGCCCCAGCATGCGCAGCAGGTACCAGATCTGCTTCTGGCCCCGGTAGCTGCCGCGCCAGTCGCGCCGGATCCACTTCTCGGGCACCTCGTAGCGCAGCCATTGGCGCGTGCGCCCGAGGATGCGGACATGCTCTGGCTTGAGGCCGACCTCCTCCTCGAGCTCGCGGTACATCGCCTGCTCGGGGGATTCGCCGGACTTGATACCGCCCTGGGGAAACTGCCACGCGTGCTGATTGATCCTCTTGCCCCAGAACACGTCGTTATGCGCGTTCAGCAGGAGGATGCCCACGTTGGGTCGGTAGCCGTCCCGGTCGAGCATGGCGATACCACCTAAGCTAGAATTCTGTGCTGCATTTTTCCACAGCCCCACCGTAAGTTCAACACCGAATTTGCCTGCCGATGCGCTCTTCGCGACACTTCATCTCGACCATCAAGGAACCGCCCGCCGACGCCGAACTCGTCAGCCACAAGCTAATGCTGCGCGCGGGCCTAATCCGGCGCCTGGCGGCGGGCATCTACACCTGGATGCCGGCCGGCCTGCGCGTGGTCCGCAAGATCGAGGCCATCGTGCGCGAGGAAATGAACCGCGCGGGCGCGGTGGAACTGGCGATGCCGGTGGTCCAGCCGGCCGAGCTGTGGCAGGAGTCCGGCCGCTGGGGGGCCTACGGGCCCGAGCTGCTGCGCTTCAAGGACCGGCACGAGCGCGATTTCGTGATCCAGCCGACCTCGGAAGAGGTGATCACCGACATCGCGCGCGCCGAGCTGCGCAGCTACCGCAAGCTGCCGGTCCACTTCTACCAAATCCAGACGAAGTTCCGCGACGAACGCCGGCCCCGCTTCGGCGTCATGCGCTGCCGCGAGTTCGTGATGAAGGACGGCTACTCCTTCCACGCCGACCATGCGAGCCTTGAGCGCGAATACCGCAACATGTACGACACCTACAGCCGCATCTTCACGCGGCTGGGGCTGAAATTCCGCGCCGTCGCCGCCGACACCGGCGCCATCGGCGGCACCGGTTCGCACGAATTCCAGGTGATCGCCGAATCGGGTGAAGACGCGCTCGTTTTTTGCCCGGATTCGGACTATGCGGCGAATCTCGAGCTGGCGGAAGCTGTTGCGCCCGGTGGAGGAAGAAAATCGGCTGCAGAAACAATGCAAAAAGTCCCGACTCCCGGCAAGACCACCTGCGAGGACGTCGCCGCGCTGCTGAAACTGCCGCTCGAGCGCACGGTCAAGGCCGTTGCCGTCATGCACGACAAGGAGTTCAGCCTGTTGCTAATCCGCGGCGACCACAGCCTGAACGAGGTCAAGACGCAGAAGACGCTGGGCACATTCCGTTTCGCAACTCCAGGGGAAATTGAAAGTGCTCTGCATTGCAAACCCGGCTATATAGGTCCGGTCGGCACCAAGGTGCGCTTGATTGCAGACCGCACAGTCGCTCAAATGAGCGATTTCGTTTGTGGCGCCAACGAGGCCGGTTTTCATTTATCCGGCGTGAATTTCACAAGGGACCTTCCGGAACCGTCGGCGGTCGCGGACCTGCGCAATGTGGTCGAGGGCGACCCGAGCCCCGACGGCAAGGGCAGGCTGAAGATCCTGCGCGGCATCGAGGTCGGGCACATCTTCCAGCTGCGCACCAAGTATTCCGAGGCGCTGAAGGCAGTATTTCTTGACGACAAGGGCGCATCGAAGCCGATGGAGATGGGCTGCTACGGCATCGGCATCACGCGCATCGCTGCCGCCGCGATCGAGCAGAACCACGACGAGCGCGGCATCGTGTTTCCGCGCCCCATCGCGCCGTTCGAGGCTTGCCTGGTGCCGATCGGCTTCCACAAGAGCCCGGCGGTGCGCGAAGCGGCCGAGAAGCTCTACGTGGAACTGCTGGCGGCGGGCATCGACGTGCTGCTGGATGACCGCGATGAGCGTCCGGGCGTGCTGTTCGCCGACATGGACCTGCTGGGCATTCCGCACCGCCTGGTGCTCTCGGAGCGCGGGCTTGCCGCCGGCACCATCGAGTACAAGGGACGCAGCCAGGCCGCGGCGGAGAATGCGCC
>SHXL01000141.1 GCA_009693345.1 Betaproteobacteria bacterium
CTCCTAGAACTCTATCACGCCCTTGCCGGAGGACTGGGCGTCGAACACCTTGTAAGCCTCGTCCGATTGATCCAGCTTCCAGCGGTGGGTGAAGATCCGGTCCAGCTTGATGCCGTTGTCCGCGACGAATCGCGCGCAATCTCCCATCCCCATGGCGCTGAAGGTCCAGGAACCGATCAGCGTCACCTGCCGGCGCAGCAGATCGGGCGACACATCGAGCGTCACGTCGCCGCCCTCGCCCACGAAGCAGGCCGTGCCCCAGGTCCTGACCGCGCGCACGGCCGCCTGACGCGCCGCCGGAGCGCTGCTGCACTCCAGGGTGAGGTCCACACCTTCGCCGCGCGTGAGGTCCTTCAGCACCTTCACCACGTCCTCCTTCGAAGCATCGACGAGATCGGTGGCACCCAACTGCTTTGCCAGCGCCAGACGCTCCTTGTTGGTCTCTACGGCGATGACGCGCACCCCCATCTTCGCGCCGATGAGCGTTGCCGAAAGCCCGACCGGCCCCTGGCCGAACACCGCCAATGTCTGCCCGCCCTGCGTATGCATGCGGCGCAAAGCACCGAACGCCGTCCCCGTGCCGCAGGAAACGGCTGCGCCTTCGGAAAATGACAACTCGTCGGGCAGCGGCACCATGGTGCGCGCCGGCGCCTTGAGATATTCGGCATGCCCGCCGTTGCCGGTGACGCCGTAGACCGTGATGCCCGCGCGGCACAGCTGCGACCAACCCACGCGGCAATGGCCGCAGACGCCGCAACCGGCGTAATGGTGGTTCATGACGCGCTGGCCGATCGGCGCCTCGCGCTCGGAGACGCCCGGCCCGCGCGCGGCGATGACGCCGCAGGGCTCATGGCCGCCGATGAAGGGTTCGGTGTTGTTTCCCAGCCCGAGCGCCTTCTGCGCCTCGCCCGGCGGCGGGCGGTAGAACTTCAGATCGCTGCCGCACATGCCCGAGGCCTTCATCTGGATCACCACCTCGCCGGGACCCGGCGTCGGGTCCGGAAAATTGCGGATTTCGATCTTCCGGTTGCCGAGAAACACTGCGCCGCGCATGCCGTTCCTTCCTGGTCGAGGGCTGGAAAGGTGGATGATACCGGACCGTAATTCCCTTGCCTTGCTTATCGTAAGCTAGGCAACTATCATGACCGGCATGTTCCGCGAAGACCTGTCGCGCAATTTCGGCTTCCTGCTGAACGACGTGGCGCGCCTGATGCGCACCGCCTACGACCGGCGCATCCGCAAGCTCGGCCTGACGCGCGCGCAGTGGTGGGTGCTGACGCATCTGTACCGCGCCAACGGCGTCAGCCAGACGGAGCTCGCCGAAACCCTGGAGATCGAAAAGCCGACGCTCGGCCGGCTGCTCGACCGGCTGGAGGCGAAGGGCTGGGTGCGGCGCGAGCACGACGCGCGCGACCGGCGCGTATGGCGCGTGCGCCTCACGGACGAAGTCGAACCGGCGCTCCGCACAATGCGCGCAATCGCCGCCGAGCTACGGCGCGATGCGCTCGCCGGGATTGGCGCCGCCGAGCGCGAGCGTTTCGTCGACACCTTGCTGGCGATCAAGGAAAATCTTCGATGACCAGCCCGCGCACCAGAGGCAGGCTGGCGCGCGCCCTGCTGCTAGTGGGCGTGCCGCTGGGCGCGGCGGCGGCGGCCCTGTACTTCTACGCCGAGGGGGGGCGTCACCTGGAGACCGAAAATGCCTACGTCAAGGCGCACATCGTCGCGGTAAGCGCCGAAATCGCGGGACGCGTGGCCGAGGTAGCAGTGCGCGACAACCAGGCGGTGACGCAAGGACAGTTGCTGTTCCGCATCGATGCCGTGCCATTCGAGATGGCGCTCGCCCGCGCCAGCGCGCAGCTGGCGAACGCGCGCACCGACGTAGAGACGCTGCGCGCCGAGTATCGCGTGGCCCTCGCGGACGCGGCCGAGGCCGAGGAGCGCATCCGCTTTCTTGGCCTGCAGCTGGAGCGCCAGCGACGCCTGAAGGAGCAGGGCATGGTGCGCGAAGACGCCTACGACGAAGCGCGCCACAACCTGGAGGCGGGGCGCGCGCGCCTCGCCGCATTGCAGGAGCGCGCGGCACGCGGACTCGCCGGCCTGAGTGGCGACGCGAAGCTCCCGGCCTCCAACCATCCACGCGTGCGGGAGGCCCAAGCGGCGCACGACAGCGCGGCGCTTGAACTCGCCCGCACGCGCGTTCACGCCCCTACCGCCGGCACCGTCAGCAATCTCAGGCTGCAACCCGGAATGAACGTGGCGCGCGGCGTCGCCGTCTTCAGCCTGATCCAGGCCGGCGAGCCGTGGATCGAGGCCAATTTCAAGGAGACGCAGCTCGCCAGCATGCGCGTCGGACAGCTCGCCCGCGTCGTCGCCGATGCGTATCCCGGCGTGGAGTGGCGCGCGCGCGTGAGCACCATCGCCCCCGCCACGGGCGCCGAGTTCGCGCTGCTGCCGCCGCAGAACGCGAGCGGCAACTGGATCAAGGTGGTGCAGCGCGTGCCGGTGCTGTTTGCGATCGAGCCGGGCGGTCGGGAACCAGGCGGGAGCGCGGCCGCGGACCGCCCCGCGTTGCGCGCCGGCATGACGGTCAGCGTCAGCATCGATACCGGCCGCAGCCGCGGCCTGCCCGATCTGCGCGGCGTGTTCGGCCGCTGAACCAGCGGGCAGCGGCGTGAGCGCGCAAGCGATTCCACTCTCCGAAGCCAAGGGCGCCGGCGCGGCGCTCGAGCGCGCGCTCATACTCGCCACCTGCGTCGCGGTGACTTTCCTCTATTCGATGGCGGTCACCGTCGCGAGCGTGACGCTGCCGCAGATGCAGGGAGCATTGTCCGCGTCTCCCGACCAGATCGCCTGGGTGGTGACCGCCAACATCGTCGCCACCGCGGTCGTGACGCCGCTCACCGGATGGCTCACCTCGCGCTTCGGGCGCCGGGTGCTGTGCAACGCCTGCGTGCTCGGCTTCGGCATCGCATCGCTGGGCTGCGGGCTTTCCGATTCGCTCGCCGAGCTGGTGTTCTTTCGCGCTCTACAGGGGGCCAGCGGCGCGCCGCTGGTGCCGCTGTCGCAGGCAATCGTGCTCGATACCTATGCCAAGCGCCAGCACGGCATGGCGATCGCGCTCTTCGGCGTGGGCTCGGTGGTCGGCCCGGTCGTCGGCCCGGTGCTCGGCGGCTGGCTCGCCGAAACCTACAACTGGCGCTGGGTGTTCTACATGATCCTGCCGTTCACCCTGCTCGCTCTCATCGGCTCGCTCGCTTTCATCCGCGACCGCGAGGCGGGCAGCAAAGTGCGCCTCGACTGGCTCGGCTTCCTGCTGCTGTCCACGACGCTCGCCAGCGCGCAGCTGATGCTGGACCGCGGCGAGCGCGCGGACTGGTTCGATTCCGGGGAAATCGTGACCTGGGCCGCGCTCGCCGGGCTCGCGCTCTATGCCTTCATCGCGCACAGCGCGACGGCCGAACGCCCCTTCCTCGACCCGCGCCTGCTCGCCGACCGCAACTTCAGCATCGGCGTGGCGCTGGTGTTCGTCTTCGGCATGCTGAACTTCACTCCCATGACGCTGCTGCCGCCGATGCTGCAGGGCGTGAGCGGCTACCCAGACTCGGTAATCGGCTTCGTGCTCGGAGCGCGCGGCCTGGGCACCATGACCGGATTCTTCACCATGGTCTTCGCCAGCCGCCTCGATCCGCGCTCCATGATCGTGCTCGGCTTCGTGCTGCAGGCGGCGGCCGGCTGGCAGCTCGCGCATCTCGACGTCAACCCGAGCACCATGGACGTGTTCTGGCCGATGGCGCTGCAGGGCTACGGCGTCGGCGTGCTGTGGGTACCGATCACCATGGTGGCCTTTTCCACCCTGCACGACAGGTTCGTGTCGGAGGCATCCGCCGTCTTCCACATGGTGCGCAACATCGGCTCGAGCGTGCACATCTCGCTCAGCATCACCCTGACGATCCACATGTCGCGTACCGGCTACGCCGAGCTGGCCGAGCGCGTCACACCCTACAGTGCGTCCGCCTCAATGCCGTGGGTGACCGGGGCGTGGAACCTGGAGGACTTGCGCGGCCTCGCCAGCCTCTCGCGCGAGATCACGCGCCAGGCGACGATGATCGGTTACCTGGACGCGTTCGTGTTCTTCGTCGCTACTTCGCTCGTAGTGCTGCCCCTGGTGCTGCTGATCCGCGTCAGGCGCCCAACGCACTAGCTCGCGCGCAGGTAGCGTTCCTTCATGGTGCGCATGACCTCGTCCGCATCGCGCTGCCACCAGTCGCGCTCGGAGAAGATCTCGACTTCATGGAAGCCGGAATATCCGGCGGCTTCAATCGAATTTCTCATTTTTTCCAATTCAATAACCCCGTCGCCCATCATGCCGCGGTCGTTCAGCAGGTCGCGCGTCGGCACCAGCCAGTCGCAGATGTGGTACGCAAGGATGCGCTTCTTCCCCGCCCGCTTGATCTGCTGCTCGAGCTTCGGATCCCACCACACGTGATAAGCGTCGACCGCGACTCCGATCCCGTCTCCCAATACGTCGCAGATATCCAGCGCCTGCTCCAGCGTGTTGATGCACGCGCGTTCAGCCGCCTGCATCGGGTGGAGCGGTTCGATGGCGAGCGGCACGCCGGCTTTTCGCGCTTCGGGAAGAACGGCTGCAATGCCTTCGAGGATCTTTTCTCTTGAAAGAATCAAATCCTTCGAACCCGGGAGCAATCCCCCGACCACCAGAACAAGGCACTGCGCGCCGAGTTCGTGCGCCTCTTCTATGGCGCGAAGGTTGTCTTCAAGGAAATTCGGAGAAGTAAAAAATCCCCCTCTGCACAATCCGGTCACGGTCAGCCCATGGGTTTGGATGAGTTTTCTTGTTTGAAGCAAACCCAATTTCTGAACCTGATCGCGCCAAGGTGAAATACCGCGTATGCCATGGCGCGCACAACCGTCTATTGCCTGCGCCAGCGTCCACTGCTTCTTGATCGTCGCCGTATTCAGCGACAGCAGCGAAGGATCGGGCGCGCTCACAGCGCCCCGGGCGGGAACAGCCGCGGCAGGAACAGCGAAAACTCAGGCCACAGGATCACCAGCGCGAGCACCGCCAGCATCGGCAGCAGCATGATGAAGGTGTCCTTGAGCGCTTCGCGCATGCGGATTCCGGCTACCGCGCAGGAAATCATCAGGCACAGGCCGTAGGGCGGCGTCACCAAGCCGAAGGCAAGCGACACGATGCCAATCATGGCGAAATGGATCGGGTCCATGCCCACCGTCTTGGTGAGCGGCTCGAGGATGGTGCCGACGATGATGATGGCGGGAATCGCATCCAGGAAGCATCCCACCACCAGGAACACGGCGGCAATGAAGAACCCGGTTGCCGTCAGCCCCATGCCCCAGGTCGATACGCCCGCGAGCAGCGCCTTCGGTATCTGGTAATAGGCGAGCAGCCAGCCGAAAGCGGATGCGGTGCCGACGCAGAACAGTGCGATACCGGCAAGCCTGCCGGTATCGAGCAGCGCGCTGTTCAGGCCCTTCAGGTCCATCTCGCGGTAAACGAATATCGACAGCGCACCCGCATACAGCACCGCGATGCAGGCCGATTCCGTGGCGGTGAACCAGCCGAAGATCTTGCCGCCGACGATGATCACCGGCGTCATCAGCGCGGGCACCGACACCGCGAGCGCCTTGAACGCCTCCATCAGCGTCGCCCGGGGATAGGTCGGGTAGCCGCGCAGCTTGGCGTAGGCATGCACCGTGGCCATCTGCACCAGGCCGATGGCCAACCCGGGGATGATGCCGGCGAGAAACAGCCCGCCGATCGACACCGTGAGAAGCCCGCCCCAGACGATCATCAGGATCGAGGGCGGGATGATCACCGCGAGCACTGCCGAGACCGCGGTGATCGCCACTGAAAACGACAGGTCGTAGCCTTCCTTGGTCTGCGCGTCGATGAAGATCTTCGACTGGCTCGCCGCGTCGGCGGTGGAGGAACCGGATATACCGGCGAAAAAAATCGACAGCACGACGTTGATCTGCGCGAGTCCACCGGGGAAATGCCCCACCAGTGCGCGCGACAGGCGCACCAGGCGATCCGTGATGCCGCCCACGTTCATCAGGTTGGCGGTCAGCAGGAAGAACGGCACCGCGAGCAGGATGAACGAGTTGTAGGAGTTGAACGTTTCCTGCACCAGCGTCATCGGCGAGAGGCGCTCCTCCATCACCAGCACCGGCAGGCAGGCGAGGCCGAGCGCGATCGCCACCGGCACGCGCAGGGCCATCAGGCCGAAGAACAAA
The DNA here is from genome assembly GCA_009693345.1 of Betaproteobacteria bacterium. Lineage (GTDB taxonomy): Bacteria > Pseudomonadota > Gammaproteobacteria > Burkholderiales > SG8-39 > RBG-16-66-20. Next base: position 6,277 of record SHXL01000141.1, read on the forward strand.
CCGAACAGGATGAGGCTCGCGTCCCCCGGCGTGAGCAAGGCGCCGGTCATTGAATGGGCCCGCCGGACTTTCCCGCCAGGACGCACGCATTGTCATAAAGGTGCTCTGCCTGGAACACCACCCAGGTAACGCCGGCGAGCGGCCAGGCGAGATGGATCATCCACAGCGGCAGTTCGGCAAGCTCCGAGATCCGGTTGCGCGCGGTCCAGGTGAACTCCCAGCCCCACCAGACAAACACCAGAGCGAACACCATGATGAACAGGCCGGCGACGAGCTTGACCGCAGCGGTCGCGCGCGCACTCATGTCGGGCCAGATATCCACTTCGAAGTGCGTGCCCTCGCGGATGCCGATCATCGCGCCGATCATGACCGACCAGACGAACAGGAAGCGCGCCATTTCCTCGGTCCAGATGTAGGCCGGGATCAGCGGGATGGTGCGTGAGAAAATCTGCATGCTGACCGGGATGATCAGGATCGCGACCGACGCGACCAGGATCCACGACAGCAGCCGCGCGTACCAGGCGGTGAATTTTCTGTACATAAAAAAAGACGGCGGCCTGCGCCGCCGTCTCTCCGCGTCAGATCACTTGATGGCGTTGATCTTCGCCAGGATCTGGTCGGCGCCGATCTCCTTGGCGTACTCGACCATCACCGGATCCACCAGCTTTTTCATCTGGTCACGGCCGGCGAACGGCACGCGCTTCAGCTTGCCGGCCTTCTCCAGCGCCACCAGTTTCTGTTCGTCCTCCGAGGACTCGATCTGCCGCCCGTAGGCGCCCGCCTCCTTGCCCGCCTTGACGATGGCGGCCTGCAGTGCCTTGTCCAGCTTGGCGAAGGTCTTGCCGGAGAAGCACAGCGGCCGGATGGTGATCGCGTGCTGCGTCATCGACAGGTGCGGCGCGACTTCGAAGAATTTCATCTGCTCGACCCCGGCGGCCTCGTTCTCGCCCGCCGCGATGACGCC
>SHXL01000004.1 GCA_009693345.1 Betaproteobacteria bacterium
TCGACTTCGCCCGAACGCAGGTTCGCGTTGACGGTCCCGGCGGGGCGCGCGCGCACCAGCCCGGTGATCCTGAGGACGAACTCGGAACGAACCCGGTTGGCGCGCTCGAACGCCTCCGCCCGGTCCGGGTCGCACACCACCTGCGCCAGCCCCTCGCGGTCGCGCAGGTCGATGAAGATTACACCGCCATGGTCGCGGCGGCGGTGCGCCCAGCCGGCCAGCGTCACGACCTTGCCGATCAGCGCAGCGGACAGTTCGCCGCAGTAGTGGCTTCTCATGCTCATACGTGGCTTCTCATGCTCATTTGCCGTTCTCCTTGCCGTTAGGCGGCACCACGCCCATCGAGATGATGTACTTGAGCGCCTCCTCCACGCTCATCTCCAGTTCGATCACGTCCTTGCGCGCTACCACCACGAAATATCCACCGGTCGGGTTGGGGGTGGTCGGCACGTAGACGCTGATGTAATCCCCCTGCAGACGGGAGACGATGTCGGCGCCGGGCTTGCCCGTAAGGAAGGCGATGGTCCACATGCCCTCGTGCGGCCAGCGCACCAGCAAGGCCTTGCGGAACGCCTGGCCGCTGGAGGAGAACAGCGTGTCGGAGATCTGCTTGACGCTCGAATAGATCGAGTTGACCACCGGGATGCGGTGCAGGATCTCGTGCCAGAAGTTGACCAGCCGGGCGCCGACCAGGTTTGTCGTCAGGAGGCCGGTGAGGAATACGATCACCAGCGTCATCACCACGCCCATGCCGGGAACGTGCAATCCGAGCCAGTTCTCGGTGCGGAACTCCGGCGGCAGCAGGAGCAGCGTCTGGTCGAGCGCATCGACGATGAACTTCAGCACCCACAGCGTGATGACGAGCGGGATCCAGATGAGGAGTCCCGTGATGAGGTATTTTTTCATGTGCTGGAAACAAAAAAGCCCGGCGCATGGCCGGGCCGGTTGCGTGGCCCTTTAATGGTCAATTCGCTGTGCTGGCCGGCGTTTTTTTCTCCGGCTTGGATACTGTTTTCGTTTCGGTTTTCGTTTCGGTTTTCGTTTCGGTTTTCGTTTCGGTTTTTGTGTCGGTCTTGGTTTCGGTCTTTGTCTCGGGCTTGGCGTCAGCCTTCGCTTCCGTCTTGCCGCCCTTGAAATCGGACGCGTACCAGCCCGAGCCCTTCAACTGAAACCCGGCTGCCGTAAGTTGCTTCTCGTACTTCTTCTTGCCGCACGCCGGGCACTTGGTGAGCGGCGCATCGGACAGCCTGAGGAGGTGGTCCTCCTTGTGGCCGCAGGCCGCGCACCGGTATTCGTAGATCGGCATCGCCGTTGTCTCAAGTTCCTGAATTGGCTTGGATTATACCGCCAACAGTAACCTCTCAGAACGGAATGTCGTCTTCCATGTCGTCGAACTTTCCGGCCGGTTTCTTGGCCGCGCCCGCAGCCGGCTTTGGTGCGCCAGCGCTCTTGGTCGCGGGTTCACCGCCCGGTTCATCGTTCGGCACGCCCGCTCCGGCCCGCGAACCGAGCATCTGCATGCGATCGGCACGGATCTCGGTGCTGTAACGATCCTTGCCGGTTTCCTTGTCCTGATACTTCCGGGTGCGCAGTTGCCCCTCGATGTAGACCTGCGAACCCTTCTTCAGGTATTCGCCGGCGACCTCGGCGAGGCGCCCGAAGAACGATATGCGGTGCCACTCGGTGGCCTCCTTCTTCTCGCCGCTCGCCTTGTCCTTCCATGTTTCAGTAGTGGCGACGCTGATATTGGTGACCGCTTCGCCGCTCGGCAGATAGCGGGTTTCCGGGTCCCTACCGAGATTGCCAACGATGATTACCTTGTTTACGGATGCCATCACTTTCCCCCTGGTCGAGTACTGTATGAATATACAACGCCTAGGCGCGCCGCGGGTTGACCGCCCGCATCCCGGCCGCCACCGCCAGCCAAGCCAGCGCCAGCCCGGCGCTGGCGCCGAACACCCCGCCGGCGCCGAAGCGCCCGCCGATCCAGCCGCCGCCCAGCCCGCCGAAGAACAGGCCGAGCGTCTGGGCAGTGTTATACACGCCGATCGCCGCGCCGCGTGCATGCGCCGGCGCGATGCGGGAAACGAGCGAGGGCAGCAATGCCTCCAGCACGTTGAATGCAGCGAAGGAACCCAGCAGCAGACCCGCCAGCCCCAAGAGCCCGGCATCGGCACCGGCTGCCGCGAACGCCGCCAGCACCGCGACGAGCAGCGCGACGCAGCCGATCATGACCGGCTTGGCCTTGTTGCGGCGGTCGGCGTACAGGATCGGCGGCACCATCAGCACGAACGAGGCCAGCACCACCGGCAGGTAGAGCTTCCAGTGCTCCTCAATGCCGAGGCCGGCATGGACGATCATCGCAGGGACGACGAGGAACATGGCGTAGAGCACGAAGTGCAGCACGAAGATGCCGGTATTCAGGCGCAGCAGTTCCCGTTCCAGGAAAATGCGGCCGCCGGCTGCCGCCGCAGGCTTGCCCGCCGCGAGCGGCGCGGCGCGGGCCCCCTTGGACACATCGGGCACCAGGGCCTTCACCACCAAGATCGCGGCGAGCGCGAGCAGGCCCGTGATCACGAACAGGCCGCCCATGCCGATCGACCGGTAGAGCACCGGCGCGGCGACCAGCGAGAGCGCGAAGGTGAAGCCGATCGTGGAGCCGATCATCGCCATCACCTTGGTGCGGTGCTGCTCGCGCGTGAGATCCGCGGCGAGCGCCATCACCACCGACGAGATCGCGCCGGCACCCTGCAGCGCGCGGCCCGCGATCGCGGTCCAGATGTCGCCCGCCGCGGCCGCGAGAAAACTGCCCGCCGCGAAGATCACGAGGCCGGCATAGATCACCGGCTTGCGGCCCCAGCGGTCGGAGGCGATGCCGAACGGAATCTGCAATACGCCCTGCGTGAGCCCGTAGATCCCGAGGGCCATGCCGACTAGCGTGAGACTGTCGCCGCCCGCGAGCTGCGGCGCGTGCACCGCGAACACCGGAAGAATGAAAAAGAGGCCGAGCATGCGCAGGCCGAAGACCCCGGCAAGGCTGGCGCCGGCCCGGATTTCGGCCACAGTCATCCGTTCGGACTGCACGTGAGGGTGTAGAAGCGGGTGGAGCAAGGCGGGGTGAAAGAGCTATAGTAGCAAGTTTCCCCTGCCGAAAATTGCTCTTGGAAAAAATCCGCATCCGCGGCGCACGCACGCACAATCTCAAGAACCTGAATCTCGAGTTGCCGCGCGAAAAACTTGTGGTGATCACCGGGCTGTCAGGCTCCGGCAAGTCCTCGCTCGCCTTCGATACGCTCTACGCCGAAGGCCAGCGCCGCTACGTCGAATCCCTGTCGGCCTACGCGCGCCAGTTTCTCGAGCTGATGGAAAAACCCGACGTCGACCTGATCGAGGGGCTGTCGCCCGCGATCGCCATCGAGCAGAAGGCGGCGAGCCACAATCCGCGCTCGACGGTGGGCACCGTCACCGAGATCCACGACTACCTGCGCCTGCTCTTCGCGCGCGTCGGCTCGCCCTACTGTCCCGACCACGGCCTCGCGCTGGAGGCGCAGACAGTGGCGCAGATGGTGGACCAGGTGCTCGCGCTGCCCGAGGACACGAAGCTGCTCGTCCTCGCGCCGGTGGTCGCCGGCCGCAAAGGGGAACAGACGGAACTGTTCGGGGAACTGCGCGCGCAAGGCTTCACGCGCGTGCGCGTGGACGGCAAGGTCCATGAGCTGGAAAATGCGCCGCGCCTGGCGAAGAACTCGAAGCACACGGTGGAAGTGGTCATCGACCGGCTGCGCGCGAAGGCGGAGTTCAAGCAGCGCCTTGCCGAATCCTTCGAAACCGCGCTGCGCCATGCGAACGGACGCGCACTTGTCGTCGAATCGGATAACAAGAAAGAACATTTGTTCTCGGCGCGCTTCGCCTGCACGAAATGCGACTACGCGCTCGCCGAACTCGAGCCGCGCCTGTTCTCCTTCAACAATCCGATGGGCGCCTGCCCGCGCTGCGACGGCCTGGGCGCGGTGGATTTCTTCGATCCGCGCCGCGTGGTCGCGCACCCGAACCTCTCCCTCGCCGGCGGCGCGATCAAGGGCTGGGACCGGCGCAACCATTTCTACTATTCGATGCTGACGTCGCTCGCGCGGCATTACGGCTTCGACGTCGAGGCGCCCTGGGAGATGCTGGACGACAGCACGCAGGGCGTGATCCTGAACGGCTCGGGCAAGGAGAAAATCGCATTTCAGTACATCACCGAGCGCAGCCGCAGCCAGGTGCGCGAGCACGCCTTCGAAGGCGTGCTGCCGAACATGGAACGGCGCTACCGAGAAACCGATTCCGTGGTGGTGCGCGAGGAACTCGCCAAGTTCCGCAACACGCAGACCTGCACGGAGTGCGGCGGAACCCGCCTGCGGCGCGAAGCGCGCCACGTCAAGGTGGCGGAGAGGACGATCTACGAGGTTTCCGCCTTGCCTTTGAGCTATTGCCGGGAGTTTTTCTCGACACTGAAACTTGAAGGCGCAAGACAACAGATCGCTGAGCGGATCGTGCGCGAGATCGCCAACCGGCTCGAGTTCCTCGTCAACGTCGGCCTCGACTATCTCGCGCTTGATCGCGCGGCCGGCTCGCTGTCGGGAGGCGAGGCGCAGCGCATCCGGCTCGCTTCGCAGATCGGCTCGGGACTGACCGGCGTCATGTATGTGCTTGATGAACCGTCCATCGGCCTGCACCAGCGCGACAACGCGCGACTGATCGAAACCCTCAAGCACCTGCGGGACCTCGGCAACAGCGTCATCGTGGTGGAGCACGACGAGGAGGCGATCCGCTCGGCGGACTACGTGGTCGACATGGGGCCCGGCGCGGGGCACGCCGGCGGGCGCGTCGTCGCCGAGGGCACGCCGGCGCAGATCGTCGCCTCCGCGGATTCGCTCACCGGCAGATACCTCGCCCGCACGCTGTCCATCGGCGTGCCGCGGCGGCGCAACCGCCCCGGCGCGAAGCGCCTGGTGGTACGCGAGGCCACCGGCAACAACCTGAAGCGGGCGACGCTCGAACTTCCGGTCGGCCTGTTCGTGTGCGTCACCGGGGTTTCGGGCTCGGGCAAATCGACGCTGATCAATGACACCATGTATGCGGCGATCGCGCGCCATCTCCATGGCTCGGCGGCCGAGCCGGCGCCGCACGAATCCATCTCGGGCCTGGAGCATTTCGACAAGGTGGTGAGCGTGGACCAGAGCCCGATCGGCCGCACGCCGCGCTCGAATCCGGCCACCTACACGGGGCTTTTCACGCCGATCCGCGAACTGTTCGCCGGCGTGCCGGAAGCCCGCACGCGCGGCTACGACGCCGGGCGCTTCTCGTTCAACGTCAAGGGCGGGCGCTGCGAGGCCTGCCAGGGCGACGGCGTGACCAAGGTGGAAATGCACTTCCTCGCCGACATCTACGTCGCCTGCGACGTCTGCCATGGCAAGCGCTACAACCGCGAGACGCTGGAGATCCGCTACAAGGGCAAGAACATCCACGAAGTGCTGCAGATGAACGTGGTCGAGGCGGTGGAATTCTTCACCGCCGTGCCCGCGATCGCGCGCAAACTCGCGACGCTCTCCGACGTCGGCCTCGCCTACATCCAGTTCGGGCAGGCCGCCACCACGCTCTCGGGTGGCGAGGCGCAGCGCGTCAAGCTTTCGCTCGAACTCTCAAAGCGCGACACCGGCCGCACGCTCTACATTTTGGATGAACCCACCACCGGCCTGCATTTCCACGACATCGGGCTGCTGCTGCATGTGCTGCACCGCCTGCGCGACGCGGGCAACACGGTGATCGTCATCGAGCACAACCTGGATGTCATCAAGACCGCAGACTGGGTGATCGACCTGGGTCCCGAAGGCGGCGACGGCGGCGGGCGCATTATCGCCGCCGGCACGCCCGAGCAGGTCGCGGAGAGCCCGGTCAGCCATACCGGTCAATACCTTAGGCGCGTTCTGTCCGGCGCCTTTACAAATACGAACGTTCGTACTGTTATTTCTCCCGATGACCCCTCCAACGCCACCGACCAAGGGCGAACGGACCCGCGCGGCGATCCTGGACGCCGGGTTCCACATCGTCAGCAGGACCGGTCTTGAAGGCCTGACCGTCGGTACGCTCGCCGGGGCGACCGGCCTGTCGAAATCGGGCCTCTTCGCCCACTTCGGCTCGCGCGAGGAACTGCTGCTCGCGGTGCTCGACCGCGGCCAGCAGGAATTCGTCAAGCTCGTGGTCAACCCGGCGCTCGCGAAGCCGCGCGGCCTGCCGCGCCTGAAGGCGCTGTTCGTGAAGTGGTTCGGCTGGACCGAGTCGGCCGACCTGCCCGGCGGGTGCCCGATGATCGGCCGCGCCATCGAGTTCGACGACCAGCCGGGCGTGGTGCGCGACGCGCTCGCCACCGGTCAGCGCGCCTGGATCGACACGCTGACGCGCGCCGCGCGCCAGGCGATCGAGCAGGGCCAGCTCGCCCCGCACAGCGACCCGGAACAGATCTGCTTCGAATTGTTCGGCATCGCGCTGGTGGTGCACCACCACCGCCGCCTGCTCGGCTACGAAAAGGCGCGCGCCCGCGCGCTTGCCGCCTTCGAGGCGTTGATAGAGCGTCACACCATTTCTCCAAAGCTGCGCAGCGCCACGCGCTAACGAAAGGAGTCGCCATGTACATCGCCCACCAACTGCACAGAATAAGCACGAACGTGCGCTTTTTGACCGGCTCGCTGCTGCTGCCCGAGTACGCGGCGGCGCTCGCCGAGCGCCTGTTCCTCACGCCCCCCGCGCCGCGCCTGCGGCAGAGCACCTTCTTCGATTTTCTCGACGCGCGCTCGAGCTTCCTCGAATACAGCGGCCGCAATATCGCCACCTGGCGCGGGGGTCCGCGCGATGCGCCGGCGGTGCTGCTCGCGCACAGCTGGGGCGGATACGCTGCGCAGATGCGCGGCTTCGTGGCGCGGCTGCTCGCCGAAGGTTTCCGCGTCATCGCCTACGACCAGCCGGCCCACGGCCTGTCGGAAGGCAAGCTCACTGGCCTGCCCGATTTCGCCGGCGCGCTCGCCGCGGTGGCCTCGCAGCACGGCAAAGTGCGACACGTGATCGCGCACTCGCTGGGCGGCGTGGCCACCGCCATTGCGCTGTCGCGCGGCCTGTCCCTGCAGAGTACGGTGCTGATCAGCCCGCCCTCGGACCTGGTCGGTTATTCGCGCCAGTTCGCGCGCTGGTACTGGATGCCGGAGCCGCTGCGCTGCGCGATGCAGGCGGCTATCGAGGAGCGCTTCGGCCTGCGATGGTTCGAGCTGGAAATTCCGCGCCTCGCGCCGCGGCTCAACACACCGGCGCTGGTGATCCACGACCGCGGCGACGGTATCGTGCCCTGGACACAGGGCGCGGCGCAGGCGCGCGCCTGGCCCGGCGCCCGCCTGCTCAGCACCGAGGGCCTCGGCCACGGCCTCATTCTCGAGAGCGACATCATGATCCGCCCGGCGGTGGAATTCGTCGCCGGCAGATCCGGGGTGGCGAGCGTCGCCGCGCCCGCGCTGCCGCATCCGGCACCGCTTTACTGATCCGGGCCGAGGCCATGGCCATCGACGCCGCAAGAATATTGATCCTCGCCGGCGCGTCGATCTTCGGCCTGCTCGGCAGCGTGCATCTCGCGTACACCTTCTTCAGCGGCAAGTTCCTGCCGCGGGACGGCGCCCTTGTCGACGCGATGAAGGCGACCTCTCCGGGACTGACACGGCACACGAGCATGTGGGATGCGTGGATCGGCTTCAACGCGAGCCACGGCCTGGGCGCAATCCTGTTTGCGGCGATCTACATTCTCCTTGCCGCCAAGCACATGGAGATTCTGATTCAATCGAAGGAATTGATCCTGCTCGGCGTTGCGGCCGGCTTGGCGTATCTCTGCCTCGCACACGCCTACTGGTTCCGGGTACCTTTCACTGGTATTTTGATTGCCACGTCCTTCTTTATCGCCGCCGCCGTTCTCATCTTCATCTAGAAAGCAGAAAAACATGACCCGTTCGCTGACCATATCCTGGGAAGATCCGCTCGCCGCGCACAGCGCGGGGCGCACGCTGAGCGGCCTCGCCTACATGCAGGAGATCATCGCGGGCCGGATCCCGCTGCCGCCGATCATGCAGCTGCTCGGCTTCCGGCTCGCGCAGGTCGCCGAAGGCCTCGCGGTTTTCGAGTGCGAACCGGGCGAGCAGCATTACAACCCGATCGGCGTGGTGCACGGCGGGCTTGCGATGACGCTGCTTGATTCGGCAATGGGATGCAGCGTGCACACGCGCCTGCCGGCCGGCACGGGCTACACGACGCTGGAAGCGAAAGTAAACCTGGTGCGCGCGATCACGGCCAAGACCGGGCTGATCCGCGCCACCGGGAAAGTGATTCATTTGGGCGGCAAGACCGCGACCGCCGAAGCGCGGCTCGAGGACGCCGCGGGCAAGCTCTACGCCCACAGCACCACCACCTGCATCATCCTCGGCTAAAGTCTTCCCACGCGAGGCGGCGGGTGTGGATTTGCGCGAGCTCCTCGCGGTGGCCGATCGACACCAGCGTGGTAGCAGGCAGTTTCTCTTTCAATAGCCGATAAAGCGCCGCCTGCGCGTCATCGGGCAGTGCCGCGGTGGGCTCGTCCATGAACAGCCAGTCGGGGCGGTTGATGAGCGCACGCGCGATCGCGAGGCGCTGCTGCTCGCCGCCGGAGAGCAGCTGCGCCCAGTTTTCGTCGCGCGCAAGGTCACCCGCAACGTGCGCGAGGCCGACCGCGGCGAGCGCCTCGCGCACCGCGTCGTCTGAAATCCCCACCTCGACCGCGGGATAGCAGGTGGCGTACTTGAGCGTGCCGATCGGCAGGTAAGGCCGCTGCGGCAGGAAGAGGAGCGTCGCCCCCTTCGGCAGCGAGATCTTCCCCTTCCAGTACGGCCAGATGCCCGCGATGGCGCGAAACAGCGTGCTCTTGCCCGCGCCGGAGGGCCCGGTGACGAGCACCGACTCGCCCTGCTTCAGCAGCAGCGTGGTTTTCGCGAGCAGCGGCTTGCCCTGCGGCAGCGTGAGTTCCAGCGCCTCCAGTGCAAGCACCGCTGGCGCGCCCTCCATGCGGTCGCCGTCGAGGCGGTCGGCCTCTACGCGCGCATGCTCGAGCGCCTCGGCAAATCCGGTCAAGCGATCGACGGTGGCCTTCCAGTTGGCGAAGCTGCCGTAGGCGTTGATGAACCAGGACAGCGCGCCCTGCACCTGGCCGAAGGCGGACGCGATCTGGAAAATTCCGCCGAGCGGCATTGCGCCGGAAAAAAAGCGCGGCGAGGCGACCACGAACGGAAAGATGATCGCCACCTGGCCGTAGAACGACTGGAACCAGCCGAGCTGCTTCTGCTTCAGCATCTTGGTCCACCAGATCGAGATCACGTCGGCGAAGCGGCCGCGGAAATTCGCCAGTTCCCCCGGCTCGCCGCGGTACAGCGCCACGCCTTCGGCGTTCTCGCGCAGCCGCACCAGCGCGAAGCGAAAGTTCGCTTCAAAACGCTGCTGCTCGAAACCGATGCCGATCAGCGGGCGGCCGATCCAATGCGTAATCCAGGTGCCGGCGATGGCGTAGAAGAGCGCCACCCACACCATATAGCCCGGTATCTCGATGCCGAAGAACGACGCCGCGCCCGAGATCGACCACAGGATGCCGACGAAGGACACCAGCGTCACCACCGCGGACAGCAGGCCCAGCGCGAGCGACAGCGTCAGGTCGACGAAGATGTTGAGGTCATCGGCGATCCGCTGGTCGGGGTTGTCCGTGCCCCGGTCAAGCAGCTGCAGGCGATAGTAGGCGCGGTCGCGCAACCAATCCGCGAGGTAGCGCTCGGTCATCCAGGTGCGCCACTCGATCATCAGCATCTGCTGGAAGTACTGCCGGTAGACGGCGTTGACGATGTAGACCACGGCGAGCAGCGTGAAGGTGCCGAGCTGGCGGAAGAATTCGGCCTGGTCCTTCGACTCGAAGGTGTTGTAGAACTCGCGGTTCCAGGTGTTGAACTGCACTTCCAGCCACACCCCGAGGAGCGCGAGCCCGACCACCGTGGCGAGCAGGATCAGGCCGACGGAGCGCTTTTCCGATACCCAATAGGGCTTGGTCAGCGCCCATAGCTTGGGGAAAAAGGCGGCGCCGAAGAATCGCTTCTTTTGCATGGGGTTACCTCAGGCTGCGTTGCTCTATTCCGCGGGCAGTTTACAGAACGCACCGCGCGGGGTGAGAATGGCTTCATGCAGCAGGTCTACCGCTTCGGCCCCGCCCCGAAGCAACCAGCCAGACATTTATTCGTATTCCTGCATGCAAGCGGCACCGACGCGCGCTCGATGATCCCCGCGGCCTTCAAATATCAGGGACGTTTCCCGAGCGCGGCACTCGTGGTTCCAAGCGGTTTTTCCTTTTATCGAAAAACCCCTGAAAGCAAGCAATGGTTTTCCACCTGCGGCCTGACCGACGAGAACCGCATGGCGCGCATTTCCGCGATCCTGCCGCGCATCGAGCAACTGGTGCGGCGCGAGCAGACCAACCATGGCGTACCGCGCGAGCGCACCGTCCTCATCGGCTACTCGCAGGGCGGCACCGTCGCCCTCGAAGCCGCGAAGGCCTTCCCCGAACTCGCGGGTGCGGTGGTCGCCTACTCCGCCCGCTTCGCGCAACTGCCGAAAACCGGCACGCGTATGGACTCGCGCATTCACCTGGTGCACGGCGGCTACGACTCCGTCGTCTCGCGCGTCTACGCCGAGCGCGCCGCCCGCGCCCTCGCCGGCCTCCACGTTCCCGTCACCCTCGACATCATCGAAGACCTCGGCCACGCCCTCACCCACGAGGCCATCTGCCGCGGCTCCCTCCGCCTCCTGCAAGGCATCTACGAGCGCCGCCGCGCAACGCTGCACTAGCGCGGCCTCTCGAAGGGGAAATTGGGTCAGAGTGAATTCCATTGTCACTCTGACCATATTTGTCAGTTGAACTGAAAAATCTAAAAGGTCGAGATGCAAATCACAATCAAGCACGAAAGAGAAGACGACGGGCGCTGGTTGGCGGAAGTGCTTGAGATTCCGGGAGTGCTCGCGTATGGCGCCACGGCCCGGAAGGCCATGTCGAGGGCCGAAGTTTTGGCCGTACACGTGCTGACCGAGCAACTGGAACACAACGAAATCGGACCTCAGTCCAGCTGATACGGAGGGATCATTGATGTCCAGCGCGAAAGAAGAGCTCAGCCGCCTGATCCAGGGTCAGCCAGAAGACAGTTCACGCGAGGAAATCGTGCGCGAACTTGCCTTTCACGTCATGGTCGAACGCGGCCTCGCCGACTCGGACGCGAAACGCACGATCTCGAACGACGAGATGGGGCGGCGCATCTGGTCATAGCGGGTCAGGCAGCTAAAGCGGGAATATTTCTAAAAAGATCTAGCGCTTCTGGATTCGCGAGCGCATCGGTGTTGCCAACGGGCATGCCATTCACGACGGCCTTCACCGTAAGTTCGACCACCTTGCCGTTCTTGGTGCGCGGAATGTCGGGCACTTGGATGATTTTCGCGGGGACGTGGCGCGGGGTGGTGTTGTCGCGAATCCGCTTCTCGATACGTTCGAGCAAAGACGCATTGAGAGTAAATCCCGGGCGCAGGCGCACGAAGAGGATCACGCGGGTGTCGGTGGGATTGTCGGGCGGCCAGAGCTGGCCGATGGCGACGGACTCTTCGACTTCGTCGATTTTCTCGACCTGGCGGTAGATTTCGGCAGTGCCGATGCGCACGCCGCCGGGGTTGAGGGTCGCGTCAGACCTCCCGTAAATGATCATGGTGCCGCGCTCGGTGAGCTCGCACCAGTCGCCGTGGGTCCAGACGTCGGGGAATTTGTCGTAGTAGGCGCTGCGGTATTTCTCGCCGCCCTTGTCGTTCCAGAAGCCAAGGGGCATGGAGGGGACGGGCTTGGTGCAGACGAGCTCGCCCTTCTGCCCGATGACGGGTTCGCCGGCTTCGTTGAACACCTGCACCGCCATGCCGAGCGAGCGGCACTGCAGCTCGCCACGGTACACCGGCAGGATCGGATTGGCGTCGGCGAAGGCCGCCATGATGTCGGTGCCGCCCGAGATCGAGGACAGGCACACGTCCTTCTTTACTTTCGAGTAGACGTAGTCGTAGCTCTCGGCCACCAGCGGCGAGCCGGTGGAGATGATCATGCGCACCTGCGCCAGCTTGTGCGTCTCGATCGGCGCGAGGCCGCGCTTTTCCAGCGAGTCGATGAACTTCGCAGAGGTGCCGAAATGGCTGAAGCGCTCCTCGTCGGCGTAATCGAAGAGGATCTGCCCGCCGCGCTCGAACGGCGAGCCGTCGTAGAGCATCACCGTGGCTTCGGCGCACAGCCCGTGGAAGAGCAGGTTCCACATCACCCAGTTGGTGGTGCAGTAATAGAACATCCGGTCGCCCGGGCGCACGTCGAACTGCAGCTTGTACATCTTCAGGCTCTGCAGCAGCGCGCCGCCGACGCCGTGTACGATGCACTTGGGCACGCCGGTGGTGCCGGAGCTGAAGAGAATGTAGGCAGGGTGCTCGAACGGCAGCTGCGCGTACTCGATCTCCTTGGGAGAGAACTTGCGCAGCCATTCATCCAGCAGCACCGCTTTCGGGATGTGCGAGACGTCGGGCCTGGCGTGCAGGTTCGGCACCACCACGATCTTTCGCAGCGTGGGCAGCCCTTCGGCGATCTCGGCGACCCGATCGAGCACGTCGAAATCGCGCCCGCCATAGCGGTAGCCGTCGGCGACGAACAGGATCTTCGGTTCGATCTGGCCGAAGCGGTCGAGCACGCCGCTGGTGCCGAAGTCCGGCGAGCAGGACGACCACACGATGCCGTTGGACAGCGCGGCCAGTGCAAGCATCCCTGTTTCCGGCATATTCGGAATGATCGCGGCCGCGCGATCGCCCGGGCGCAGGCCCAGTTGCGCCATCGCCTGCGCCGCGCGCGATACGTCGCTCGTGAGGTTCGAATAGCTGACGCGCCGCTGGAAGCCGCGCTCGTCCCAGAACACGAAGGCGTCGCCCTGGTCGCCGCGCCGCAGCAGGTTCTCGGCGAAATTGAGGCGCGCGTCGGGAAACCATTTCGCGCCCGGCATCTTGTCGCCGTCCACCAGCACCGTGGACCCCTTTTTCGAGGCGATCACGCCGCAGAAGTCCCAGACTTCGCTCCAGAACTCCCCCGGGTGATCCACCGTCCACTGGTAGAAATCCGCGTAGCCGGGCTTCTCGAGGTGGTACTTGCGCACGATTTGGCGCTGGAACTGCGTCATTTGCGCACTCTCGACGGCCTGCGCGGAGGGCGACCAAACAGGCGCGACGCCGGCGGCCTTCTTGGCGGCCCTTGGCTTTGCGTTCGCCGGTGCCTTTGCCTTTGCCGGTGCTTTGGGCTTGGTCATGGCGACATTATCGCCGACGCCAGACGCTCGCCAGCCAGGGTTGCTGTTCGCGCGGCAGGCCCGGCGGGCGGTAGTAGTGCTCGAGCTCGTCGAAGCCCGCCGCCGCGAGGTACCCGCGCCAGGCCTCCAGGTCATGGTAGGCGCCATAGCGCCCGCGATTCCAGCCCTCCTTGTTGGTGCCACGCGGATTGGAGCTGAACAGCACGCCGCCCGGCTTGAGCGACGCGTGCAACTCGCGCAGTACGCGCGGCAGCTCGCGGCCGGGGACGTGGAATAGCGACGCATTGGCGAACACGCCGTCGAAGCGCGACGGCAGCAGATCGAGCGCAAGGAAATCCTGCTCCAGGACCTCGCAGCCGCTGTATTCGCGCGCCATGGCGGCAAAGCGGGCCGAGCCTTCCAGGCCCACCGCCTCATGGCCCAGATCCTTGAACACTTTCAGATCGCGTCCAGGGCCGCAGCCAAAATCGAGGATGGTGAAAGGGGATGCGCCTTCGATGTGCTTCAGCAGCGCAGTCGTGTTCTGGCTGACGTCGTGATCCCGCGTCCCCTGCCAGAAATCCTCCGCCCGGCTGTCGTAATGCTGCAGCGTGCGCCGGGAAATCTCCTCGTCAGGCATCGCCCTTGGGCCGGTGCACCGTCGAGAAATGCGGCCGGGTCAGGACTTCGGGCTGCAGGATCGCATCGAGGTCCTCGCGCGTCATGAGCTTTTTCTCCAGCACCAGGTCGTAGACGCGCTTGCCGGTGGCGAGCGCCTCCTTGGCGATCTCGCTGGAGCGCGCATAGCCGATGTACGGATTGAGCGCGGTGACCAGCGCGGTGGAATCGTCTAGCAGGCGGCGCGCGCGTTCGCGGTTCGCCGTGATGCCCCGCACGCAGCGCTCGGACAGCGTGCGGCAGGCGGCCGCGAGGTGCGAAATGCTCTTGAACAGGCTGTGCGCGATGATCGGCTCGAAGGCGTTCAATTGCAGCTGGCCGCCTTCCGCGGCCATGGTGACGGTGATGTCGTTGCCGATGACTTCAAAGGCCACCTGGTTCACGACCTCGGGAATCACAGGGTTCACCTTGCCGGGCATGATCGAGGAGCCCGCCTGCACCGCGGGCAGGTTGATCTCGCCGATGCCGGCGCGCGGGCCCGAGGACAACAGCCGCAGGTCGTTGCAGACCTTGGAGAGCTTCACCGCGACGCGCTTCAGCACGCCGGAGAGCTGGACGAAGGAACCGGCGTCCTGGGTCGCTTCGATGAGATTGGGCGACACGATCAGCTCCACGCCGGCGATTTCGGACAGCGTGCGCGTAACGCGCGCCGAGTATTCCGGATGCGCGTTGATGCCGGTGCCGATGGCAGTGGCGCCCAGGTTGACCTCGCGGATCAGGCTTGCCGCCTCGCCGAGCCGGCTTTCGTCCTCCTGCAGCATCACCGCGTAGGTCGAGAATTCCTGGCCGAGCGTCATCGGTACCGCGTCCTGCAACTGGGTGCGGCCGATTTTGAGCACATCGGAGAACTCGGCCGCTTTTAGTTCAAATTCTTTTCTTAAAAAGCCCATTTCACCGAGTAATCGCCGGATGCCGAACTGCAGCGCCACCTTCACCGCCGTGGGATAGACATCGTTGGTGCTCTGCGAAAGATTGACGTGATCCAGAGGGTGCAGGCGCGCGTAATCCCCCTTGCGCGCGCCGAGCAGCTCGAGCGCCCGGTTCGCGATCACCTCGTTGGCGTTCATGTTGGTCGAGGTGCCCGCCCCGCCTTGGATCACGTCGACGACGAATTCGTCGAGCAGCGCACCGCCGCGGATCTCCTCGCAGGCGCGGACGATGGCGTCGGCGCGCTCGCCATCGAGCAATCCCAGCTCGCGATTGGCGATTGCGGCGGCCTGCTTTGCGCAAGCGAGCGCCTCCACCAGGTCCGGGTAGATCGAGATCGCGGTCCCGGTGATCGGAAAGTTCTCCAGCGCCCGCAGGCTATGCACGCCGTAGTAGGCATCGGCCGGGACCTGCCGGTCGCCAATCAGGTCGTGCTCGATGCGGAACGGCTGGGTCATACTGTCTCCTGCATGAATTCTATTCCTGCCCTGGCACTTGGCGTCGCGCTGCTGCTTTTCTTTCCCTCCGCTCCTGGCGAGGAAAGCCGGGCGGCACATGCAAGGCAATTCATGATCGCCACCGCCAATCCGCACGCCTCGCAGGCCGGGCTGGAGATGCTGCGCGCTGGCGGCAGCGCGCTCGACGCCGCGATCGCCGCCCAGCTCGTGCTCAACCTAACCGAACCGCAATCTTCGGGCATCGGCGGGGGCGCGTTCATCCTGCACTGGGACGAGACCGCGCGGCGCGTGTCGGCCTACGACGGCCGCGAGACGGCGCCCGCCGCAGCGCGTGCCGACCGGTTCCTTCAGCCCGATGGCAAGCCGATGCCCATCGGCGAGGCGATCAACTCGGGAAGATCGGTCGGCGTGCCGGGCCTGCTGCGCGTGTTGCGCCTCGCGCACGGGAAACACGGCCGCCTGGCGTGGGCAAGGCTGTTCGAACCCGCGATCCGCCTCGCCGAGGACGGTTTCCGGGTCTCGCCGCGGCTGCACGCGCTGATCGAGTCCGACCCAATACTGCGCATCAATGCCGCCACCCGCGCGTATTTCCATCTGCCGGACGGCAGTCCCCTGCCGGTCGGCTACCGGCTGAGGAATCCTCCGTTCGCCGCGCTGCTGCGCCAGATCGTGTTGCAGGGTCCGGATGCGTTTTACCTCGGAGCCGTCGCGCGCGACATGGTCGCCGCAGTCGCCGCGCATCCTCGCCCCGGGGACCTCACCGAGCAGGACCTAGCCGCCTACCGCGCGGTGGAGCGGGAGCCAATCTGCGGCGGCTATCGCGGCTACCGGATCTGCGGCATGCCGCCGCCGTCATCGGGGGGCATCGGCGTGCTCGCGATCCTCGGCGTGCTGGAGCGCTTCCCGCTCGCCGGGCTGCGCCCGGGATCGAGCGGCGCGGCGCACCTGTTCACCGAAGCCGGGCGGCTCGCCTACGCGGACCGCGACCACTACGTCGGCGACCCGGATTTCGTACGCGTCCCGGCGGCCGGACTGATCGATCCGGAATACCTGCGCGGGCGCGCGCAGCTGGTGAACCCCAGGCGAAGCATGGTCCGCGCTTTGCCGGGTGCTCCAGCCGGGGCGCGCGCCGCGATGGGCGCCGACGCCACCGTGGAGGCCGCCGGCACCAGCCACATCTCGGTGGTGGACGCGTGGGGCAACGCCATCGCGATGACCACCACCATCGAATCGCCGTTCGGCAGCCGTATTCTGGTCCGCGGCTTCCTGCTCAACAACGAACTCACCGATTTTTCGCCGCTCCCGGATGAAGGCGGCAAGCTGGCCGCCAACCGCGTCGAACCGGGCAAGCGCCCGCGCAGCACGATGTCGCCGACCTTCGTCTTTGCCCCGGGTGGTGCATTCTTGATGACCGTAGGATCCCCGGGCGGCAGCGCGATCATCAACTATGTCGCCAAGACCCTGGTCGGCGTGCTGGATTGGAACCTCGACATCCAGCAGGCGATCGCCGCACCGAACATGGGCAGCCGCAACCGGGAAACGGAGCTCGAAAAAGGCACGGCTCTGGAGAATATTGCGGCCGCACTGCGCGCTCTCGGGCACCCCGTGGAGGCAGTGGAACTGAACAGCGGCCTGCACGGGATCGTGCGCACCCCGCAGGGGCTGGCCGGGGGTGCAGACCCGCGCCGCGAGGGCGTCGCAATGGGTGAATAGCTAGGCAAGTCCGGGAGGGTTCATTAGAATTCAATCCTGCTCAACAGGGAGGCTTCAATGAAACGGATCGCAATCACGGCACTTTCACTCGTCGCGCTGATCAGCTTCGGCGCCGCCGCGCAGGAAGGCACGCTGAAGAAAGTCAAGGACAGCGCCAGCATCACCATCGGCCACCGCGACGCCTCGCTGCCCTTGTCCTATTACGACGACAAGCAGCAGCCCATCGGCTACGCCATGGACCTGTGCGTGAAGATCGTCGATGCGGTGAAGGCTGAACTGAAGCTGCCGAAAATCGACGTTAAGTACCAGCTGGTCACTTCGGCCAACCGCATCCCGCTGATGGCAAACGGCACCATCGACCTGGAGTGCGGCTCGACCACCAACAACATCCCGCGCCAGGAACAGGTGTGGTTCACGATCACGCATTTCGTCACCGCCAACCGCTGGGCATCGAAGAAGTCCTCGAACCTGAAGTCCCTCGCGGATCTTAAGGGCAAGACCATCGTCTCGACGGCGGGTTCGACCAACATCAAGCAGATCACCGAAATCAACGCTGCGCAGAATCTTGGCATGAACATCATCTCGGCCAACGGCCACCCGGAAGCCTTCCAGATGGTGGAGACGGGGCGCGCGGTGGCGTTCGTGATGGACGACATCATCCTCGCAGGCCTTGCGGCCCAGTCGCGCGCGCCCGCCGATTACGAGATTTCGTCCGTGGCGCTGTCGGTCGAACCCTACGGCGTCATGCTGCGCAAGGACGACAAAGCGTTCAAGGCAGTGGTGGACGCCGCCATGACCCGGATCTACAAGTCCGGAGAAATCAACGCCATCTACTCGAAGTGGTTCGAGAAGCCGGTTCCGCCCAAGGGCGTGAACATGAATCTGCCGATGACGGCGGCGTTCAAGAAGGTCGTCGCCAATCCCACCTCCTCGGGCGATCCAAAGGTCTACGAATAAGCTGACTCGGCTAACTAACGGGGAACTCAGGTTCCCCGTTTTTCGTTGAGCACGGGTTGAGTTTCACGTGAACTACAACTGGGAATGGAGTATTTACCTTGCTGCCGAGCCCGGCGGCACGGGCATCTATATCAAGTACCTGGTCATCGGCCTGGGCTGGACGCTCGCCACGGCGCTCGCCGCCTGGGTGATCGCACTGGCGATCGGCTCGGTGGTTGGCACCCTGCGCACCACGCCGCACAAATGGGTGGTGCGCCTGGGCAACGCCTACGTCGAGATTTTCCGCAACGTGCCGCTGATCGTGCAGATGTTCCTGTGGTTCTTCGTCGTGCCCGAGTTGCTGCCCAAGGCGCTGGGCGACTGGGTGAAGCAGATGGCGCCACCCTGGGGCTCCTACCTGCCTGCGGTGATGTGCCTCGGCTTGTATACCTCGGTGCGCATTGCCGAACAGGTGAAATCGGGTATCGGCTCGCTGTCGCGCGGCCAGGGCATGGCGGGTACCGCGCTCGGGCTCACGCTCGGGCAGAACTACCGCTTCGTGCTGCTGCCGCAAGCGTTCCGCATCGTCCTGCCGCCACTGACCTCTGAATTCATGAACGTGATCAAGAACTCCTCGGTCGCGCTGACCATCGGCCTGCTGGAGCTCACCGGCCGCGCGCGCGCGATGCAGGAGTTCAGCTTCAAGGTATTCGAGGCCTTTGCCGCCGCCACCGTGATCTACCTGCTCACCAACCTGGTGGTGGTGTACGGCATGCGCGCGCTGGAGAAGAAGGTACGCGTGCCCGGATTGATCAGCGCTTCGCCAACCGCGGGTGGACACTGATGCGGATTGAGCGATGAGCGGCTACGACTTCGACGTCATCCAGCGCTCCTGGGTCTATCTGTTCCGCGACGGCATGACGTTCACGCTGACGCTGACGGCGCTGGCGATGGTGGGCGGCATTTTCTTCGGCACGCTGCTGGCGATGATGCGGCTCTCCAGGTTCAGCATCCTGTCTTATGCCGCGGGCGGCTACGTC
Organism: Betaproteobacteria bacterium; assembly: GCA_009693345.1. Lineage (GTDB taxonomy): Bacteria > Pseudomonadota > Gammaproteobacteria > Burkholderiales > SG8-39 > RBG-16-66-20. The sequence continues at coordinate 19,174 of SHXL01000004.1, forward strand.
AACCTGATGCGCTCGCTGCCGCTGGTGCTGGTGATTTTCTGGTTCTTCTTCCTCGTGCCCTACATCGGCGCCTGGGCCATCGGCGCCAAGGACCCGGTCAAGGTCGGCTCCTTCATGTCCTGCCTCATCACCTTCACCATGTTCGAGGCCGCGTATTACTGCGAAATCATGCGCGCCGGCATCCAGTCGGTGGCGCGCGGCCAGGTCTGGGCCGGCTACGCGCTGGGGCTCAACTACTGGCTCACGATGGGCAAAATCGTGCTGCCGCAGGCCTTCCGCAACATGCTGCCGGTGCTGCTGACGCAGACCGTGATCCTGTTCCAGGACACCTCGCTCGTTTACGTGATCTCGGCCACCGACTTCCTCGGCGCCGCCGCCAAGGTCGCGAACCGCGACTACCGCCTGGTCGAGATGTACACCTTCGTCGCCGTGGTCTACTTCATCATCTCCTTCGGCCTGTCGTTGCTGGTCAAGCAGCTGCAGAGCCGGATCGCCATCATCCGCTAAGCCACAGGAAAACGGGCCCGTCATGATCTCCATCAAGAACATCAGCAAGTGGTACGGCAGCTTCCAGGTACTGACCGACTGCTCCACTGAAGTGAAGAAGGGCGAAGTGGTGGTGGTCTGCGGCCCCTCGGGCAGCGGCAAGTCCACCATCATCAAGTGCGTCAACGCGCTCGAGCCGTTCCAGAAGGGCGAAATCACCGTGGACGGCATTTCGGTTGGCGACCCGAAGACCGACCTGCCCAAGCTGCGCTCGCGCATCGGCATGGTGTTCCAGAACTTCGAGCTGTTTCCGCACCTCTCGGTCACGGAGAACCTGACGCTCGCCCAGATCAAGGTGCTCGGCCGCACGCCAGAGGCGGCGCGCGACAAGGCCCTGAAGCTCCTCGACCGGGTCGGCCTGATGGCGCACAAGGACAAGTTCCCCGGCCAGCTCTCGGGCGGCCAGCAGCAGCGGGTGGCGATCGCGCGCGCCCTCTCCATAGACCCGATCGCGATGCTGTTCGACGAGCCGACCTCGGCCCTCGACCCGGAGATGATCAACGAGGTGCTCGACGTCATGGTGCAGCTCGCCCAGGAAGGCATGACCATGATGGTGGTGACGCACGAGATGGGCTTCGCCAAGCGCGTCGCGCACCGCGTGATCTTCATGGACGCGGGCAAGATCATCGAAGACTGCACCAAGGACGACTTTTTCGGCACCCAGCGCTCCGAGCGCGCGCAGCTGTTCCTCTCGAAGATCCTGCATCATTGAAAAAAAGGGGCTTGCCCCCTTTTTTCCTTGGCAATGAACAAGAACTCGCTGTTCGCGGTCCTGCTGCGCTCGCCGTGGTGGATCAGCATCGCCGTCGCCGCTGGAATTTTCGCGCTAGCGAAGATGGCACTGCCCGAGGCCTACGCGCTCTACGGGATCTTCGCCGCGCTACCGTTCCTCGTCATCGGCTGCTATACCGCCTGGCAGCAGCTGCGCGCGCCCAGCGCCGAGAAGATCGCCGCGACACTCGAATCGCTGCGCTCGATGTCCTGGGATGAGTTCTCGTCCGCTCTCGAAGCCGCCTTCCGCCGCGACGGCTACACCGTGAGCCGCCCGAACATCGCCGGCGCCGATCTCGAATTGACCAAAGCGGGGCGCGTTTCACTGGTGTCCTGCAAGCGCTGGAAAGTCGCGCGTACCGGTATCGAGCCGCTGCGTGAGCTTGATACCGCACGCCGGGCGCGCGAATGCATCTACGTCGCCGCGGGCGAGATCTCCGACAACGCCATCGCATTCGCGGCCACGAACAACATCCGCCTGCTGCACGGCGCCGAACTGGCAAAATTGCTGCCTCAACCCAAGAGCAGATGAGAGGAAATCGATGAGCACAGTGGCATTCATAGGTTTGGGCGCGATGGGATCGCGCATGGCGATGAACCTGCACGCGGCGGGGCACAAGCTGCGCGTCTACAACAGGGACAGGGCGAAGACCAAACCGTTCGCCGACAAGGGCATCGAGGTGTGCGATTCGCCGGCCGCAGCGGCGAAGGGCGCGGAGTTCGTGTGCTCGATCGTTTCGGACGACACCGCGACGCGCGAGGTGATGCTGGGGGCTGCCGGAATTGTCGGCGCCGCAGCGGCAGGCACGATCATTCTCGATTCCAGCACCAATACGCCTGCGATGTCGCGCGAAGTCGCCAAGGCCGCGGCAGCGAAGGGGATCGTCTACCTCGATGCGCCGGTGTCCGGCTCGATCATGCAGGCGCAGGGCAAGGAGCTGGTGATCCTGGTCGGCGGCGACAAGGCCGCGTTCGACAAGGCGCAGCCGGTGCTGCTCGCGATGGGGCGCATGGTGCGGCGCATCGGCGATACGGGCGCCGGCGCGACGTTGAAACTCATCAACAACATGCTATCGGCTTCGCTCATCACGGCGGTCGCCGAGGCCGCGCAGATGGCGGAAGCAGCGCACCTCGACCTCGATGCAACGATGGAGGTTCTTGGCGAGGGCGCCGCCGGCTCGCGCGTGATGAAGACCAAGCTGCCGAAAATGTTGAAGCGCGACTTCTCGCCGCAGTTCCAGCTCGAGTTGATGGACAAGGACCTGCGCTATTTTCTCGCCCTGGCACAGGAGCTCGACCGCCCGGCACCGCTCGCCTCGCTGGTGCGCAGCCAGTTCCAGGCGGCGCGCCGCGCGCAGCTCGGCAAGCTCGACTCCTGCGCCGTGTTCCTCCAAGCCTCCGGGGAAAAACCGAAAACCTAGCGCCGCTCGACGCGCAGGCGCATTTCCTCGGGAATCCTGTAGTCCGGATAGCGTTTGCGGAATTCCGCGAGCGCCCTGTCCGCCTCGTCCTGCCTGCCCTGCCGGCGCAGCTCGGCGATGCGCTCCAGTTCGCGTTCCGGCGTTTCAATTTGCAGATTTCCCTGCGCGGCGGAGCGCTTCGCCAGCATCGGTGTCGGACCCGCCTGCGGCACGCGTGCGTCGTCGGCGCGCGAGGACAGACCGGCGGATGGCACGGAGGCAGGCGCGGATTCGGCCGCCTGCGGTGCGGCTGGAATCCGGCGTTCGGCCACGACGCCCTCCTCCTTGGCCGGAAATGGTTTGGGCAAGGATGGCCGCGAAATTTCCGTGGACTTCGCGACCATCGGCTTGGCCGCTTCTGCGGCCGACACCTTTGCAGCCTCCGCGCGCGCTTGCACTTGGGATTTCGCCTCCTGTTTCGCGGCCGGCGCCGGTCCGGCAATCTCCGGCTGTTCGTGCTGGATGCGCAGCGTGACCGTGACCGAAAGAACGACGACGGCCGCGAGCGACAGCGGCATCGCCCAGCGTTTGCTCCATGACGAGGTAGACCGGCGCGCGGCGGCGAGGATGGCATCGTCCAGCGCCCGCGGCGGCTCCTCCGCGCCCAACCCGCGGTAGGCCGCCGAAACATCCGCATCACGCTCTTCAGTCATCGGCCACCGCCTCTTTCAGCTTGGACAAAGCGTAGCGCAGGCGGCTCTTCGCGGCCTCCTCGCCGGCGCCGGTCGCGTGCGCGATCTCGGCCACGCTCATGCCCGCCTCTTCGTGCAGCAGGAAAGCCTCGCGCTGCGCGGCCGGCAGGGCCTCGAACGCGCGCGCAAAGCGCGCCAGGGTTTGCTTTGCTTCAAGCATGCGGTGCGGTTCGTAGTCGGCGCCAGCGCGAGGTTCAGCCTGCCCCGATTCTTCCTGGTCCAGGGATACGAGCGTGAGGCCGCGCTTGCGCCAGTGGTCCACGAGGCGGTTGTGGGCGATCGTATACAGCCAGGTGGTGAATTTCGCCTGGACCTCGTAGCGGGCGCGTGCCTCGATCGCCCGCATCCAGATCTCCTGGTAAAGCTCTTCGGCTGTCGCCCGGTCCCGGACGCTGCGCAGGACAAAGCGGAAAAGCGCGCCCTTGTGGCGCTGGTAGAGCTGATCGAAGGCGCCGGCGTCGCCTTCGCGGTATGCGAGCATGAGTTGTTCGTCGCCGGCCTCCATTGCCCCCAGTTTACGCGGGTGGGTCGGCGACGAAACCCGGGAACGGATTCGGCGCTGGCCGGTGCGCCTGCGGCGGAATGATCCCGCACGCGAGCAGATTGCGGTAGCTGTCGTAGTAGATGGTGACGGTCTCGGCGGGCTCGCTCGTGGCGCGCTCGAAGCCGACATGGCGCGTGTGCGAGGTCTCGATGCGGCCATGGCCGGTACCGAGGCGATCGTCGCGCTCCGCGGCGCGCGGCGAGCTCTGCGCCTCTGCAGGCGCGCCCGCGCTGCTCGCCGCTTCCTTCCTGGAAAGCAGGCCCGGGGCGAACGGTGCGGGCTGGGACATCGGCGCGGGCTCCACTTTCCTGCGGTAGAACGCCACGCCGATCACGCCCACGTTGTCGGGGCGCCCGGTGCGTGCGGCGTAGGAATCCGGCAGCGACGTGAAGTAGAACGCGGCGGTCGAGACGAGGTTCTTGCGCCAGCCACCGATGTCGAACTGCCGGTACGGCGCGAAGACGTAGCCGCTCTGCGGCGCAGCAGCGGTCTCGCCCGTAATCACGTTCACGCCGTCTACCGAGATCACCCCCAGCACGTCCTCGCGCTGGCGGTTGCGGATGCGCACCGCGTACTCGTTGCCGGGCTTGCCGACCACATTCGCCCGGCCTTCGTGCCAGTAGACGGGCAGCTGCCGCCCGTCGCTGCGATCGAACAGGGTGACATCGGCCAGACCGCCGAGCGCGGCGGCATGGGCGGAAAAAGCGGTGAGCAGCGCCGCGCAGGCAAGCTTCAGGGATTTCATCGGCCTTCCTCCAAGTGTGGGTACAAGGAATGAAACGAAGGGCTGCGCCGAAAGGGTTAAACGCAACTCGCGTACAATGCGCGCCTTTTCCACACCTGCCAAAGAACATGAAAAACGAGAAGTCCTACGACTGCAGCAAATGCCCGGGCTACTGCTGCAGCTATCCCCTAATCGAAGTCTCGAAGTCCGACATTGCCCGGCTCGCGAAGCACTTCGATGTCGATTACGAAACCGCCGAGGAACGCTTCACCCTGTACGACAAGGAAGAGAAGGTGCGTGGCCTGCGCAAGCAGAAGGATGAATTTTTCGGCACCGTGTGCCGGTTTTTCGATATCAAGGCCAGACGCTGCACGGTCTACGAAGCGCGTCCGGCCACCTGCCGCAGCTATCCCTACGTCAAATCCTGCGGCTACTGGGAATTCCTGAAATTCGAGCGCGACCTGCAGGACGACGAGAAATTCGTCGCCATGACGAGATAGTTATTTCCTCGCCAGCGCCGCGGCGCGCAGGCCGGAGAGCGTGGCCGAGGGCGTGATCGCCTCGGGGTCGATCCTGAGCTCCAGGATCGCGGGTTTTCCCGAGGCCACTGCGCGCTGAAATGCCGGCACAAAATCCGCGCTGTGCTCCACAGTTTCGCCATGGCCGCCGAACGCGCGCGCATAGGCGGCGAAATCGGGATTCGCCAGCTCTGTGCCCGAAACGCGGCCCGGATACTCTCGCTCCTGGTGCATCCGGATCGTGCCGTACATGCCGTTGTTCACCACCAGCACGATGATCGCCGCGCCGTACTGCATGGCGGTGGCGAACTCCTGCCCGTTCATGAGGAACTCGCCGTCGCCGGCGATCGCGACCACGGTACGCCCGGGCGCCGCTATCTTCGCCGCCACCGCGGCGGGCACGCTGTAGCCCATCGAACCGCTGGTGGGCCCGAGCTGCGTGCGCCATCCGCTCTGCCACCCCCGATACTGGAAATGCCGGTGCAGCCAACTGGCGAAATTGCCCGCGCCGTTGGTGACGATCGCGTCCTCGGGCAGGTTCTGCGACAGCCAGGCGATGACTTCGCCGTAGTGCAGCGCGCCGGGCATCGGAATGGGCTTGTTCCAGGCGAGATATTCGTTGTGCGCCGACTCGGCTTGTTCTTTCCATATAGGTGTTTTCAGCTTCGAAAGAGCGAGAACGAACTCCTCGCAATTCGAATTGATCGGCAGCGTGGCCTGGTAGACCCTGCCCAATTCCTCGGCCCCGGCATGCACGTGCACCAACTTCTGTTTCGGCACCGGGACCTCGAGCAGCGTGTAGCCGCCGGTGGTCATTTCCCCGAGGCGCGCACCGATGACCAGCAGCAGGTCGGCGTCCTTCACGCGCTGCGCGAGTTTCGGATTGATGCCGATGCCGACGTCGCCCGCGTAGTTCGGATGCCGGTTGTCGAAGTAATCCTGGCAACGGAAGGCACAGCCCACCGCGATGCCGCTGGTCTCCGCCCAGGCGCGCAATGCGTCTGCCGCCTGCTTCGTCCAGCCGCCGCCGCCGGCCAGCACGAACGGTCGCTTGGCGAGCGCGAGCAGGCGCTCGAGTTCTTTCATGTCGCCGGGCGAAGGCGCGGCGCGCGGCGTACGGAAGCGCGGTGCGTCCACCACCGCCGCCTCGGAAAAGAGCATGTCCTCGGGCAGGGCGAGCAGCACCGGCCCGGGCCGTCCCGCGGTCGCGGTATGAAACGCGTGGCTCACGTATTCTGGAATGCGCTCGGCGCGGTCGATCTGCGCCACCCACTTGGTGAGCGGCCCGTACATGCGCCGGTAGTCGATTTCCTGGAACGCCTCGCGCTCGACGAAATCGTTGCCGACCTGGCCCACGAACACCACCATCGGCGTCGAATCCTGGTACGCGGTATGCACGCCGACCGCGCCGTTGGTGGCGCCGGGGCCGCGCGTAACGAACAGCACGCCCGGCTCGCCGGTGAGTTTGGCCCAGGCCTCGGCCATGTAGGATGCGCCGCCTTCCTGGCGGCAGATCACGAATTTCAGCTTGTCGCGCACGTCGTGCAGCCCGTCGAGCACCGGCAGGAAGCTCTCCCCCGGCACGCCGAATGCGATGCGCACGCCGTGGCCGGCGAGCGCATCGGCGAGGATCCTGCCGCCGTGCCTCGTCTTGAGGTCTGGTTTCACGCTTCGATTATAGTGGCGGCCGTGAACACGAAACCCACCGACGACATCGTTTCGCTGCGCCGCATCCTGAAAGAGAGCCGGGTACTGGCGGTCGTCGGCCTGTCGGCGAACTGGCACCGGCCGAGCTACTTTGCCGCCAAGTACATGCTCGAGCACGGCTACCGCGTGATCCCGGTCAATCCGCAGTATGCGGAAGTGCTCGGGCAGAAATGCTACGCCTCGCTGCGCGACATCCCGGAAAAAGTGGACCTGGTGGACGTGTTCCGCAAGACCGCGGACGTGATGCCGGTCGCCGAGGACGCCATTGCGATCGGCGCCCGGGTGCTGTGGCAGCAGCTGGGCGTCACAAACGCCGAGGCCGCCGCCAAGGCGCGCGCCGCCGGCATGGAGATCGTCATGGACCGCTGCGTCAAGATCGAGCATGGGCGGCTCTTCGGCGGACTCAACTGGGTGGGAGTCAATACGCGGGTGATCTCCGCCAAAAGGCCGCGCTGGCTGGCTTATTGACCTTTTTTAACTATCTCTGCTTCCCCCTAGCGGGAATCCCCGCCAGCCGCTAAAGTGGCCTTCATGGCGCGCTCCATCCGGATTTTCGACGGCAGTTTCGGGCGGCTGCAGTTGATCGAGGCCGCAGGTCATGATCCTGCAGGAAGGCGCCGGCCTCGATATCCTGGTGGATGGCGAGCAGCTGCGGCTGACGCACGACAACCTGCTATTCCTGAACCCCGGCGCCATCAGTCAGGCAATGCTCGCGGCCGGCGGGCACGCCCAGTTGTTCGTCTTCCAGGCCTCCGAGGACTGGCTGCGCAGCCGTTTCCCGGCGGTATTCGACGTCGTCGGGCGGCCGTTCGCCTCCAGCAGCGAGTCCATCAGCCAGCGTATCCGCCAGCTCACGGACACGCTGGTGATCGAGGTTCTGAACGACCAGTTCCTGTCGCACGAGCGGCTGGAGTTCATGCTGCAGGAGCTGATGCTCTCGATCGTGGAGAGCTGTCTCGCGCGACGCGCCTCCGGCGCTCGCTACTGGCGCGGCTCGCCGTTCGCCGACAACCGGATCCGCAAGGCGCTGGCTCTGTTGCGCGCGCACCCGAACAAGGAAGTCAACATGAACGAGCTCGCGAGTCGCGTAGGCCTTTCGCGCTCGCGCTTCTACGACCTGTTCCAGCTCTCCACGGGACGATCGCCGCGCGCCTACCTCGACCTGCTGTGCATCGCGTCGGCGATCTCGAAGCTGTCTTCGGGCAGCGGCAAGATCGCCGATGCGTCGGCCGAACTGGGTTTCTCCGCGCAATCGAATTTCACCCGCTTTTTCCAGCAGCAGGTCGGCATTCCGCCCTCCCAGTACCGGCGCGCGGCGGTCAAGCCGAACACGGAACCGCAGGACAAACCAGGGGAATGACGCGTGGCCTCGCCCTAGCGGACTGCCGCTAGAATCCGCCGATGGCCGACCGCAAGTACGGATTCGAGACGCTTTGCCTGCACGCCGGGCAGATTCCGGATGCGGCCACCGGCGCGCGCGCGGCGCCGATTTACCAGACCACCTCCTTCGTGTTCGACTCCGCGGAGCATGCGGCGAGCCTGTTCAACCTGCAGACCTTCGGCAACGTCTATTCGCGGATCTCGAATCCGACCGTGGCGGTGTTCGAGGAACGAATGGCGGCGATCGAGAACGGCCGCGCAGCGCTCGCCTGCGCCACCGGCCAGGCGGCCGAAGCCACCGCGATCCTGACGCTGTGCAAGGCCGGCGACCACATCGTCTCGGCCTCCACGCTGTACGGCGGCACGCACACGCTGCTCGGGGTGAACTTGAAGAAGTTGGGTATTGATACGACTTTTGTTCATCCCGACAATCCGGAAAAATTCTCTGAAGCGATAAAACCCAATACCAAACTCCTCTACGCAGAAACCCTCGGCAATCCGCTCATCAATATTGTCGACGTCGAGGCGCTCGCGCGCATTGCGCGCGGCCATGATATTCCGCTGGTGGTGGACAACACCGTGCCTTCGCCCTACCTGTGCCGGCCGATGGACTGGGGCGCGGACATCGTGGTGCATTCGGCGACCAAGTACATCGGCGGCCACGGCACGACCATGGGCGGCGTAATCGTGGAATCCGGCAGGTTCGACTGGGGCAGCGGCAAGTTCCCCGAGTTCACCACGCCCTCGCCCGGCTACCACGGCGTCATCTTCCACGAAACCTTCGGCGACTTCGGCTTCACCATGAAGGCGCGCATGGAGACTATGCGCACCTTCGGCCCGGCGCTCTCGCCGCTCTCCGCCTGGCTGCTGCTGCAGGGCCTCGAATCCCTGCCGGTGCGCATGGACCGGCATTGCTCGAACGCGCTCGCGGTGGCCAAGTACCTGCAGGACCATCCGCTCGTGGCGTGGGTGAACTATCCGGGGCTGCCGGACAACAAGTATTTTTCGCTGGCGAAAAAATATCTTCCCAAAGGCGCCTCGGGCCTGCTGAACTTCGGCGTGAAGGGCGGAGCGAAGGCGGGCGAGCGTTTCATCGACGCCTCGCAATTCATGAGCCACCTCGCGAACATCGGCGACGCGAAGACGCTGATCATCCATCCGGCCTCGACCACGCACCGCCAGATGAGCGACGAGGAGCAGCTGAAGGCCGGCGTCAAGCCCGACATGGTCCGCATGTCGGTGGGCATCGAATCGCTCGACGACATCCTCTGGGACATCGACCAGGCACTAACTACATCGGGGAAAGCATGATCAGCTACGACGTCGTCGAGCACGGCAGGCCGCTGCAAAAAATCCTCAAGGAAACGCCCAAACCGACAGGCACGGAAGTTCTCGTGCGCATCACACGGTCGGGTGTGTGTCACTCCGACCTGCATATCTGGGACGGCTACTTCGAGCTGGGCGGCGGCAAGCGCTTCTACGTGAAAGACCGTGGCTGCGTGCCGCCCTTCACGCTCGGCCACGAGCCGTTTGGGGTTGTCGAGGCTGTTGGACCAAAAGCCAGGAACGTGAAGATCGGCCAACAGCGCATCGTCTATCCCTGGATCGGCTGCGGCAAATGCGGCATCTGCAAGGCGGGCCAGGACAACTTCTGCGTTTCCGGAATCCGCTACCTCGGCGTGACACGGCCCGGCGCCTACGCGAGCCACGTCCTGATCCCGCATCCGAAATACCTCGTCGACTCGAGCGGCGTCGACGACGCCTTCGCCTCCACCCTCGCCTGTTCCGGCCTCACCACCTACAGCGCCTGCGCGAAGCTGCCGGAACTGGGGCCGAAGGACTGGGTCGCGGTGATCGGCTGCGGTGGCCTGGGCCTGGTGTGCGTCTCGGTGCTGCGCGCCAAGGGCGTGAAGAATATCGTCGCCTGCGACATCGACCCCGGCAAGCTCGAGGCGGCAAAAAGCCTCGGCGCGAAACTGACGCTGGACACGCGCTCCCCCGATGCGGCGCAGAAGCTCGCGTCGCTCGCGATGGGCAGCCTTGCCGGCGCCATCGACTTGGTCGGCATGCCCGCCACCGTCGCTCTCGGCCTGGGCGCGCTAAGAAAGGGCGGACGCCTGGTGCTGTGCGGCCTCTTCGGCGGCGAACTGGTGCATCCGCTGCCGCCATTCGCGCAGCGCGCGATCGGCCTCGTGGGTTCCTACGTCGGCAACCTGCAGGAACTGAAGGAAGTGGTGGCGCTGGCGAAAAAGAAAAAGCTAAAGCCCACTCCCGTCGCCACTCGGCCGGCGGCCGAGGTGAACGCGATCCTCGAGGAACTGAAGGCCGGCAAGGTGCTCGGCCGGGTGGTTCTATCTTTCTAGTGCCCGCCCCTTCCAGGCTGTCTCCGGAAGGCTCAGGCCGCAGGCCGTCGTCTCAGAAGTGCCAAGAGCTTTCGCCAACCGGTTCTCGCCAGCTCCGTCTCTGTCAGACATGACTTGAGTTTTTCGCTGGTTGAGCGTGGCAATGCGTCGCGCGTCGCCTTCAGGAAGCGCTTGATGGCGAGACCGTGTTCCTGGAGCATTTCCGATGACGTGGTGAACGCCGCAGTGGAGGCCTGTTCCAGATCGTTCGCTGCAATTTCGAAGCCGGCGGCCCTTGCTTCCACAATCGCCTCTCTGAGCAAAGGCGTGTAGTCCCTGATTCTCGTCTTCATGCTCGCGGGTTTGACGAACCTTTCAACGTCGGTCGGAATCACGATCTGTGAAGCCTAACGGCTGGATGATCTGGAGCGCAAGGCCGGCACCCACGACCGCGCCACCGGACAGATGCCCGAGACGCCGGAATATCGGATTTCCGCAGCGAAATTCCCTCATTCGGATAAGGACGCCTCGCTCCCGCCGCTTACAATTACGTCCCATGAGCCTGCCCTTTTCCTGGAAGAACCCCTACGCTTGGCCGCGCAAGCCGCTGCTGGCGCGCAATGTCGTCGCCACCTCGCAGCCGCTTGCCGCGCAGGCCGGCGTGCAGATGCTTGCCGCGGGCGGCAGCGCCGTGGACGCGATCGTCGCCACGGCGATCACGCTGACGCTGGTGGAGCCGGTTTCCAACGGCATCGGCTCGGACGCCTATGCAATCGTCTGGGACGGCAACAAGCTGCATGGCCTGAACGCTTCGGGCCGCTCGCCGGCGGGCTGGACGCCGGAATTCTTCGCCAAGGACGGCAAGGTGCCGGTACGCGGCTGGAATTCGGTGAGCGTGCCGGGCTGCGTTTCGGCCTGGGTGGAGCTGCACGCGAAGTTCGGCAAGCTGCCCTTTGAGCGCTTGTTCGAAACCGCGATCCGCTACGGCCGCGAGGGCTTCATGGTGTCGCCGACGATTGCCGGGCAATGGGCGGCGCAGGTGAATGAACTCAAGGTGCAGCCGGGATTTTCCGAGGCCTTCATGCCTGGCGGCCGGCCGCCGGCCGTGGGCGAAGTGTTCAGGTTTCCCCACCACGCGGCGACGCTGGAGAAAATCGCCGCCAGCAAAGGCGCTGCGTTCTACAGCGGCGAGTTGGCGGAGAAAATCGAGGCCTTTGCCAGGCAGCACGGCGGCGCGATGCGCATGACGGACCTCGCCGCGCACAAATCCGACTGGGTCGGGACGTTGCAGCAGGACTACCGCGGCTACACCATCCACGAGATTCCGCCCAATGGCCAGGGCATCGTGGCGCTGATCGCCCTCGGCATCCTCGAGCACTTCGACATCGCCTCGATCCCGGTGGATTCCGCCGACAGCTTCCACCTGCAGATCGAGGCCGTGAAGCTCGCCTTCGCCGACGCGCAGGCCTACGTCGCCGACATCGATTACATGCCTTTCGCCCCCGGCAAACTGCTGGACGCGAATTACCTGAAGGAAAGGTCGAAACTCATCGACCGGAAAAAGGCGCAACCGTTCGCCGCAGGCATCCCGCCGAAGGGCGGCACGGTCTACCTCACCGCGGCCGATGCCTCGGGGATGATGGTGTCGATGATCCAGTCGAACTACATGGGATTCGGCTCGGGCGTGGTGGTGCCGGGCACGGGAATCTCGCTGCAGAACCGCGGCGCCACCTTCGTGATGCAGGAAGGCCACCCGAACCGCGTCGGGCCGAAGAAGCGCCCCTACCAGACCATCATCCCGGGCTTTGTCACCAAGGCGGGCAAACCGGTCATGAGCTTCGGCGTGATGGGCGGCACCATGCAGCCGCAAGGCCATGCGCAGGTGATGGTGCGCATCGCGGATTATGGACAAAACCCCCAAGCGGCCTGCGACGGCCCGCGCTTCCGCTGGGTGCAGGGCATGGACGTCAGCGTCGAAGACCATTTCCCCGCCGCGGTGGTGGAAGAGCTGCGCCGCCGCGGCCACCGCATCGTCACAGTGGATGACTACAACCAGTTCGGCAGCGGCCAGATGATCTGGAAAATGGACGGCGGTTACCTGGCGGCGAGCGACCCGCGCAGGGACGGACAGGCAGCGGGATACTAGGGAGACAGAATGCTGAAGATCTGGGGGCGCACCAACTCGGTCAACGTCAAGAAGGCGCTCTGGTGCGTCGAGGAGCTCGGCCTGCCCTACGAGCGCATCGATGCCGGCATGCAGCACGGGGTGGTGAATACACCCGAGTACCGCGAGATGAACCCGAACGGGCTGGTGCCGACCATGGACGAGGACGGCTTCATCCTGTGGGAGTCCCACTCCGTCGTGCGCTACCTGGGCGCCAGGTACGGCAAGGGCGTGCTCTGGCCGATGGACGAGCGCACGCGCGCCACCGCGAACCAGTGGATGGACTGGGCATTTACGTTCCAGGGGAGCGTGCGGGACGCCTTCTGGGGCCTGATCCGCACGCCGCCCGAAAAGCGCGACGCGCAGGCGATCGAGAAGTCGCGCGTGAAGTCCGGCGAGATGGCCGGCATCCTCGATGCCGCGCTCGCCAGCAGGATGTACGTGGCCGGAGCCTTCTCGATGGGCGACATTCCGATCGGCTGCGAGGTACAGCGCTGGATGCGGCTGCCGATCGAGCGGCCGAAGTGCCCGAACCTGGAGGCCTGGTTCGAGCGCCTGTGCGCGCGGACCGCGTTCAAGAAGATCGTCGACCTGCCGCTCTCATGACGCAGCGGATCGCCATCGTCACCGGCGGCGCGAGCGGCATCGGCCTCGCCTGCGCCGAGCGGCTCGCCGCCGACGGCATGAAAGTGGTGATCGCCGATTTGAATGAAAAGGCCGGCACGGAACAGGCGAAGCGGCTGGCCGGAGATTTCATCCTTGCGGATTTGATTCAAAGAAAAGGCTGCAGGCATCTCGTCGACGAGGCGCTGCGGAAGCACGGCACGGTGCATGTACTGGTCAACAACGCGGGCTACCAGCATGTCTCGCCGATCGAGGATTTCCCCGAGGACCAGTGGGAGCGCATGATTTCCCTGATGCTCACCGCGCCGTTCCTCCTCACGCGCTATTGCTGGCCGGCGATGAAGAAGCAGAAATGGGGCCGCATCGTCAACATCGCCTCGATCCATGCGCTGATTGCTTCGCCCTACAAGGTCGGCTACATCGCGGCCAAGCACGGCCTGGTGGGCCTGACGCGCACCGCGGCGCTGGAAGGCGGCGAATTCGGCATCACTGCGAACGCGATCTGCCCGGCCTACGTGCGCACGCCGCTGGTGGACAACCAGATCGCCGACCAGGCGAAGGCGAACAATATGTCGAGCGCCGAGGTGATCGAGAAAATCATGCTCGCGCCGGCCGCCGTGAAGCGCCTCATCGAGCCCGCCGAAGTCGCCGGCTTCGTCGCCTACCTGTGCAGCGATGCTGCGGGCACGATCACCGGTTCGGCATTGACAATGGACCTCGGTTGGACGGCGCGTTAGCGGCGTATCGTTTCACCTGAGAGTAGAAACGCTCAAGGTCGTTGTCGTTTTCCTGCAAGATGAATTCAAACTCGGTCACCAACTGGGTGTAGGTTGCGAACGACGCAAGGAAGGCGTTGTTCGGCTCCAGGTCCAGGAACCGCCCCCAGCGGGCCAGCTTCGCTTTCAGGTTCTCCAGCTCCGCAAGCTTGCGCTCGCGCATCGCTTCGGGCGCGATGCTCTGCCGGTACAGCAGCTTCAGCCTCGCCCTGGACTGGTCGATTTCGGCGGCAAATTCCCTGTTGCGCTCCTGCGCCGCAAGATCGTCTTTCAGCGCCGCGCTCCTGCCCGTTGCGGCGAGCCAGCGGCGCACGCCTTCGCGCTCGACCGCGACCGCAAAGGATTCGTTGAAGGTGGAGTCGTCCCTGACGTAGACCAGCTGGTGCGCGAGCTCGTGGAATATCAGCCGCGCGAGCTCCGCGTCGGCATAGCGGATGAAGGTCGAAAGCAGCGGGTCGTCGAAGCTGCCGAGCGTCGAGTAGGCGGGCACCCCATGCACGTAAACGTCATGGCCCTCGGCCCGCAGACCCGCGGCATGGCGTTCCGCGTCGTGCTGCACGAAGAAGCCGCGGTAGGAAACGCAACCCGCCACCGGAAAACAAGACTGCAGGGGTTCCAGCGAAAACTCGGGTGCCGCCACGACGTTCCAGACCGCATAGGGCCGGCCGATATCGGCATAGTTCCGGTAACTCGCGTTGTCGGGCAGCTTCAGGCCGCGCACCGCAAATTCGCGGATCGCGTGCGCGGTCTCCAGCCGCTCGCGCAAGGCCTGCGGCGTCGCCGGATCCGCGATCAGTTCCGCCGCCGGCCTGGCACGCGCCATCAGGTCGAATTGACCGCCGACCGCCTGCAG
>SHXL01000142.1 GCA_009693345.1 Betaproteobacteria bacterium
AGACGGGTCCAGAGGACCATGCCGTCCGGGCGCGGGTAGCCCGAAGCGACGCCGAGCGTGAACGGGTACGAACTGAAACTGACTTTCCGATCGGTCGCGCAGGCCGGAACGGCTTGCGACATACCCAGCGCAGCGAAAGTCTCCAAGAACCGGCGGCGATCGATCATGGAAAGAGAATACCCGGTCCGGATCGCAGCGCGCGCAACGCATGTGGGCCTGTTTGAGTAGACTAGGCGGCATGAAGCGTACGTTCATCTTCGCTTTCGCGGGCCTGCTGCCGCTCGTCGCGCTGGCGCAATCGAAGCCGGCGGTCGACGGCGCGCAACTGCTGTTGGAGCTGCGCAAGGGCGGCTACGTGCTGTACTTTCGCCATACCACCACCCTGCCCGAGCACGAACACGAGGCGAACCGCAGGCGGGCCGGCTTGCTCGACCTGGCGGACTGTTCGACGCAACGCAATCTGAGCGAGCGGGGCTACATCGAGGCGAGCGCGCAGGCGCAATGGGTCGCGCGGCTCGGCATTCCGATGGGCGAGGTGCTGGCGAGCCGCTACTGCCGGACCCTGCGCCATGCGGCCTGGTTCACCAGCTCCCCGAGCCTGAGCGATGCGCTGACCCCGGTGCGCAATGCGGAGAAAGCCGCGCAACTGAAGCGGATGCTGAATCAGGCGCCCGCGCCCGGCGCGAATACCTTCATGTTCGCCCATGGCGGCATCCTCTGGCAGGCGACCAATTACGACAGCGTCGAGGCCGAGCTGTTTGTCTTCAGGCCGGGGGGCGCGGGCGGCGCCGAGCTGGTCGCGTCGGTGAAAATGGAGGAGTGACCGCTGCTCGCCGCGGGCCGATCCTGCTGCGCGCCGCGCAGCTTCTGGAGCGGAACCGGAACGCCGCCGGTGGAATAGGCGACTAGAATGCAGGCTTCCCGAACGGACAATGAGCGGAGCGGTGAATGATTCATTTCGTCGTGCATGAAGAGGGTGATGGCGTCGGCGTCGTCGTGGTCGAGGGCGTGAAGGCGGGCCAGGACCTGGTCGGCTGGATCATGGAAGACAACAAGGAGATCAGGATGACCGCGAAGAGCGACATCCCGATCGGCCACAAGCTTGCGCTGAAGGATTACAAGCCGGGCGACTCGGTGATCAAGTACGGCGTCGACATCGGCAAGGTGGTGGCGCCGATCGCACGTGGCGAGCATACCCACGTGCAGAACCTCAAAACCAAGCGGTGGTAAGCGACATGGACCTTTCCAAGGCAATTTTCCGGGGCTACAAGCGCGAGAACGGCCGCGTTGGCGTGCGCAACCACGTCCTCATCCTGCCGGTGGACGACCTGTCCAACGCCGCCGCCGAGGCGGTGGCGAACAACATCAAGGGCGCGATCGCCATCCCGCATCCCTACGGGCGATTGCAATTCGGCGCCGACCTGGACCTGCATTTCCGCACCCTGATCGGTACCGGCTCCAATCCGAACGTCGCTGCGGTGGTGGTGATCTGCATCGAGGACGGCTGGGCGAAGAAGGTGGCCGACGGCATCAAGGCGACCGGCAAGCCGGTGGCGTACTTCGGCATCGAGCAGCACGGCGACCACGACACCATCCTGCGCGCCTCGAAAGCGGCGAAGGAATACGTGCAGTGGGCCTCCGAACTTCAGCGCGAGGAGCGTCCGCTGAAGGACCTGTGGGTCTCCACAAAGTGCGGCGAGTCGGACACCACCTCCGGCTGCGGCGCGAATCCGACCGTCGGCAACGCTTTCGACAAGCTCTATCCGCACAAAGTGACGCTGTGTTTCGGCGAAACCACCGAGCTCACCGGCGGCGAGCACCTGGTGGCGGCGCGTTGCCGCACGGACGAGGTACGCAAGAAATTCCAGTTCATGTTCGACCGCTACCAGGCGATTATCGACAAGCACAAGACGAGCGACCTGTCGGATTCCCAGCCCACCAAGGGCAACATTGCGGGTGGCCTCACCACCATCGAGGAAAAAGCGCTCGGCAACATCCAGAAAATCGGCCGCAAATGCATGGTCGACGGCGTGATCGACAAGGCCGAGGTGCCGACCGGGCCCGGCCTGTGGTTCATGGATTCGTCCTCCGCCGCGGCCGAGATGGTGACGCTGTGCGCGGCCTCGGGCTATGTGGTGCACCTCTTCCCGACCGGGCAGGGCAACGTTATCGGCAATCCGATCCTGCCGGTGATCAAGCTGTGCGCCAATCCGCGCACCGTGCGCACCATGAGCGAACACATGGACGTGGATGTTTCCGGGCTTCTGCGCAAGGAAATGACGCCCGACCAGGCGGGCGACAAGCTGCTCGACTGCATGTTCCGCACTGCCAACGGCCGCCTCACCGCCGCCGAGGCGCTCGGCCACAGGGAATTTGTATTGACGCGCCTCTACGAAAGCGCCTGATCAGAATGCTGCGAGCGGCCAAGATCATCGAGTGACGCTTCAGTATGGGCCGGTCAGCGGTCTTCGCGGGTGTGGAAGATGCGAAGCACGAATACGTCGCGTCCGGCGAGTTCGTAGCGCAGTTCGTATTCACCGATCAGCAGGCGGCGCACCTCGCGTCCGGTGAACTCGCGCAATCCTTGCCCGAGCCGGGGGCGCCCCGGAATTCGCCTTGCGCCGGCGACGATATGACGTACCGCGAGCGCGCCGGGGCGGGGGTTGATCGGCTGGAGAAATTCGTGGAGCCTCACCAGGTCTGCCCGGGCGCTGGTGGTCCAGCGCAACGCCATGCTAGCGGCGCGCCTTGCGCTTCGGCGTGTCCACTGCGGCCGCCCAGGCTTCGATTTCAGCGTGGTCGTGGGTGCGGCCCGCCTTCACGTCGGCAAGTGCTTCCAGCGTCAGCCGGCGCCGTTCCTCCTCCAGGGCAACGTAGGACGCAATCGCTTCTTTTACGATCCACCCTTTCGGCCTGTCGAGCCGTTCGGCAAGACCGTCTAGCTTCTCGGCGAGGTCGCTTGGCAGGTGGCTGGTGACGACACGCGTTTCCATCTTATGGTCAACTTTAATCGGGATGATTAATATATCGTACCCAATGCCCCGCTCCACTGCAAGCACGGCGAGGATTCCGTGAAGCGACGCAACCTGTTGGTCGGGGTCTGGCGCGGGAGCGCCGATGGCGCCTTCCAGGAATTCGAGGTCCCACGCCATTCCAGCCAAACGGTATTGGATGTCGTGACACATATCCAGCGCGTGCTCGATCCCACGCTTGCCTACCGCTTCGCCTGCCGCGTCGGCATGTGCGGCTCCTGCGCGATGACGGTGAACGGCGTCGCGCGCTGGACTTGCCGGACGCACGTGGACAAGGTCGTCAAGAACGATCGAATGGAGATTGCGCCGTTGCGAAATCTGCCGGTGATCCGCGATCTGGTCACCGACATGCGCGAGTTCTTCGATAAATGGGCGAAGGCGAAGGGACAGTTTTCCGGCCGGCTTACGAAGAATGAAGATTTTCAGAAAGTAAAGCCGGATTCGCTTGAGCGTGTTGCGGTCGACGCCGGCATCGAATGCATCGGTTGCGCGGTGTGCTACAGCTCCTGCGACGTGGTGTCGTGGAATCCGGACTATCTCGGGCCGGCGGCGCTGAATCGCGCCTGGACCCTGGTGAAGGATGAACGGGATTCGAAAAAAATCGAACGGCTGCGCGCGGTCGCGGGCGACGCCGGCTGCCATTCCTGCCACACGCACATGAGCTGCACCGAGCATTGCCCGAAGCAGATTTCTCCGACCGCCGGCATCGCGGGATTGAAGAGGGAAGTGTCTTTGGCTTTATTTAGAAAAGCTTTATGAATGTAAAGACGCAAACCATCCTCTGGATTGCCCAGCGCGCGAGCGCGGCGGTGCTCGCGCTTTGCGTTACGGTGCATCTCGCGACCATGGTCTACGCGATCCGCGGTGGCCTAAGTGCGGCGGAGATCCTGTCGCGCACCAAGGGAAACGCGGGGTGGCTCGCGTTCTATACGGTGTTCGTGCTTGCCGTGACGGTGCATGCGCCCATCGGACTGCGAAGTGTCGTGACGGAATGGTTCGGCTGGCGCGGCGCCGCGCGCGACGTGTTTCTGCTGGGTCTCGCGATGCTGCTCGCCGTCATGGGCATGCGGGCGGTGCTCGGGGTGTTCCTGTGAACGTACACACCGGTACCCTTGCGGCCTTCGTGCACCGCGTGTCGGGCATCCTGCTCACGTTGTTTCTGCCAGTGCACTTCTACGCCATCGGCACCACGCTGCAGAGCGCGGCTGCGTTCGACGCGCTGCTCGTCTGGACGCAAATGCCGCTGGTCAAGTTCGGCGAGTGGGGCATCGTGGTTTTGCTCGCCGCGCACCTGGGCGGCGGCCTGCGCGTGCTCGCGCTGGAGTTTCTGCCCTGGCGCGATTGGCAGAAAACGCTCGTGGCCTGCGCGGCGGCGATCGCGCTCGCGGTCGGCCTCGTCTTCGCGCTTGCCCTGTAAAATTACCCTAGGAGAATCTGCGACATGAGATTGATCACGTCATTGCTGTTCACGGCGGCGCTTGTCCTGGCGGGCAGCGCTCAGGGGCAGGGCTGGCCGCAGAAGTCGGTGCGTTTCATCGTGCCGTTCCCGCCGGGGGGCGCAACCGACATTTCCGCGCGCATGCTGGGCCAGAAGTTGACCGAGATCTGGGGACAGACCGTGGTCATCGAGAATCGCGGCGGCGCGGGTGGCGGCGTCGGTGCTGCCGAGGCGGCGCGGGCTGCGCCCGACGGCTACACGCTGTTCTTTCCCTCCGGATCGGTGGTGACGGCCAACCAGCACATCTACGCGAAGATGTCCTACAACCCGGAGAAGGACTTTGTACCCGTCACCAAGGTGGTTTCGGGACCGCAGGTGCTGGTGGTGGCCGCGACCTCTCCATACAAGAGCGTGAAGGAATTGATCGACGCGGCCAGGGCGCAGCCGGACAAGCTGACCTTCGGCCATGCCGGGATCGGCTCGCAGACGCACCTTGCCGCGGAAAACTTCGTCAATGCGGCCGGGGTCAATGCGGTGCAGGTGCCCTACAAGGGCGAGGGCCCGTCGCTGGTGGGCCTGGTCGGCGGCGATACCACTTTCGCCGTCACTAACGTCGCGGCGGCCATCGGCTATATCGGCTCGGGCCGGCTGCGCGCGCTCGGCGTGACGAGTAAAACGGAATTCGCGCAGTTGCCCGGCGTGCCCCCGATCGCGCGCACCCTTCCGGGTTTTGAGAACACGGGCTGGTTCGGCATCGTCGCACCCACCGGCACCTCGAAAGAGATCATCCAGAAGGTCTACCAGGACACCAAGAAGGCGCTCGAATCCACCGAGATGAAGGCGCGGCTCTACGTGCAGGGGCTCGCGCCCGTCGGCAATACGCCGGAGGAAATGGGGCAGGCGATGAAGGAAGAAACCGCGTTGTGGGCGCGTGTGGTCCGCGAAAGAAAGATCAAGGTCGAGTGAAGGTCGATCTGCAGCAGGTCGAGGAGGCCGCCAAGGAGCTCTACATCCGGGCGCTGAAGCTGCTGCCGCCCGACGTCAAGCAGGGACTGGATCGTCTCGTGGCGGGCGAATCGGATGCCGGTGCGAAGCGCGTGCTCGGCACCATGTTGAAGAACATCACGGTAGCGGAGGACACGCAGACCCTCCTTTGCCAGGATACCGGCATCCCGATCTACAACGTGCGCATCGGCCGCGGCGTCGAGGTCGACGGCCATGGCTTGAAGGAAGCGATACAGCGCGGCTGCGCGCGCTCGACGCGCGAGTATTCGTTCCGCTCCTCGATTGTGCATCCGACCACGCGCGTCAACGAGCAGAATTCGTCGGGACGCGGGGTGCCCATCGTTCATTTTGAATTTTCGAATGAAGATAAGACCCTGGAAATGGAGATGATCCCCAAAGGCTCCGGGTCGGAAAACAATTCCTGGCTGAAGATGGCGATTCCCGCCGAGGGCGTGGACGCGATCAAGACCTTCGTCATCGACTGCGTGCTGGAGGCGGGCGGCAAGACCTGCCCACCGACCATCGTCGGCGTCGGCGTCGGCGGCACCTCCGACCTGTGCGTGCACCTCGCGAAGCAGGCGGCTACGCGCGCGCTGGGCTCGCGCTGCGAGGATCCGGAGGGCGCGAAACTCGAAGAAGCGCTGACGCGCGCGGTCAACATGCTCGGCGTCGGGCCGCAGGGCCTCGGCGGCGATTCGACCGCCTTTGCGGTGCACGTCGAAACCGCGGCCACCCACATCACCATGAACCCGGTGGCGGTGAACATGCAGTGCCACTCGGCGCGCCGCGCGCGCGCGACTTTCCGGCCTTCCGGAATCGAATACGGCTACTGAAATGGCGCACCACGAACTCAGTGCGCCGTTGAGCGATGCGCAAGTGCGCGCTTTGCGCGTGAACGACACGGTGACGCTGCACGGCACGCTTTACGGCATCCGCGACGCGACGCAGATCCACATGTTCGACCGCGGCCGCAAGACGCGTTTCGAGCTCTCGGGCCACGCGGTCATCCATACCGCGCCCAATGTGAAGAAGGTCGCAAAGAGCGCCGCCTGTCCGGCGGGCTACGAACCTTCCTGCATCGGCACCACCACCAGCGATCGCATGGAGCGTTTCACGCTTCCGCTCATGACGCAGTACGGAGTGCGCCTCGTGATCGGCAAAGGCGGATTGCGCGACGAATCCCTGAATGCTTTCAAGGAACTGGGCGGCGCCTATCTTGCGATCATCGGCGGGGCGGCGGCGCTCGAGACCACGTGGGTCGAGGCGATCGAGGACGTGGACCTCGACGACCTGCATCCGGAGTCGCTGTGGAAGTTCCGGGTGCGCGGCTTCGGCCCGCTGGTGGTGGCGATGGACAGCCACGGCGGCAGCCTGTACGCGCAAGTGAAAAGTGATTCGCGGGGGCGCCGGGCGAAGGCCCTGGCGAGTCTCGGCGTCAAGTCGTAATAGAATCCGCAGTTCCCAAGGAGAAAACATGAAGTCCTCGATCCGTATTGCTGGTGCGCTTTTGCTGGCGCTCGCCGCCGGCGCGCAGGCGCAGAACCTGTCGATCGCCACCGGCGGTACCGGCGGCGTGTATTACCCGCTGGGCGGAGGCTTTGCCGCGGTGTTGTCGAAAAAAGTGCCCGGCATGCAGGCGACGGCCGAAGTGACCGGCGGCTCGGTCGCCAACAGGCAGTTGATCGGCACCGGCAAGCCCTACATCGCGTTCACGCAGGCCGATGCGGCGA
>SHXL01000143.1 GCA_009693345.1 Betaproteobacteria bacterium
CGGTAGTACGTGACATCGGTGATTCCGGCTTCCTTGCAGGCCAGCGGCAGCGCTTTGCCTCCCGCAGTGAGCACCTCGATCTGCCGCAGCTTCGCCACCACCTGCTCCGGGCTAAATCTCTTCTTTGCCATCTTCCGACCCCTTCTTCCAGGTTAAACACTACATTCAACCTGGTACAGAAAAAGCCGGTCAGTTCACGATGGCATGCGCGAAAAGCTTTAGCAGTTCCAGCATGCGCGGGTACCGGCGGGTGAGATGGTCGGTGTCGTGCACCACGATATAGATCTTGCGCGTACGGCTGCCGCGCAGGAATCGGTCGAATTGCGCGATGCGCCCGGGAGCGTTCAGGCGCAAGGCTTTCAAGTCCGGATCGAACAAGCGCAGTTCGCGCCCGGGTTGCTCGAGAAAGCGGTCGAGCGCCTTCTGGAAATCGCCCTCGCCCTCGAAACGCTGGTACTCGGTTTTCGGCTGTTCGTCGCTCACGGCACGGATTCAAGCAGCAGGAATCCCGCCCGATGCCACTCCAAGATTAGACGCTCGAGACCGGCGTGGGCAAGCAGCGATCCCGGCGCGCGTCTCCGGTCGGCCAGCACGGCGAGCACCTGGCGCTGGGCGCGGCGCGGCCGCAGGACCTCGCCATTGACGAAGAACCGGGAGCCGCGATAGAGCATTTGCGTTTTGGGGTGCAGGCTTACCGTCCTGTCCCTGATCTTTCCGGAGAAATTCCGGTTCGAAGAAAACACGATATTCGCCTTTGGCGTGCTCAGGTAGCGGCCGAGAAATTCTTCCACGTCGCCGCGCGTCCAGCGGATGCGCGCCAGCTGCGCCTCGGCGAAAGCCGCCAGCTCCGGTCCGATCAGCGCCGGCCGGGCGGCGGGCCGCAGGCCCGGGTCGCGGTAAACGGCATCCGGCAGGCCGCGCTCATGCAGGTGATCGAGGAACGCGGCGGCAAGCTCCGCACCGCGAGGGGCCCTGAAGCCGACCGAATAGGTGAAACAGGGTTCGAGAGCGATCCCGTCATGGCCCCAGCCGGGCGGCAGGTAAAGCAGATCGCCCGGTTCGAGCACGACTTCCTCTTCCGCGCGGAAACCGGCGATCAGCTTGAGCGGCGCATCGGGGACGAGGGAGAAAGGGCGGGGCTCCGGCCGCGCCTTCGCCAGGCGCCAGAGCCTGCGGCCGCGGCCCTGGACGAGAAAGACGTCGTAGGAGTCGAAATGCGGCCCGACGCCGCCGCCGCGCGCGGCATAGCTCACCATCACGTCGTCCAGCCGCGCCTGCGGCGCGAACGCGAAGCGCCGCAGCAGGTCTTCGGCCTGCGCGTTGTGGTGGTTGACGTCATTGACGAGCAGTGTCCAGTTCCTGGCGGTCGCGCGCGGTAGGCGTGAGCGCGCCAGCGGGCCGTGCGCCACCTGCCACCGCCCATTCCTGTGTTCCACCAGGCGGGATTCGACATCACCACGCGCGGCAAGCGCGCACAACGCACTTTTTGTGATCGCGCCGCCGAAACCGGGCAGCGCGCCGCGCACGAGAAGCGGGCGTTTCTGCCAGTGACGGCGCAAAAAAGCCTGTGGCGACAAGCCCCCTAGCAAAGCTTCTTCCATCGATTGATTATAAATGTGGCAAGCGAGCGACAACGTGACATACGGTACTTGTCAAATACCGGTGTAAGCATAAAATTTTCCGGAGTCCATTCGATGCTGCAACCAGGCCAAAACGCTCCCGTATTCACGCTGCCGGATGCCGACATGCAGGCGGTCGCGCTGGCGTCGTATCTCGGCAAGAAGCACATCGTCCTGTATTTCTATCCCCGCGACAACACGCCGGGCTGCACCATGGAGGCGGCCGATTTCTCCGACCACGAGGGCGAGTTCGGGCGCTGCAATTGCATCATCCTGGGCGTCTCGCGCGACGATTGCCTGACGCACGCCGAATTCCGCGACCGACACGGCCTAGCGATCGCGCTGCTGTCCGACCCCGAGGGTGAAGTGTGCCGCCGCTACGGCGTGCTGCAGGAAAAGGAGATGGACGGCGTACGGCGCGAGTGCCTCGTGCGGTCCACCTTCGTGATCGACAAGAAAGGCGTGATCCGCCACGCCGCCTATGGCGTCAATCCGCGCCACCACGCCAAGGCAATCTACGACGTCGTCCGCAAGCTGAAGTCCTGAAATTCGGGAATTCGCCTATCATTGGCGTTCCTTGAGGGGCGGCAATGGTGATGGACATTCTGTCGTACGGCGTCGGCACGCTGATTGCATTTGCGGTGCTGGTCGGCGTCGCATTCATTTTCATTTCCGACATCACGCAGAAGAAGCACGGGGTGCTGCGCAATTACCCGGTGATCGGGCACCTGCGCTACTTCTTCGAACAGCTGGGCGAGTACTTCCGCCAGTACTTCTTCGCCGGCGACCGCGACGAAATGCCCTTCAACCGTTCCACCCGCGGCTGGGTGTACCGCCTGGCGAAAAACGAGGGCGGGGTGATCGGTTTCGGCTCGACCTACGATCTGCACGATTCCGGCGCGCTTATTTTCGTCAATCACCCGTTTCCCGTTCTGGAGGAGGAGCGCCTGCCGACGCCCTCGCTCACCCTGGGCGAGGGCTACGCGAAGAACCCGTTCGAAGCGCGCTCCATCGTCAATATCAGCGGCATGAGCTTTGGCGCGATTTCGGCGCCCGCGGTGCGATCCCTGTCGCGGGGCGCGGCAGTGGCGGGCTGCTGGATGGACACCGGCGAAGGCGGCCTGTCGCCCTACCATCTGGAAGGCGGCGGCGACATCATCATGCAGATCGGCACCGCCAAATATGGTTTGCGCGATGCGCAAGGTAACCTCAGCCCTGACCGCCTGGTGGAGCTCTCGAAAGTGGTGAAGGCCTTCGAGATCAAACTCTCGCAGGGTGCGAAGCCGGGCAAGGGCGGCGTGCTGCCGGGTAAGAAAGTTACCGCTGAGATCGCGCAGATCCGCGGCATTCCGGAAGGACGCGATTCGATCAGTCCGAACCGGCACCGTGATATCTCGAACATGAACGACCTGCTGGACAAGATCGCCTACATCCGCGACCTGACCGGCCGGCCGGTCGGGGTTAAGACGGCGATTGGCGGCTGGCGCTTTATGAACGAGCTGGCCGAGGCGGTGCACCGGCGGGGGCTGGAGTTCGCGCCGGATTTTCTCGCCATCGATGGCGGCGAGGGCGGCTCGGGCGCGGCACCGCAGGCGCTCGCCGATCACATGGGTCTGTCGATCGATGAAGCGCTGCCACGAGTGGTGGATTCGCTGATCGAGTCCGGCCTCAGGCAGCGCGTGCGCGTCATCGCCTCGGGCAAGATCATCACCTCGGCGCGCGCCGCCTGGGCGCTGGCGGCCGGCGCCGATTTCATCAATACCGCGCGCGGCTTCATGTTCTCGCTCGGCTGCATCCAGGCGCTGCGCTGCCACCAGAACACCTGCCCGACCGGCGTCACCACGCACAACAAGCGCCTGCAGCGCGCCCTGGTGGTGGAGGAGAAGTACCTGCGCGTCGCCAACTACTGCAACGGTATGAATCGCGAGATCGACATGATCGCGCACTCCTGCGGTGTGCGGCACGCGCGCGAGCTCAAGCGCGAGCACGTGCGCATCATGCAGGGCAACCAGCAGTCGATCGCCTTCAACATGCTCTACCCGTACCCTGAGCCGAAGGCCAAGATCCGCGCGGCCTAGACGTCCCTCAGTTCCCTGCCAACCAGCGGTTCCAGATCCGGCGCGCGGGATCGATCAGCTCGCCGGCGGTGAGACCCACCGGGCCGGCACCAGCGCGTACGCATTCGTCGGCGGCGCAGCCGTGCAGGTGCGTGCCCAGGACAAGCGCGGTTTCGCCCGAGTACCTCTGGGCGAGCAGGGCGCCGAGAATTCCCGCCAGCACGTCGCCCATGCCGGCGGAGGCCATGCCGGGATTCCCGGAGGTGTTGATGAACCAGTGTCCGTCGCGCGCCACGATGATGCTGCCATTGCCCTTCAGGACGACGTGTGCATTGAGATTCCGCGAAAGGTTCTTTGCCGCCTTCAGGCGGTCCGCCTGAACGTCTGACGTCTTCGACGCCAGCAGGCGCGCCCCCTCGGCGGGATGCGGCGTCAGGAGCGTTTCGGCGCTGCGCCTTGCGCAGGCCTTGCGCAGGTCTTCGTTTTCCGCGATCAGGTTGAGTGCATCGGCATCTAGCACGCAGGGCAGTTCGCTCGAGAGTACTGCCCCGAGCAGTGTTTCAGCACGTTCACCCTGGCCGAGGCCGGGGCCGATCACGATTGCGTCCAGGTCGAGTCCAAGGACGTCGTCCGGATGGCGCAGCATCAGTTCGGGTGCGCCGTAGTCAAGTGCATGCTCTTCGAGCAGGCCGCCGTAGACGCGCCCGGCGCCCAGCTTCAGCGCTGCGCGCCCGGCGAGAAGGATCGCTCCCGCCATCCCGGCGGCGCCGCCGATGACTGCGAGCGATCCGGCCATGCCCTTGTGGAAATTGTGAGGGCGGCTCTTAAGCACGTTCGCGAACGTGCCCGGTTCCGCAACCCATCCATGTTCGGTTCTGGTCGATTTGGCATCGACATCAAGAGCTGCAACAGTCACCTGTCCGCAGTAGTCCGGACCATCGAGCGTGAGCAGGCCGGGCTTCAGGCTGATGAAGGTAATGGTGTGGCTCGCGCGGACCGCGCATCCGAGAATCTGGCCGGTATCCGAATTCAGGCCGCTTGGAATATCCAGTGCCAGCACCGGACAGGTTTGCGTATTCACGAACTCGACCAGTTTCGCGTATTCGCCTTCGAAGGGGCGAGCGAGTCCGATGCCGAACAAACCATCAATGACGAGATTCCAGCGGATGCTTTTCGGAATTTCTTCCGTCTTGCTCGCAAGAGAAACTCGGAAAAACCTCTCCTGCAATATCCGCGCGACGATCCGTGCGTCGCCGCCGTTGTTGCCCGGCCCCGCGAGCACCAGCACGTCCTTGCCCGTATCCGGCAGCAGCGTGGCGGCGAAGTCCGCCGCCGCGGCACCCGCCCGCTCCATCAGAGGAGGGGAAACGCCTCCCGCCGCCTGCTCGATGGCGCGGATGCCCTGTGTCGGGTAGATGGGTTGCGACATTTCAGCGCAGCAGCTCGTACTTGCCGCCTTTTTCGAGCGCGCGAAGGTACGCCGGGCGTGCATGGATATTCTGCAGGAAGGCCCAGAGCTTGGGGCGTCCTTCGTTCAAGCCACCGCGCACGGATGCGGCTTCCAGGGGAAAGCTCATCTGGATGTCGACGGCGCTGAAGGACGCGCCGGCGAACCAGAGATGCTTGCCCAACTCGCTTTCCATGAAGTCGAGTATCCGGTCGATGTTCGGCTGCACGTAGCCGCTCTTGCCCTTGCGCGCGATGGCGCGCGCGATGGGCTTGGCGAAGAACGACATCGGTCCGGATTCGATGCGGTCGAAAATCAGCTTCATCAGCAATGGCGGCATCGCGGAACCCTCGGCGAAGTGCATCCAGTAGGTGTAACGCAGGCGTTCGGGCGTTCCGGGCGCCGGCGCTAGCTTGCCACCGCCGTACCTGTCTGCGAGGTACTCGACGATCGCGCCGGATTCCGCGATCGTCAAATCGCCGTCGCTGATCACGGGCGACTTGCCGAGCGGATGCACCGCGCGCAGTTCCGGCGGCGCGAGCATGGTCTTCGGGT
Source organism: Betaproteobacteria bacterium (assembly GCA_009693345.1). Classification (GTDB taxonomy): domain Bacteria; phylum Pseudomonadota; class Gammaproteobacteria; order Burkholderiales; family SG8-39; genus RBG-16-66-20. The sequence goes on from SHXL01000143.1 coordinate 5,679, forward strand.
CACGCTGGTAGCGCTTGATCTCGTAGGGCAGGCCGAGTTCTTCGAGCAGCCAGAGGATACGCTGCGAGCGTGAATTATTGAGATGGTGGACCGTGATCATTTCGGCTTGCCAAGCAGGACGTCAGGAGCCCAGGTGACGATTTCCGGGAAGATGGTGATCAGCACGATGCACAGAACCATCATGAAGAAAAAAGGAATCGACGCGTAGGCGACGTAATTGCTGTCCCTGCCGCTCATGGTCTGCAGCACGAAAAGATCGAATCCCAGCGGTGGGGTGACCTCCGCGATCTCGACCAGCAGCACGATGAAGATGCCGAACCATATGAGGTCGATGCCCGCCTTTTCCACCATCGGGATGACGATGGAAGTGGTGAGCACGATCATCGAAACGCCGTCCAGCGCGGTGCCAAGCAGGATGTAGATGCCGGCGAGCACGGCGATCAGCATGTAGCGGTTCGGCTGCAGCGACGCAACCCATTCGGCGAGCGCCTTGGGAATGCCCGTGAACGCCATGCAGGACGACAGGAACGCGGCTCCGGCGAGGATGAACATGATCATGCAGGACAGGCGCGTAGCGCCCATCAGGCTCTGCCAGAAGCTGTCGCGGTTGAGACCGCCCGACCACCACGCAATCGCGAGTGAGCCTAGCACGCCATAGGCAGCCGATTCAGTCGCCGTGGCCCAGCCGATCATCATCACCCAGACGATGAACACGATCAGCAGCATGCAGGGGATCAGGTGGCGGCTCTTGTACAGTTTCTCGCGGAAACCCAGCTCGGCCTCGGCTTTCGGCGTCTTGCCGGGATTGAGCAGGGCCCAGACGATGATGTAGCCCGAGAAGAGGGCCATCAGCAGGAAGCCGGGAAGGAAGCCGGCGATGAAGACCTTCAGGATCGAGACTTCCGCGGCAACCGCGTATACGACCATGATGATCGACGGCGGCAGCAGGATCCCGAGGGTGCCCGCGCCGCACAGCGAACCGAGCGCCATCTTCTCGTCGTAGCCGCGCTTGATCAGCTCCGGCAGGGCGACTTTGGCGATGGTGGCGCAGGTGGCAGCCGAAGAACCCGATACGGTGCCGAAGATGCCGCAGGCGAGGATGTTCACGTGCATCAGCCGCCCGGGGAGCCAATTGAGCCAGGGCGCGAGGCCTTCGAACATCTCCTCCGATAGCTTGGTGCGGTAAAGGATCTCGCCCATCCAGATGAACAGCGGCAGCGCCGCGAGCGTCCAGGACGCAGTCGAACCCCAGAACGACTGGAACAGGTTCACGTCGGGCGGCGTCGAGGTGAAGAAATGAAGCCCGAACCAGGCCACCGCCGCGAGCGAGATCGCGATCCAGATTCCGGCAAACAGCAGCACCAGAAGGAGCAGGAACAGGATCGTCGCGATCGTAAGGGTGCCCATCGCTCAGACCATTTCCGAGAAATCGCCCTTGGCGAGGCGTTCTTCCTCGGCGCACCGGTAAGCGGGCTTCTGCCCCTGCAGCA
>SHXL01000144.1 GCA_009693345.1 Betaproteobacteria bacterium
ACCCACTGCGCGAGCCTCAACTCCTCGATCTCGGTCGAGATGATCTCATCCGGGGAGCGGACTTGCGACAGCGCGCGCCGCACTCTTTCGTCGGTGAACTGTGCGAACAGTTCCCGGAACCGGCCGACGCTGTCGAGGACGGGTGGCCGGTCGCGGGGCGAGTTGAATGTGGTCCAGACGTAGAGCCGCTTTTCCGAGATCGGGACCAGCCCGATGCGCTGGCCGTGCCCGAGAAACTCGGTGAAATTCCGGGTGCCGGCCACATTGTCCACGACCATGCGATGCGAACGGTATCCCATGTAGAGCGGCGCGATGTCGCCGAACGCGTGGCGGCGAACTGCGGAATGGATTCCGTCGGCGCCGACCAGGATCTGCGCCTCGAAGGCGCCGTGCCGCTCGGTATCGACCCGGACCCCATCGGCCCGCAAATCGATGCTTTTCAGCGTGACGCCAAAGTGCACGCCCCCCTTCGGCACGCCGTTAAACAACGCTTCCAGCAGGTGGGCGCGATGCACCAGCGCGCCCCGCGACAGCTTTCCGGATTCGTACAGGGGACGATAGTCGCGAGTCGCCAGCAGCGTTCCGCGGCGATCGCAGGTCTCGCGCATCAGGTACGGCCAGGCGTTCGGTCGCAAGGCGTCGGCCAGCCCGTTTCTCTCAAGAACGCGCATCGCGTTGGGGTTCATGATGATCCCGGCCCCAACCGGGTTCAGCTGCGGCGCCTTCTCCAGGACCGTCACGGGCAGGCCCCGGATCGACAACTCACGCGCGAGCGAAAGTCCGCCGATGCCGCCGCCGACCACCAGTGTCGCGAACTTCGCCATCACCGTATTCTGCCGTATGCTTGGTTGATGGTGGCCCGCGACGAACAGCTCGCAATGCTGGTGCAGCCGGACCGTGTGCATCGCTCGGTGTACGCCGATCCCGTGATCTTCGAGCTGGAGATGGAGCGCATCTTCGGCCGCGCCTGGCTGATTCTTGGGCACGAAAGCCAGGTCGCCGCGGCCGGAGACTACTTCACCACGCGCATGGGTCGTGAACCCGTGATCGTCGTGCGGCATGAGGACGGGTCGGTCCGCGTGCTGGTCAACCGCTGCGCCCATCGCGGCGCGACAGTCTGTGCCGAAGGTCGCGGGCGCGCCGAGCGCTTCGTCTGTCCCTACCACGGCTGGAGCTACGACCGCGGCGGCCGGCTGGGCGCCGTGCCCTTCGAGTCGGGATATCAGCGTGGCAAGCTCTCCGAGCTGGGGCTTAAGCAGGTGCCCCGGGTCGCGCTCTACCGCGGTTTCATCTTCGCGTCGCTTTCCAGCAGCGGGCCGGGCCTGGAGGAGTTCCTCGGGCCGGCGCGCGCCTCGTTCGATGACCTGGTGGACCGGGCCCCGGGGGGCGAACTCGAAGTGACCGGCGGCGTCTTCAAGCACGCCTACAACGGCAACTGGAAATTCATGCTGGAGAACCACCTCGACGGCGCGCACCCGGCCTGGGTGCACGCTTCTTCGGTGGCGGTCGCGCGCGGCGCACCCGAGCCGGGAGCGCCAGGCAAAGAACATCATTTCGACATCGCAGTGCGCCAGATGCGGCAGAACGGAGCGCCCGACGCGGTGTGGGATGCCATCGGCGTCTGGACGACGCCCCGCGGCCACGGTTACCTCGGGGACTACCACTCCGACGACCGGCTGGTGGCCGGGATGGGAAGTCCGGTGTTCGATGAATATAGAAAGAAATTGGTGGAAAGATGCGGACAGAAAGAAGCGGACCGCATCCTGCGCGTGACGCTGTGGAATACCATCATCTACCCCAACTGCTCGTTCATGAGCCAGTTCCGCCAGCTGCGAATCATCCACCCGCTGGCGGTGGATCGATCGGTCGTTTACACGTACTCATTCCGCATGAAGCAGGCGCCGCCCGGAATGTTCCGCGACACTGTGGCCTTCGCCAACGTGGTGAACGGCACCGCTTCCTGGGTATTGACCGACGACCTCGAGGTGTACGAGCGGCTGCAGCGCGGCCTCTCGTCGGGTGCGGTGGACTGGGTCTACATCGGGCGCGGCCACGGCGGCGACGTCGATGAGGCCGACGGCACGCGGCGCGGCAATACCGGCACCAGCGAAGTGTTCATCCGTTCGCAGATGCGCGCCTGGCTGGACTACATGGGCGCCGATGCCTGATATGCCTGGCGAGATCGAGCAGTTCCTGTACCTCGAGGCGCGCCTCCTCGACACGCAGCGTTACGAGGCGTGGCTCGATCTCTACACGGAAGACGCGATCTACTGGGTGCCGCTCGAGCACGACCAGCGCGAGCCGTTCGAGACTTCATCGATCATCCACGACGACCGGACTCTGCTCGATCTGCGCGTCAGGCAGGCGCGCCACCCGCGGGCGCACGCGCGCCAACCGCTCGCGCGTACGGTTCACCAGATTGGCAATATTTCACTTGAGGACGAAAAGAAAAACGAACTGACAATAAAGTCGACCCTGGTTCTCGTCGAATTCCGCAATGAACGCCAGCGCGTCTGGGGTGCGCTGGTCGAGCACCGGCTGCGTCGCCTGCCGCAGGGCTTGCGCATCGCCCGCAAACGCGTCGATCTGGTGAATTCCGAAAGCGAGCTCGACGGCGTCGCGATCCTGTTTTGAGCTGCGTCTTTTCAGTCGAGCGCGAAATCCACCACTTGCCGCCCGGCAGTCCGCACGGCAAGCAGGATCAAGGGCAGCACATTTCACCACGTCGCCCACATCGAGTTCGTCGTGGCCAATGGTATCGGCGCGACCTTCGCCGAATCTGTCGTTGGCGTGGATCCTGTACGCGCGAAAATCTCTCATGAGAGCGTCGAATATATAGTGGCACATGGACGGTGAGGGCCAGCTTCCGCACGCGGGCGAACCGCGCGATTCCGTGCCGGTATCGCGCTGGCCGTCGGCGTGCGCGCTCGTCGCTGCCAACCTGCTCCCCGTGTATGGCGTGCTCCAGTTGAAATGGCCGGTGTTTTCGCTGCTGGCGTTGTTCTGGATGGAGGTGGTCATGATCGGCTTCGTGACCGTGCTAAGCATGCTCTACGCGCCGGTGTCCGGCTTGTTCTCCCGGATCGGCAAGCTGATCGCGTTGCTGTTCTTCTGCGTCGGCTACGCTATGCCGACTTTCCTGTACGGATTCGCCCTCGCTGCGATCTTCAGTCCCGACTCCTTCAACGCGTTGTGTTATGGGCTGATGGGGTTGAGTTCCGCCGCTCCGCCTGTCGAGAGGCCTGAATTGGCCACGCTCATCGGTATTGCGATTCTCGGCACCGGCCTTCAGTTACTGGACGCGGTCGGCAGTGGCTGGTTCGCGCCCGCAGCGATAGTAGCGCTGGCCACGAGCCACCTGCTTGCTTTCTTCCGTCATTACGTCGACCGGGGCGAGTTCCGGGATGCGCGCTTGCGAGTCCTCACGTTCAAACCCTTTGGCTGGCTCGCGTTGATGCATGTCATCGTCGTTGCAGGCGGTTCCGCTGTGCTGTACGGCGATTCTCCGGATTGGGCGCCGCTCCTTATCATCGGGGTCAAAACCGCAGTCGACCTGATCGGGCACCTCAGAGAATGGTCACGCCTCCATCCGCCACTATTGTCTGCCCGGTAATGAACGCCGCCGCGTCCGAGGCGAGGAATACCGCGATGCCGCCGATGTCGCGCGGCTCACCGAGGCGCCGCAGCGGCGTGACGGCGATGCGGCCCTCGCGGCGCTGATCGTCTTCCCACAGCGCCTTGGCGAAGTCGGTCTTGATGAGGCCGGGCGCGATGGCGTTGACGCGCACGTTCTTCGGGCCCCACTCGGCGGCGAGGTTGCGCACCAGATGGTGGTCGGCGGCCTTGGAGATGCCGTAGGCGCCGATCACGGTGTTGGCGATGATGCCGCCGATCGAACCCACGGCGATGAAGCTGCCGCCGCCGCGGCCGGCCATGCCGGGAAGCGTAAGGGCGGCAAGCCAGAGGACGCTTTTCACGTTGTTGTGGAACACCTTGTCGATGGCTTCGTCGGGGATCTCGGTGAGCGGGCCGTAGTAGGGGTTGGCTGCTGCGTTGGCGATGACGATATCGATGCGGCCCCATCTGGCGATCGTGGCGTCGACCAGCGACTGCAGATCCTCCTTGCGCGAGATGTTGCAGGACTGGGCGAACACCTCGAAACCCTGTTTTTCGAACTCCGCGCGCACCGCTTCGCAGGCCTCGGCCTTGCGGCTCGAGATGGCGACCTTGCAACCCGCGCGGGCCAGTTCCTCGGCCATCGACTTGCCGATGCCCTTGGTCGAGCCGGTGACGAGCGCGACTTTGCCGGTCAGGTCAAACAATGACTTGGATATGGTCATTCCGCTATGCGAAATTTGATATGACTAAGTTGACATGCCATTGCCGCCGATGGAATATCGAAATGCGAAACATTCTGCAGGTCCAATCCTGGAGGAATTCCATGGGTGCTTCCGAGCCCACAGTATCGCTGTCCCCGACGCCGGGCCCTTTCAGCTACGAACACGAAGGCGACCGCCAGTTCGCCACCACGCTCGCGCGCGGCCTCGAAGTGCTGCGCTGCTTCACGCCGCTCGAAGCGATGCTCGGCAACAAGGAAATCTCGGTGCGCACCGGCCTGCCCAAGCCCACCGTGTCGCGCCTCACCTACACGCTCACCAAGCTGGGCTACCTGCGCCACAACATGCGCTTGGGCAAATACCAGCTCGGCTCGGCGGTGCTCTCGATCGGCTATCCGCTGCTCGCCTCGATGAGCATACGCCAGATCGCGCGGCCTTTCATGAAGGAACTCGCCGACTATACCAACGGGTCGGTGAACATGGGCGTCCGCGACCGCCTGAGCATGGTCTACGTGGAAGCCTGCCGCAGCGGCAACCTGACGACGCTGCCCGACATCGGCACCTCGATTCCGATCGCCCAGTCGGTGATGGGCCGCGCTTTCCTGTACGCATGCACGCCGCCGGAGCGCGAGGCGGTGCTCAACCAGATGAAGGTGAAGGAACCTGAAACGCTGCGCAAGTACAAGGCGCAGATCGACAAGGGCCTGCAGGACATCCGCGGCAAGGGCTATTGCGTCTCGAACGGCGAACTGCGGCGCGAAGTGCACGCGGTCGGCGTGCCGATGCGGCGCAATGTGGACGGCGAGATCGTGACGTTCAACTGCGGCATACCCGCTTTCACGGTGAAGAAAGGCCAGCTCGAGGACGATATCGGCCCGCGCCTGGTGGCGATGGTGCGCAATATCGAAGCGGCGGTCGGGATCCACTGATTGCCGTGGGGCCGCTCGCCGGACTGAAGATCCTCGAATTCGAAGCCATCGGCCCGGGGCCGTTCTGCGGCATGATGCTTGCGGACATGGGGGCCGATGTGCTGCTCATCGACCGCCCGGACGATCCGGGGCTCGGCCTGGGCCGCGACCGCTGGTCCGACGTCATGCTGCGCGGTCGGCGTTCGGCGACACTGGACCTGAAATCGAAAAACGGCGCTGAGGCGGCGCTCGAGCTCACCGGACGCGCCGACGCGATCATCGAAGGCTTCCGCCCCGGCGTGATGGAACGGCTCGGCCTGGGGCCGGACGTATTGCTGCAGAAGAACCCGCGGCTGGTGTACGGCCGCATGACCGGCTGGGGCCAGGACGGTCCGCTCAGCGCCCGCGCCGGCCACGACATCAACTACATCGCGCTCAGCGGGGTGCTGCACGCGATCGGCCGCGCCGGCGGCGCGCCGGTGCCGCCGCTGAACCTGGTCGGCGATTTCGGCGGCGGCGGCATGCTGCTCGCGTTCGGCATCACCTGCGCGCTGCTCGAGGCGCAACGCTCGGGGCGCGGCCAGGTGGTGGACGCAGCGATGGTGGATGGCGCGTCGCTCCTCGCCGCGATGTTCTCCGGCATGCTCGCGGCGAAGCGCTGGACCGAGGCGCGCGGCGAAAACCTGCTCGATACCGGCGCACCCTGGTACGACGTGTATGAAACGAAGGACGGCAAGCACGTCGCCATCGGCTCGATCGAGCCGAAGTTTTACGAGGAATTGCTTGTCCGTCTGGGACTGCAGGGCCGCGATCTTCCGGCGCAATATGACCGCAAGAGCTGGCCAGCTCTGAGGAAATTATTTACCGAGAGGTTCAAGGAAAAGACCAGAGATGATTGGTGCAAGGTCTTCGAGGGCTCGGACGCGTGCTTCGCGCCGGTGCTGACTTTTTCCGAGGCCCGCGCGCACCCGCACAACGCCGCGCGGCGCAGCTTCGTGCAAACCGGCAAAGTGGACCAGCCGGCGCCGGCGCCGCGCTTCTCGCGCACACCCGGCGCAATCCGGCGCGCGCCGCCCGAGCGCGGCGAAGGCGGCAGGCAGGCGCTCATGGATTGGGGTTTTTCTGCATCCGAGCTCGAAAAGTTCAAGTCTTCGGGACTGAAATTTAAGGAATAACCGCATAATAAACGCAGAGAGGAGTCCCATGTTCGGTCGCCTGATGCCCCGCGAGGGCAATTTCTTCGAGCTGTTCAATGCCCACGCCGAGCGCATCGTCCAGGGCAGCCGCGAACTCGCGATGATGATCACCACCTTCACCGAGGTGGAAAAGCACGCCGAATACATCGACGCCGCCGAGCACGCCGCGGACAAGATCACGCACGAGACGATCACGCTGTTGCACAAGACCTTCATCACGCCATTCGACAGAGAGCAGATTCACGAGCTGATCACGGCGATGGACGACATCCTGGACCTGATGCAGGACGTCGCCGAGTCGATCGTGCTCTACGACATCCGCAAAATCACGCCGGAGTCGAAGCAGCTCGCCGAGATCTGCCAGATGTGCTGCGAGCGGGTGCGCACTGCGGTGTCGCTGCTGAAGAACGTCAAGGATGCCGAGGCGATCTTCAAGACCTGCCAGGAAATCGACCGCCTTGAGTCCGACGCCGACCGCGTCATGCGCTCGGCAATGTCGAAGCTGTTCCGCGACGAGGCCGACGTCAAGCAGCTGATCAAGCTGCGCACCATCTACGAGCTGCTCGAGCAGATCACCGACCGCTGCGAGGACGTGGCGAATGTGATTGAGGGCATCGTGCTAGAGAATTCCTGAGCGGGAATGGAAGTCACGCAACTCAGCCTGGGAATCGTGATCGCGCTGGTGCTGCTGGCGCTGGCGTTCGATTTCATGAACGGCTTCCAC
>SHXL01000145.1 GCA_009693345.1 Betaproteobacteria bacterium
AGATCGAAGTCGCGGCGCTCGCCAAGTACAAGTGGGAAGAGATCAAGCCGCAGGTCGACCACATCATTTTCCCCGATGGAAAGAGGATCATCCTGCTCGCCAAGGGTCGCCTCGTGAACCTCGGCTGCGGCACCGGCCACCCGTCGTACGTGATGAGCTCTTCGTTCGCCAACCAGACCATTGCGCAGATCGAGCTCTACACCAACACCGCGAAGTATCCGGTCGGCGTCTACACGCTGCCCAAGCACCTCGACGAAAAGGTGGCCCGGCTGCAGTTGAGAAAGCTGAACGCGACGCTGACCGAACTGAGCGAGGAGCAGGCGAAGTACATCGGCGTGCCCAGGAGCGGCCCGTACAAGTCGGACCACTACCGCTATTGACCTGAAGGGAAAACTGCTCGACCCCGCGAGCGGGGTGCTGCTGTATGGCACCACGCCGCCGCGCGCGGGTACGACTGAAGGTGCGGTGCTCCAGGCGGCGGACAAACTGGTCGCCCGCCTCGCGCCGCTGCCGGTCGACGGCGTGGTGGTCTACGACATCCAGAACGAATCGGGCCGCACCGATGCACCGCGCCCCTTTGCCTTCACCGGCACGGTGGACCCGCGCAGTTATTCGTCGCTGCTGGCCGTCCGCACCGGCAAGCCCACGATCACCTACAAATGCGTCGGCGACCTGGACGAACCCGCATGGCAGGTCTGGCTGGATGCGGCGGCGCGCGATCACGGCGTCGAATTTCTTTCGGTCATCGGCCGGCCGACTTCGGGTGTGCGCTATCCGCTCGCTCTCTCCAAGGCGATCCGCCTCGCCGCCGCGCACCCCGCAGGATTCACAGTAGGCGGCGTCGCGATCGCCGAACGCCACACCGCCGAGCGCAGCGAGTCGGCCCGGCTGCTTGCCAAGGGCATCGAGGGCTGCGGCTATTTCATATCGCAGACCGTCTATCACGCCGAGGCCAGCGTGCGGCTGCTCGCCGACTACGCGCGCGATTGCCGCGGCGTCGGCGTCAAGCCGCGCCGCGTCGTGCTTAGCTTCTCGCCGGTCGGGCGCGAGAAGACCATGACCTTCCTGAACTGGCTGGGGGTACGGATCCCGCCCGAAACCGCGCGCGCGATCCTGGGCGCGGCGAATCCGCTAGCGAAATCCATCGAGATCTGCCGCGACAACCTGCGGCGCATCCTCGAGCAGCCCTATGCGGGCGAAATCCCGCTGGGCATCAGCGTCGAGAGCGTGGCGATCAGCAAAGACGAAATCGACGCGAGCGTGGACCTGTTCTACGTCCTTTCAGAAATACTCGGAAAAAAACTCTAGGCGGGAGCGGCGAGCGGCGCGTTCCACGCATCGTAGCCGTAGAGCCAACCGGTGTCGGCTTCTTTGGTGCGCATCCACGTATTGGCGCTGGAGATCGCCTGGATGCGCGCGGTGCGCGCCTTGCGATTCTCTTCGTAGAGCTTGAAGGCGGCGGCGATGTCTCCGCCCCCTGCGGCCTGCATCATCTCCAGGCAACGCGCCAGCACGGCCGCATCCTCGATCGCGGTGGCCGCGCCCTGCGCCATGTAGGGCGTCATCGGGTGGCAGGCGTCGCCAAGCAAGGTGACCGGCCCCGTACCCCAACTCGACAGCGGATCGCGCTCGAGGATCGCCCACTTGTGGCAATCGGGGCAGGCCTCCAGCACCGCGCGCACGTTGGTGTGAAATCCGTCAAAGGCCGCGCACAGTTCCTTCACGTCGCCCCGCGCTGACCACGATTCGCGCGTCATCCACTCGACAGGCTCGGGCTGGCTGGTGACGAAGTAGACTTCGTCGCGTCGCCGCGTGGTGTAGTAGATGACGATGTGGCGGTCCTCGCCCCACCACTTGGTGCGCGAAGGTCCGAGGTCCAGTCCGCCGAGGCGCGCCGCGGGGTAGACCGCGCGGTAGGCGACCCTGCCCCGGTTCACCGGCTTTTCGGGCCCGAACAGGATTTCGCGCGCGATCGAGTGCACGCCGTCGGCCGCCACCACGGCATCGGCGCGCGCGCGCGTGCCGTCGGCGAACGCGAGCTCGACCCCGTCCGCGCGCGCATCCAGGCCGACCAGCTTCTTGCCGAGATGGATGATTTCCCGCGGCACCAGCGAGGCCAGCGCATCGTGCAGGTCGCCGCGGTGCATGCACAGGTACGGCGCCCCGTAGAGTTCTTCGGGCATCGGCAGCTCCGCGCGGATGTCGCCGCTGTCCCACTCCCGGTTCAGGTGCGAGCGCGGAGCGAAGGCGAAGCCGCGCAGCTTCTCCTCGATGCCGATGCGGCGCAGCACCTTCATCGAATTGGGCAGCATCTGGATGCCCGCGCCGATGCGCGCGAACCGGCTCGCCTGCTCGTAGACCGAGACTTCGGCACCGATGGCGCGCAGCGTCGCGGCCGCGGCCAACCCTCCCAGGCCCGCGCCGACGATGGCGATCGAAAGCGGGTGCTTAGGCGGCTCTCTTCTTGCGCTGTGCATCTTTTACATGCATCTGCGCGTAAGCGCCGTGCGCGGCGGACTCGGCGTCGCCGACATGCACCGGCAGGCCCAAATCGGAGAGCACCGAGCCGAGCGCCGAGAGGCACAGCATGACGTTGTCCGCGCGGCAGGAGTAGCCCATCAGGCCGAAGCGCCAGATCTTGCCCTTCAAGGGCCCGAGGCCCGCGCCGATCTCCAGGCCGAACTCGGCGAGCAGGCGCTTGCGCACTTCCTCCTCGTTCACGCCCTCGGGGCAGAGCACCGCGTTCATCTGCGGCAACTGGTACTGCTCCTTCACGAGGAACTTGAGGCCCATCGCTTCCAGCCCCGCCTTGAGCGCGAGATGGTGGCGCGTCGCGCGCGACCAGGCATTCTCCAGGCCTTCCTCGCGGATGAGGAGCAGTGCCTCGTGCAGCGCGAAGAGCGAATTCGTCGGCGCAGTGTGATGGTAGGTGCGTGCGCCCGCGTTCCAGTAGCCGAGCAGCAGGTTCATGTCCATGAACCAGCTGTGGATCTTGTCCTTCCTCTTCTGCACGCGCTCGACCACGCGCTCCGAGAACGACACCGGCGACAGGCCCGGCGTGCACGAGAGGCATTTCTGGCTGGCCGAATAGATGGCGTCGACCTCCCACTCGTCCACCCGCACCGGCGTACCAGCGAGCGAGGTCACCGCGTCCACGATGACGAGCGCGCCGTGCTTGTGCGCGATCTGCGTCAGGAGCTTCGAGTCCGACTGCGCGCCGGTGGAGGTCTCGGCGTGGACGAAGGCGACGACCTTGGCGTCCTTGTGCTTCTTTAGCGCGTCTTCCAGCTTCTGCGGGTCGACCGGCTCGCCCCACTTGTCTTCCACCAGCACCGGCACGCCGCCGCAGCGGATCGCGTTCTCCAGCATGCGGCCGCCGAACACGCCGTTCTGGCACACGATGACCTTGTCTCCCGGCGCGACCATGTTGACGAAGCAGAACTCCATGCCGACCGAGCCCGGGCCCGAGAGCGGGAAGGTGAGCGGGTTCTTGGTCTGATACACGTAGCGCAGCAGCGACTTCAGTTCTTCCATCATCTCGACGAACACCGGGTCGAGATAGCCGATCGCCGGCTGGCTCATGGTGGTGAGCACGCGCGGATGGATCTCGGTCGGGCCGGGACCCATCAGCGTTCTCTGCGGCGGGTGGAAGGAATGGATGCGTTTCGCGGGGGCGTATTGGCTCATGGGATCACTCTCCGACATTCCAAAAGGTGCGTTATCCGGGCGCGACTTCACGCGCACCGGATTCTTCGCGCTGGCTTCGTTAATCACGTCTTCCGAACGAATGCGCCCCTGGGTGACGCGCTCCACTTCGCCCGCCCAACGCGCGGGGACGTAGCCCGTCTTCACCCAGTTGTGCACCACTGCCCGGTCGAGCTGGAATGCGCGCGCGACGTCGGCCTGGCTGCCGAACAGCTCAACCAGTCGTGCGGCGCAGTTATGGGCTTCGACCACACCGCAATCTTAGCCTGTCAATCTGAGCTTGACAAGGCTCAGTTGCTAGAGAGCGAACAGTTCGTCTATCCAGTTCGGCGGTCGCTGAGCACGGCAAGCTTGTTCGCCGCGTCGAACTTGCGCCGCTTGGCCAGCGCACGCACCTCCGGGTCCGGCCTCGCGTTTGCCGCGGGCAAACCCGCGCTCGCCGGCCCGGCTCCCGCAGATTCCCCCGCGGCCACTGCTGCATTCAACGCTACGATCTTCAGCTTTTCCCTCGACGACATTGTTGGCCTACCTTTCGACAGTAATTCTATGAAGGTAGGTGTCTCACGTCACGTTGGCACAAACGGTTGGCGAAGTGGATCGGAGACATCGTCCTTCTCCAGAGATAGGGAACGGAACAAGACGGATTGCTACACCCTGCATCACACACTCCCTTTATCGTTTCGCCCTCATTATTACCTCTACACTCCCAACATTCCACCTCCGAGCGCGCGTGGGTCCCTCTGCCGCCAACGGCCCGACGCCACCTGATGCAGAAAGCCATCGAGAAGACGGTTGAATTCAGCAGGCTCCTCCAAGTGTAGTGTGTGACCGGTGCCAAGCATAATAGCGAGTTCAGCCGAGCTGATCGCTCGCTTCAGAAATATGCTCGGCTCAAGGGCAGGATCATTTTCATCGCCGGTCATAATCAGCGTCGGAATGGTGAGCTTGCCAAGCTCTTCCTTGAACGCCTCATCAAACGGCCTGCGGCTCGGCAGGCGGATTGGGCACGCCGAACAGGCGATGCGCCAGGCGCGGCGCATCCACCAGCACATCAAAATAGTCCGCACCGACTTCCGCGTCGCTGGTCATGAACGGCAGGTTGCGGTTCACCATGCCCAGCACCGCGCAGGGCACCCCGCCGGCGCGCATCGCGCTCACTGCGTCGAGCGTAAGGTCGGGATTGGAAGCGAGGCTGTAGCGTCCGTCGCGCTCGGCCACCATGACCAGCACGGCGTTCAGGCCGCGGGCGAGCATGTCGCGCGCCGCATGCGTGTAGTTGCTGCTGATGTAGCCCTGCTGCGCCGCCGCTACGCCGAGCATCGCGCCCGGGCGGAAGTAGAACTCGTTCAGATCGATGTTTGCCGGCACCGTCCCCGCACGCAGGTCACGCATGTAGTCGAGTTGCGGCACGCCGCCGAACATGCGCTTCGCGAAAGGTTCCAGGAAACGGCGCTCGAGATCGCCCGCCGCGTGCGGGACTTCTAGCGAAAGGGCGGTGAAAATAGACAGGTGAAGCTGCGGGTCGCACCTCGCGCGCGCATAGAGCGCGTTGACCAGCGGCACCGGCTTGCCGAGACCGAGCGGCGTGCCGCAGGCGATGCGCTTGCCGAGACGCGCCAGCAGCGCGTCGACCGCTACCTCAGGGTCGCCGGTGATCACTCGGCAAACAGCGGCTCGCCGAGCTTTCTGTATTGCATGATCCTGACGTCTCTCTGATCATGCTTTGCGTTCGGCCGCAAGCCGACAAAATCAAAAAGCTTGCGATCAAGCAATTGCGAAGGCCGTACATCGGTCAATGCCCGCAGCATGGACTGGATGCGGCCCGGCTCGGTTTTTTCCCACTCCTTGAGCATGCGGCCAACCACTTGGCGCTGCAGGTTCTGCTGCGAACCGCACAAGGTGCAGGGAATGATCGGGAAAGCCTTCGCCTCGGCGTAAGCGGCGAGGTCCTCCTCGGCGACGTAAGCCAGCGGCCGAATCACCACGTGCCTGCCGTCGTCCGACAGGAGCTTGGCGGGCATCGCCTTCAGCGTACCGGCATGGAACAGGTTGAGAAAGAAAGTCGCGAGCACGTCGTCGCGGTGGTGGCCAAGCGCGATCTTGGTCGCGCCCAGCTCGCCCGCGACGCGGTACAGGACGCCCCGCCGCAGCCGCGAGCACAGCGAACACATCGTCTTGCCCTCGGGTATCACCCGCTTGACGATCGAGTAGGTGTCCTGCTCGACGATCCTGAACGGCACGCCGAGCGCGGACAGGTAGTCGGGCAGCACGCGCTCCGGGAACCCGGGTTGCTTCTGGTCCAGATTGACCGCGATAAGCTCGAAATCGACCGGGGCCTTTTCTCTCAAGGACATCAGGACATCCAGCATCCCATAGCTGTCCTTGCCGCCCGAGAGACAGACCATGACGCGATCGCCCTCCTCGATCATGCCGAAATCGACGATCGCATCGCCCACCTGGCGCCGGATGCGCTTCGCGAGTTTGTTGAATTCGTATTCGTGTTTTCTATTGTCTTTCACAGGTATACCGATCTACCGCCATCGACGGCCAAGATCTGCCCAGAAATGAAAGGGGCAGTAGCCAGGAAGTGTACCGCCCGCGCGATCTCCTCGGGCGCACCGAGGCGCGCAAGCGGCGTGCCGGCGACGATGCGCGCGCGCTCGGCGGGCTCGAACTGGCCGTCCTCCGGCCAGGCAATGGCGCCCGGCGCGACCCCATTGACGCGGATCTCGGGCGCGAGCTCGAGCGCCAGTGCGCGCGTGAGCGCGACCAGCCCCGCTTTCGCAATGCTGTAGACGAGATAGCCCTTGAGCGGGCGTTCGGCATGGATATCGGCCACATTCACGATCGCGCCGCCGTTCTGCTTCAGCTGCGGCGCCGCTTCCTGCGCAAGAAACAGCGGCGCACGCAGGTTGGAGCCCATGAGTTCCTCCCAATGACCGGCTTCGATCGAGCCCACCGGCGTGGGATAGAACGTCGACGCGTTGTTCACGAGAACGTCGAGCCGGCCGAAGCGCTCCATGGCGGCGCTCACCAGGGATCTGGGCGCGATCGGCGCCAGCAAGTCCGCCTTTACTTTGTAGGCGCTCTTCGCACGCGCGGCATTCAACTCCGCTTCGAGGCTCGCAGCCTCGGCTTCGGCGCCGCGATAGTGCAGCAGCACGTTCGCGCCGGAGGCGTGCAGGCGGCGCGCGATCGCCGCGCCGATGCGCCGCGCGGCGCCCGTCACGAGCACCACTTTCTCCCGCAGTTCTTCCGGCGTGCTGGTGTCCATGTCAGAGCGGAATTCTAGGGTAAATTCAGAGGGATGCTCGGCAAC
>SHXL01000146.1 GCA_009693345.1 Betaproteobacteria bacterium
GAAACGGATTATTCTCGATCACCACGGCGATCGACCTGGTGTTCGGAACGTTGCTAGTGATTTCGACCGGCACCACCGCGCCGTTCTCGGCGATCTGCGGCGCCTCGATCGCGATGTCCTTGCTCTCCGTGCTGCCCGCCGCGCCCAGACTTTTCAATGCGTCGGCCGCGGTTTTGGTGCCAAATGCATCCTTGTTCCACGCGGCAAGCGCGCGCAAGGGGGTAAGAAACAGGCCTGCGGCAAGCGCGCCGATGATTCGAAAGCTTGATCTGCGGAGTGAATTCATGTGCTCATTTCACCGCTTTGCGGCGAAAATGCCCTGACTTGCCACCGCGTTTTTCCTCGAGCTGCAGGTCGCGAATGACCATGCCCCGATCCACGGCTTTCACCATGTCGTAGATGGTGAGCAGTCCCACTGCGGCGGCGGTCAATGCTTCCATCTCCACGCCGGTGCGGCCGCGGCATTGCACCGTGGCGAAGAGCAGGATTTCGCTGCGCGCGGCGTCGAATCTGAAATCCGCCGCCACGCGTGTGATCGCGATCGGGTGCGCAAGCGGCACCAGTTCCGAGGCGCGCTTCGCGGCCTGGATCGCGGCGATGCGGGCCACGCCGAGTACGTCGCCCTTTGCCGCGCCGCCCTCGACCACCATGCGAAAGGTCGCAGCGCGCATGGCGATGCGCCCGGAGGCGACCGCGACGCGCAGCGTTTCGCCCTTGGCGCCGACGTCCACCATGTGGGCGGCGCCTTTGCGATCAAAGTGGGTAAGCTGCGCGGCGAGTTGCGGGAAACGCTTGCGGACCAAGGGGTCCTCCGGGGGGAACTTGACGCTCGGGACGGTATCATAACCAGATGCGTATCTTCGCCTGGCTGCTGGCTGCGTCCATCGCCTTCCTGCCGCGGGCATTTGCGCAGTATTCGTCGATGCCAATGACCGCGCAGTTGCCGCCAATGCCTGCGCAGTTGCCCGACTTGGGCGATGCCAGTGGCTCGGACCTGTCGCTCAAGACCGAGCGCAAGATCGGCGAATCGATCATGCGCGACATCAGGTTCCGCGAACCGTCCTACCACGACGATCCCGAAGTAACCGAATACCTGAACGGGTTGGGCGCCCGGTTGAGCAACGCCGGCGCAGGGCCGCACCGGGATTTCGAACTCTTCGCCATTCGCGACGCGACGATCAACGCCTTCGCGCTGCCGGGCGGCTTCATCGGCGTGCATACCGGGCTGATCAGCGCCACCGACAATGAGTCCGAGATCGCATCGGTGCTCGGACACGAAATGGCCCACGTGACCCAGCACCACATCGCGCGCCAGATCGGGATCGAGAAGCAGATGCAGCTGCCGGTGATGATCGCGTTGGCGGCCGCGATTCTCCTGGCGCGCTCGCGTCCGGACCTGGCGTCGGGCGCCACGGCCGTTGCGCAGGGCGGCGCGATTCAGACGCAGCTCAGCTTCAGCCGCGACTTCGAACGCGAGGCCGACCGCATCGGTTTTCAGACGCTCGCGGGGGCGGGATTCGATGCGCGCGCGATGGGGACGTTTTTCGAAAAACTGCAGCGCTCTTCACGGATCATGGATAGCGGCAGCGTTCCCGGATACCTGCGCAGCCACCCTGTGACGTCGGAGCGCATCAGCGATGCGCAGAACCGCGCCGAAAGCATGCCTTACAGGCAGCGCGCCGATCCGCTGGAATACCACCTGGTGCGCGCCAAGCTGCGCGCCGAGGCGGCCGACGCGCAGGAAGCGGTTAAAACGTTCACCGATGCGGTGAGCGACCGCCGCTTCGCCAACGAGCCGGGCGCGCGCTACGGGCTTGCGGTGGCGTTGTTGCGCACCAAGGAACCCAGGCGTGCGGACGCAGAAATCGCCCGCTTGCGGACGAATGGGATTTCCAGTCCGATGGTCGATACGCTGGCCGCGCGCGTGCGGCTGGAGCTGGGCGACCAGGCCGGGGCGCTCGCCATCCTGAAAGCGGCGCTGGTGCGCTTCCCGCACCGCCGGCCGATCCTGTACGCGATCCTCGGAACGTTGCAGGAGCAGGGACGCTTCGACGAGGTGCTGGCGACGCTTGCCGAGCCGCTGCGCCTCTATCCGCGCGACCCGAAACTGCACGAAGCGCGCGCCAGGGCCTACGCCGGCCAGGGCAAGCGGCTACTGCAGCACCAGGCGCAGGCGGAGTTCTACATTCTGCAAGGCAGCCTGCGGGCGGCGATCGAGCAGCTGCAGTTCGCGCAAACCTCGGGTGACGGCAATTTCTACGACCTGTCGGTCGTCGACGCGCGCCTCAAGGAACTGCGTGCCGAGCACGCAAGGGAACTGCAGGACGCGAAGAAGCGCTGAGGCCTGGGCGCCTGGCGGCCCGCTAAGCCGCAGGCGCCTCAAAATAGGCTTCGTAGAGCAGGTCGAAGGTTTTTTCCGCTTCGCCCAGCAGTTCGTCGTCGCTGGTCGAGCGCCGTGCGACGCCTTGCAGCAGCGTCTGCACGCCCGCAGCTTCCGGCACCGGCGTGTCGCGCGCCTCCAGGAAGTGCACGATGGCGCCGATCTTGACCAGCGCCGCATTCGTCGCCAGGCCGAAATGCTGCAGCATCACCTCGAACGTCACGCGGGTCTCACTGTTTCCGAAGCGTGCGCCAGCGTACGCAAAATCGACCGCGCCGGCCGGGCAATCCTGGTTCTTCTCGAGCCAGACCACGGTGCCTTCGGGGTCCGCAAACCGGCGAATCAGCCAGGCGCAGGCGAGCCGGTCCGCCCACGCCGGCTTGCGCGTCGCCCAAACCCTGCGGCGCATCGGCGCATCGGCGCGTCGGGCGCGCCGCTGCCCTGTGTTTGCACGGGAAACAGCAGCTTGTGCACCTCCGCTTCGGCGTCATTGAGCGCCGTTCTGGCGCGCTCCTGCAGATCGCTGGAGAAAAAATCGAGCGCACTGATGGCCTCGAAATCATGGCGTTTCTTGTGCAGTACCCGCAAAACGGCGCTCGGATCCGCGATGCCGAAGCCGCTCCGCAGGCTGTCGACGACCTTCAGCAGCTCCTTATAGCGCGCCGAGCGGTCGAACATCTTGCGGAACGATTGCTGCTGCGCTTCCGAAGCCGGGACCACCGTGAGCACCTGCGTGCTGCCGACGCCTCTCGAGATGTAATCGGCGAGATACTCCAGCCCCTGGCGCGTGGCGCTGGTCTCGGGCAGCAGGTACACGCCTTCGCGAATGACAGCCGCGCCGAGCGATTCGAGCGTGCGCAGCCCGCGCATGCGCGCGGCCGGATTCTCGGTCGGCAGGCTCGCGATCAGCGCCAGCCAGCGGCCGCTCTCGGATTGCGGAGGGTTGCTCATTGCTTCGATGATAGCTTAGGCGGGATGCGAAACGTAAGAGACTGACAACCTGCGTGTTAGCAAGTAAGATGCATGCCATCGACACGCCGCGCAGCGAAATAAAAACCACGACCTGCTACATGTGCGCCTGCCGCTGCGGCATCCGCGTGCACCTGAAGGACGGCACGATACGCTACATCGACGGCAATCCCGACCATCCGCTCAACAAAGGCGTGATCTGCGCCAAGGGTGCGAGCGGGATCATGAAACAGAATTCGCCCGCGCGCCTGACGCGGCCGCTGCGCCGGCGCAGCGGGGCGGCCCGCGGCGCGGGTGATTTCGAGCCGATTTCCTGGGATGAAGCGTTTTCCATTCTTGAAGAACGGTTAAGAAAGATTCGGGCAAGCGACCCCCGGAAATTCGCTTTCTTCACCGGCCGCGACCAGATGCAGGCGCTTACGGGCCTGTTCGCGCGCCAGTTCGGCACCCCGAACTACGCGGCGCACGGCGGTTTCTGCTCGGTGAACATGGCCGCCGGGATGATCTACACCATCGGCGGCTCATTCTGGGAGTTCGGCGGACCCGACCTCGACCGCGCGAAGCTGTTCGTCATGGTCGGCACCGCCGAGGACCATCATTCCAATCCGCTCAAGATCGCGATCTCGAAATTCAAGCGCGCTGGCGGCCGCTTCATATCGGTGAATCCGGTGCGCACCGGCTACTCGGCGATCGCGGACGAGTGGATACCCATCCGGCCCGGTACCGACGGCGCGCTGCTCATGGCGTTGTGCAGCGAGCTGCTGCGCCTGGACCTGTGCGATCGCGAATTCCTGGCGCAGTACACGAATGCCGGCTTCCTGGTGAACGTCGATGCGGCGAGCAATGAGGAGGGGTTGATCGTCTGCGAGAAGGCGGCGGATCAGAAGAATCCGTTCCGCCGCCATGACCAGCTGTGGTGGGACCGGGGCAGCAACCGTGCGGTGGTGAATCACAGCGCGGGCGCGGAGCCGGCGCTCGAGGGCGAGTACCGGCTGGATGACGGCACGCCGGTCAAGCCCGCATTCCAGCTGCTGCGCGAGCGTCTGGAAGAGTGCACGCCCGAGTGGGCCGCGGAAATCACCGGCATCGCGCCGGAGAAGATCCGCGCGCTGGCGCGCGAGCTCGGCGCCACCGCGCGCAATGCGAGCTTCGAGCTGCCGATCCCCTGGACCGACAGTTGGGGGCGCAAGCATGCCACCGTGCGCGGCAACCCGGTGGCCTTTCATGCGATGCGCGGCATCGCGGCGCACTCCAACGGCTTCCAGGCGGTCCGGGCGCTTTCGATTCTGATGTCCTTGCTCGGCACTATCGATCGCCCGGGCGGTTTCCGCCACAAGGCGCCGTTCCCGCGCGGCACGCCTCCGGTCTACGCGCGCATCCCGAACGGTCCGGAGGCGGTGCAGCCGAATGCGCCGCTCGCCGGTGCGCCGCTCGGATTCCCGGCGGGGCCGGAGGACCTGTTCATCGACGCCGGGGGGGCGGCGGTACGCATCGACAAGGCGTTTTCCTGGGAGTATCCGCTGGCGGTGCACGGCATGATGCATAACGTGATCGCCAACGCCTGGCGCGGCGATCCCTACCGCATCGACACGCTGCTCATCTTCATGGCCAACATGGCCTGGAATTCGAGCATGAACACGGCCGAGGCGCGCCGCATGCTGAACGACAAGGACGAGAGCGGGGAATACAAGATCCCGTTCCTCGCCGTGTGCGACGCCTTCGAATCGGAGACCACGGCGTTTGCGGACCTGGTGCTGCCCGATACCACTTACCTGGAGCGCCACGACGTCATGTCGCTCCTCGACCGGCCGGTCTCGGAATTCGACGGACCGATGGACTCGGTGCGCGTGCCGGTCGTGCCGCCGACAGGCGACTGCAGGCCGTTCCAGGACGTCCTGGTGGAATTGGCCGGGCGGCTCGAGTTTCCGATCTTCGTGAATAAAGATGGGTCGAGAAAATTCAAGAATTATGCCGACTTCATCGTCAATTTCGAGACCGAGCCCGGTTCGGGGCAGGGGTTTCTGATGGGTTGGCGCGGCAAGGACGGTGACAAGGTGCTGGTAGGAGAGCCGAACCCGGGGCAATGGGAGAAGTACGCGCAGAACAACTGCGTATTCCACCATCCGATGCCCGAGTCGATGCAATACATGCGCAATTGGAACCAGGAATATCACGAGTGGGCGCAGCGCATGAAGCTGCGCCGCCACCCCGATCCGATCATGATCCAGATCTACGCTGAGGTTCTGCAGCGTTTTCGCCTCGCGGCAAAAGGGCGCGGCCCGTCGGCGCGGCGGCCGCCGCCGCAGCTCCGGGCGCGCATAGAAACCTACTTCGATCCCCTGCCTTTCTTCTATCTGCCCCTGGAAAGCCAATTCACGGATACGCGGCGCTTCCCGCTGGCGGCGATCACGCAGCGCCCGATGGCCATGTATCACTCCTGGGATTCGCAGAACGCCTGGCTGCGGCAGATTCACACCCACAACTACCTGTTCGTGAATCCTGGCGTGGCGCGCGCGCAGCACATCGCCGATGGCGGCTGGATCGAGGTGGAATCGCAGTGGGGCAAGCTGCGCTGCATGGCCCGCTACAGCGAGGCGGTCGAGCCGGGGACCGTGTGGACGTGGAACGCGATCGGCAAGGCGCAGGCCGCCTGGAGGCTCGCAGCCGACGCGAACGAATTCACGAAGGGATTCATCCTGAATCACGTGATATCGGATCGCTTGCCGGACGGAACTTCCAATTCGGATCCGATCACAGGTCAGGCGGGTTGGTACGACGTGCGCGTGAGGATTTCGGCAGCATGACGAAGAAGCAATTGGCTCTGGTAATCGATCTCAACGTTTGCGTCGGCTGCCACGCCTGCGTCACCAGTTGCAAGGAATGGAACAACGCCGGCGAGGCGGGGCCGCTCACCGACCAGAATCCCTACGGCAAGGACCCCACCGGCACATTTTTCAACCGCGTCCAGACTTTTGAGGTCGGCGAGTTTCCGCACACCGAGACGGTGCATTTTCCGAAATCCTGCCTGCACTGCGAAGATCCGCCCTGCGTGCCGGTGTGCCCGACCGGGGCGTCGTACAAGCGCGCCGAGGACGGCATCGTGCTGGTGGACTACGACAAGTGCATCGGGTGCAAGTACTGCGCCTGGGCCTGCCCCTACGGCGCGCGAGAAATGGACCAGCAGGAAAAGGTGATGACCAAGTGCACCTTGTGCGTCGATCGAATCTACGACGAGCTGCTGCCGCCGCAGGACCGCCAGCCCGCCTGCGTCATGGCCTGTCCGACGAATGCACGCTTGTTCGGCGACGTGCACGATCCGGAATCCGTGGTTTCGAAGGCGATTCGGGAGCGTGGCGGTTATTCGCTGATGCCGGAGTGGGAGACCAGGCCCGCGAATCAATACTTGCCACGGCGCAAGGCAGAGTACGAAGGTTAAGGACACTGCGGAATGAGGCCGGCCTGGTCCCTGATCCTGCTGACGACGCTGATCGGTGCGGGCCAGGGCCTGTTTCTTGCCGTATTTTTCGTCGACCTGCTAAAGGGCGGTTCGGCGCGAAATCTGGTCGTCGCGTCGTGCGCACTGTCCTTGCTCCTGCTCGCCGCAGGCCTGCTCGCCTCGTTCTTC
>SHXL01000005.1 GCA_009693345.1 Betaproteobacteria bacterium
GACGCGGGCGAAGCGTACCGCCTGCGCCTGTTATCGGATATCGCACCCAGGGAAGAACTGGACGGCGCGGTGAACGCGCTCCTCGGCCACCTCGTCGTCGGGGGACGCGCTGCGCAGGCCAAGATCAAGGATCTGATCCGCACGGTGTCCGTCGGCCCGGCGGACGAAGCAATGATCGACGACACGGCGAAGCGCATTGCCGAAATCCGCGTCTCTCCCGAGGGCAAGGAGGGCATTGCCTCCTTCCTCGAAAAGAGAAAACCGGCCTGGGTAAAGCAGTTCGAGGCGGTGCGCGTAAAGCCGCCGGGGAAAAAGAAATAGCGTGTTCCGCAAGATCCTGATCGCCAATCGCGGCGAAATCGCTTGCCGCGTAATCACCGCGGCGCGCGACATGGGCGTGCGCGCCGTGGCGGTCTACTCGGACCCGGACCGGGACGCGCGCCATGTGTCGCTCGCCGACGAAGCGCGGCGTATCGGGCCGGCAGCGGCGCGGGACAGCTACCTCAACGCGGAGGCGATCCTCGCCGCCGCGCGCGACACCGGCGCCGAAGCGATCCATCCGGGCTACGGCTTTCTCTCCGAGAACGCGGATTTCGCCGCCGCCTGCTCCAGGGTGGGAGTCGTCTTCATCGGGCCGACGCCCGGGGTCATCGCCGCGATGGGTGACAAGTCGGCCGCCAAACGCCTGATGGAAAAGGCCGGCGTGCCGCTGGTGCCGGGCTACCACGGCAAAAACCAGGATGCCGCGTTCCTGAAGAAGGAAGCGGACAGGATCGGTTACCCGGCGCTGATCAAGGCTTCGGCCGGCGGCGGCGGCAAGGGCATGCGCATCGTGCAGGACGGCGATGGGTTTGCCGCCGCCCTGGAGTCGGCGAAGCGCGAGGCGAAATCGGCATTCGGCGACGACCGAGTGCTGGTCGAAAAATATCTCGAGCGCCCGCGCCACATCGAGGTACAGGTATTCGGCGATACGCACGGCAACGTGGTCTATCTGTTCGAGCGCGACTGCTCGGTGCAGCGCCGGCACCAGAAAGTGCTGGAGGAAGCCCCCGCTCCGGGGTTGACCGGCCGCCAGCGGCGCGAAATGGGCGAGGCGGCGGTTGCCGCCGCGAAATCCGTCAAGTACACCGGCGCAGGCACGGTTGAATTCATCGCCGCGCAGGATGGAGCGTTCTACTTCATGGAGATGAACACCCGGTTGCAGGTCGAGCATCCGGTAACCGAAATGATCACCGGTCTCGATCTGGTGAAATGGCAGCTGGCGGTTGCAGCGGGCGAGCCCTTGCCCTTGAAGCAGCAGGACCTCGTCTTCCGGGGCCATGCCATAGAGGCGCGCATCTACGCGGAGAATCCCGCCAAGGGTTTCCTGCCTTCCACCGGCACGCTGCGCCACCTGCGCGAGCCCGAAGCCATCGCGTTCCACATACCGCCGGCCGGAATGCCTGCGGCAGTGCGCATCGATTCCGGCGTGCGGCAAGGCGACGCGATCACGCCGCATTACGACCCGATGATCGCCAAGCTCATCGTCTGGGGCGAGGACCGCGCGATCGCTCTCGGCCGCATGCAGGCCGCACTCGCCGCGTATGAGATCGTCGGCGTCTCGAGCAACGTGGAGTTCCTGGCGCGAACCATCGCCAGCAAGGCATTCTCAACTGCCGACCTGGACACCCACCTCATCGAGCGCTGCCGCGCCGAACTGTTTCCGGCCGATGCGGCCGCGGGCGACGAGGAGCTCGCCGCCGCTGCGTTCGCCGAGCTGCTTGCCGAGGAAGCGCAGTCCGCTGCCAAGGCGAAGGTATCGGGCGATCCGCACTCGCCGTGGGACCGCGTCGATGGCTGGCGCCTGAATCTGGGGTCGCATCACGAACTGGTGTTCACCGATGGCGGGCGCAGTCACAGCGTGGCGCTGCATTTCACGGCGGCCGGATTGCGCTTTTCGGCGGGCGATCGTGAATACACCCTCGCCGGCAGCGACGAAGACGGCGTTCTCCGGGTCATGCTTGGCGATGCCTCGTTCCGCATCCGGGCGGTACGCGACGGCCTCGACTGGCACCTGTTCCGCGACGGGATCCATCATGTGCTCACGCTCAGAAGCGTGCAGACGTCGCCCGCGCCCGATGCCATCATCGGCACGCTCGCCGCGCCGATGCCGGGCAAGGTGCTCCAGGTGCTGGTGCAGCCGGGCGCGGCGGTCGCCAAGGGCGCGCCGCTCGTCATCCTCGAAGCGATGAAGATGGAGCACACCATTGCCGCACCGCACGATGGGCGGGTGGCGGAGATCCACTTCAAAGCCGGGGAGCAGGTGAATGAAGGCGAGGAGCTGCTCCGGCTGGAGCGGTAGAATCACCGGCAGCCGGTAACCGTCCGGTTACTCAAGGAGGAACCATGCGCAGTGTTCTGAAATTTGCGGCCCTTTTGTCCGCGTTAATCGTCGGTGCAGCCCACGCACAGTATCCGCAGCGCCCGATCCAACTCATCGTGCCTTGGGGCGCGGGCGGCGGCACCGATGCCACGGCGCGCATCATCGCCAGCCTGATGGAAAAGGAAATCAAGCAACCGATCAACGTCGTCAACCGCACTGGCGGCTCGGGTGTGGTCGGCCACGACGCGATTGCCAGGGCGCCGGCCGATGGCTACACCATCGGCCTGATCACGGTGGAAATCACGATGATGCACCACGTGGGTCTCACAGCGCTCGGGCCCGGCGATTACACGCCCATCGGCCTGGTGAACGCCGATCCAGCCGGCATCCATGTTCGCATCGACTCGCCCTACAAGAACACGAAGGACCTGATCGCGGCGATCAAAGCCAATCCCGGCAAGATGAAGGCTTCCGGCACCGGTCAGGGCGGCATCTGGCACCTGGCGATCGCGGGACTGCTCAAGGACCAGGGCGTGGACCCCGGCGCGCTGCCGTGGGTGCCCTCCAATGGCGCGGCGCCGGGACTGCAGGACATGGTAGCGGGCGGCGTCGACGTCGTGCCGTGCTCGATTCCGGAAGCGCGCGCGATGATCGATGCCGGCAAGGTGCGTGCGCTGTCGATCATGGACGCCAACCCGCCCGCGCTTTATCCGAATGTGCCGACCCTGCAGAAGGAACTCGGCAGCAACTGGGCGATGGCCGCGTGGCGCGTGATCGCGGCACCCAAGGGCATTCCGGTGGAAGTGCAGAAGACCCTCGGCGGCGCGCTGAAGAAAGTCTACGACTCCAAGGAGTACAAGGACTTCATGGCAAGCCGTGGCTTCGGCGTCGTCTGGGCAGACGCCGAGGGTACGGCTAAATTCATGGCCAAGGCCGATACCGACCTGGGCGCGACGCTCAAAGCGGTTGGCCTAGCCAAATAAAGCAGTCCGGCAATGAAGTTCAACGACGCGCTTAGCGGCGCGGCGCTGGCGGCGCTCGGCGCGCTGGTGCTCTGGCACATCCAGGGTTTTCCGCCGATGCCGGGCCAGAAGTACGGGCCCGCCTGGTTTCCCGGCCTGATCGCGATCGGCTTGGTCACCTGCGGTGCGCTGCTCGCCGCCGCGCGCCTGCGGGCGGCGGCGCCCGAACCGCTGCTCGCGCTGCCGGGGTGGCTGCGGCGCGCGCGCCCGGCAGCCAGCGTCGCCTCCGTTATCGCAGGGCTCGTGCTCTACGTCTTCGTGGTCGACATGCTCGGCTTTCACGTCACGGCGGCCGTGCTGCTGCTCGTCTGGTCCCGTTTGCTGGGCGCTTCGTGGCGGCTCGCCGCCCCCGTGTCGCTCGCGGCGACAGTGGGAATTCACCTCGCGTTCTACAAGCTGCTCAAGGTGCCGCTGCCCTGGGGCCTGCTCGAGCAATTCGCGTTCTGACATGACGCTCGCGGTCCTGTCGCAGGCATTCGCGCTGGTGTTCGACCCCTACGTGCTGTGGGTGATTGTGGCATCGGCCGCATTCGGGCTTTTCGTCGGCGCGATTCCCGGACTCACCGCGACCATGGCGACGGCGCTGCTGGTGCCGGTTACCTTCTTCATGCCGCCGGTGCCGGCGATTGCCTCCATCGTCACGGCCACCGCGATGGCGATCTTCGCCGGCGACATTCCGAGCTGCCTGCTGCGCATGCCTGGGACACCCGCTTCTGCCGCTTACACCGACGAAGCCTACGCGATGACGAAAAAAGGCCAAGGCGAGGTGGCGCTCGGCGCCGGGCTCGTGTTCTCGGTGATTGGCGGCCTGTTCGGCACGGCGGTCCTGATCGTGGCGGCGCCAGCGTTGGCCGAGATCGCGCTCAAATTCTCCTCCTTTGAATACTTCTGGCTTGTAATCCTGGGACTCTCGAGCGCGGTGTTTCTCGCGATCGGCAACCCACTGAAGGGAGTCGTGTCGCTGCTGCTTGGGCTGCTGGTCGCCTCGCAGGGCCTCGATAATCCGGCAGCGTTTCCGCGCTTCACCTTCGGCAACGCCGAACTGGCCGGGGGTCTGACGCTGATCCCTATCATGATCGGCATGTTCGCGGTCTCCGAAATCATCCGCAATGTCGCCACCATGGACCAGCCCTGGGAGATGGCGCAGACGAAGATCGGCAACGTCTTCACCGGCATGTGGACCCTGACCAAGCGCTATCCGCTGCAGATCCTGCGCGGCTCGACCCTAGGCACCGCGATCGGCGCGCTGCCCGGCGCAGGAGCCGACATCGCCGCATGGATGTCCTACGCGATGTCGAAGAGATTCTCGAAGGAGCCGGAGAAATTCGGTTCCGGGCACGTCGAGGGCATCGTCGAGGCGGGCGCCTCCAACAATTCCGCACTCGCCGGGGCATGGATTCCGGCACTCGTGTTCGGCATTCCCGGCGATTCGATCACCGCGATCGTGATCGGCGTGCTCTACATCAAGGGGCTCAATCCCGGCCCGACCATCTTCCTGGAAAAAGCACCGGAAATGTATGCCATCTTCATCGTCTTCATTCTCGCCAACCTGCTGATGGTTCCACTCGGCATCGCCGCGATCAAAGGCGCCAGCCAGCTGCTGCGCGCGCCGCGCGAGGTGCTGATGCCGGTAATACTTCTCTTCTGTGTAGTCGGTTCGTTCGCCATCAATAATTCGCCGTTCGGGGTGGTGCTGATGCTTGCCTTCGGACTGGTCGCGTACGTCATGGAAGAAAACGGCTTTCCGGTGGCGCCCGCGATCCTCGGCATGGTGCTGGGCGCGATGTTGGAAGAACATTTCATCAGCTCGATGATCAAGGCCGACGGGCGCCTGCTCGCCTTCTTCGAGCGGCCGATCGCCGCCGGCCTGGGCGCGCTGACGCTGGCTGTCTTCGCATGGCCGCTCGTCCGCGCGTGGATCCTGCCCGACAGAAATCGCGCCTGAGATGGTCTAACATCGCGGCATGAGTACGCTGCCCGCGAAAGTCCGCATCGTCGAGGTCGGCCCGCGCGACGGGCTGCAGAACGAGAAGGGCGAAGTGCCCACCGCGGTGAAGCTCGAGCTCATCGAGCGGCTGGCCGACGCCGGCCTGAGCGCGGTCGAGGCCACGGCCTTCGTTTCGCCGAAGTGGATCCCGCAGATGGCGGACCACACCGAGGTGCTGGAGCGCATCCGCAGGAAGCCCGGCGTCTCCTACCCGGTGCTGACGCCGAACCTGAAGGGTTTCGAAGCGGCGCGCGCAGCCGGGGCGACTGAAGTCGCGATCTTCGGCGCGGCCTCGGAGGCCTTCTCGAAGAAGAACATCAACTGCTCGATCGCGGAATCGCTGGAACGCTTCCGTCCCGTCGTGGATGCCGCCATGGCGGCGGACATCCGGGTCCGCGGCTACATTTCCTGTGTCGTCGGCTGCCCTTACCAGGGCGACGTCAAGCCGCAGATAGTGGCGGAAGTGGCGCGTGCGCTCTACGACATGGGGTGTTATGAAGTATCGCTCGGCGACACCATCGGCGTCGGCACGCCGGGAAAGACGCAGGCGATGATCGAAGCCTGCGCGAAGCACGTGCCGGCGGGCAGACTCGCCGGGCACTATCACGACACCTACGGCCAGGCGCTCGCCAACATCTATGCCTCGATGGAACTTGGCGTCGCGACCTTTGATTCCTCGGTGTCAGGCCTGGGAGGCTGTCCCTATGCGAAGGGCGCCTCGGGCAACGTCGCCACCGAAGACGTCGTTTACATGCTGCACGGCCTCGGCATCGAGACCGGCATCGACCTGGACAAGCTGGTCGACACCGGCGTCTGGATTTCCTCGATATTGAAAAGGGAACCAGGATCGAAGGCCGGGCGCGCCATCGCGGCAAAAAAGGCGCCATCAGCTTGATCGCATCGCCCTGCATCAAAGTCTGCGCGATGGATGCCGATCAGCGCTACTGCACCGGCTGCTTGCGCACGCTCGCGGAAATCGCTGGCTGGGGCGAGATGAGCGCAATTGAGCAGGCCGCGGTCCTGGCGCAGCTGCCGGCGCGCTGCTCAGATGTCGTTGAAGTTTCCGCCTCTCCCTTTGCCTGAAGCGAAGCGCGCCGCGCCTGCCGCCCCCTCGGCGTAGAACGCCGGGATGCCGTTGGTCCATTCATTGCGCATTGCCTCGCGCAGCGGCAAGCCCTCCTGCATGTAGACCGAGCGCCGGTCGGCGCGCATGCAGGCTTGCGGAAAGCGAGCGATCTCGTGCGCCAGGGCTTCGGCGCGCTGCCGCGACTGGCCATCGGGCACTACGTGCTCGCATAAATTGATACGCAATGCTTCCTGTGCGTCGACCTTGCGGCCGGTGAGAATGAGATCCAGCGCCCTTCCCCGGCCGACGATGCGCGGCAGGCGCACGGTGCCGCCGTCGATCAGCGGCACGCCCCAGCGTCGGCAGTAGACGCCGAAGTAGGCGGATTCCTCCATCACGCGCAGGTCGCACCAGAGCGCGATCTCGAAACCGCCCGCGACCGCGGGCCCGGCGACTGCGGCAATGACCGGCTTGTCGAGCTCCAGGCGCGTCGGCCCCATAGGACCGCGCACTGCGCGGTTGGGCCCGCGCGGCAGTTCCCCGCCGGGCGGATAAGCGATGTCGTCGAGCGCGCTGCTGTTATTGGCGGCGTGCTTCAGGTCGAAGCCCGCGCAAAATGCGCCGCCTTCGCCCCAGAGAACCGCTACCGCGGCTTCCGGGTCCCGGTCGAAGGACTCGAAGGCGTCCACCAGTGCTACTGCGCTCGACGGATCCATGGCGTTCTTCGCTTCGGATCGGGAGTGAATCACGGTCCAGACCTTGCCGTTCTTTTCGATGCGTACGCTCATGGGGCCGCCTTTCCGCGAGGAATTGCCTTTCCACTATCCCGCCATTTCACCGCGGCGTGGAAGCCGTGCTTTTCCGCGTACTTCTTGAACCACACCCCTTCGGGCGAATGCCGCGTGATGCCATCGAACAGGGTCGCCATCATCTGGGTGCTGGCAAGGCCCATGTTTTCGTAGGCCTGGTTGATCATGAGTTTTTGCATCATCAACTGGTTCTTCGGCACGCCGGCCATGCGTTTTGCCAGCGCGTTCACGACTGCGTCCAGCTTTGCGGCAGGAACGGCGTCGCAGACCAGGCCCATCGCCTTTGCTTCCCTGCCGTCCACGGTGTCGCCCGTGAGCAGCATGCGCTTGGCCTTCTCCGCACCCAACCGGTACACCCACATCGCGGTCGTCGGGCAGCCCCAGACGCGCGCCGGCATGTAGCCGATCTTCGCGTCCTCGGCCATGATCACGATGTCGGCGCACAGCGCGATGTCGCTGCCGCCGGCAACCGCGTAGCCGTGCACCTTGCAGATCACGGGCTTGTAGCTGCGCCAGATGGAAAAGAAATTGTCCGTGTTTTCCTTCATGCCCTTGTAGTCGCGCATCGGATCCCAGGGCATGTCCTGGGTCCAGCGGTTGGTGGCGTCGCCCTCGGCGAACTGCTTCAGGTCGTAGCCGGCGCAGAAGGCTTTCCCGGCGCCCGCCATGACGATGACGTGGACGCGGTCGTCGTCGTTGGCCGCTTCCACCGCGCGCCGGATCTCGCGCGGCATCTTGTCGTTGATCGCGTTCAGTCGCGCCGGGCGGTTCAATGTGATGCGCGCGATGCGCCCGACTACGGCGTACTTCAGTGTTGTGTAGGCCATGGAAATCCTCCCTGCATTAGGATATCAATTCATGAGAAACGCGATCTGGTATTTCGATTTCATTTCACCCTTCGCCTACATCGGCCTGCACCGGCTGAAGGAACTGCCGCCGGACCTTTCAGTCGAGTACCGACCGGTGCTCTTCGCCGGCCTGTTGAATCACTGGGGCCAGAAGGGTCCGGCCGAACTGCCGACCAAGCGCCGCTACACCTACCGCTGGAGCCATTGGTGGGCGCACCGCCTCGGGCTTGCATTTCGCTACCCGGCGGCGCACCCCTTCAATCCGCTGCACCACTTGCGCCTGGCTATCGCCTGCGGTTCGACGCCCGAAGCCGTGCGGAAGATCTTCGATTCGATCTGGACCACTGGCGAGGACGCGTCGGACCAGAGAAGGTTTGCAGCCTTGTGCGAAGAGTTGGGGGTAACGGCCGAGGCGCTCGCCAGCCCGGAGGTGAAGAATGCCCTGAAGAAAAACACCGAGGCCGCGGCCCAGACCGGCGTCTTCGGCGTGCCGACCATCGAGGTCGATGGGGAACTCTTCTGGGGCGCGGACTCGATGGAGTTCCTGGGCGCGTTTCTCGCCGATCCGGCGACCTTGAAAAACGCAGAAATGAAGCGCCTGGACGAACTGCCTGTTGCCGCGGCCAGACGTACCAGCGGATAGGAACGGATAGGAAAGCCTGCAGATTCCTGAGCGCCGTGCGGTTGGCGTCGCGAGGCCCTGACTCGGCAAGTCATTTAGAATTGCCTCGTGAGCACCGACTACTTCGAGCAGCAACCGATCGCCCGCACCGTCGGCCGCCGAACGCCGCCGCGGGCCGGCGTGCTCCCGCCGGCCGAGACACGCGCCGCCATGGACTCTTGGGCGAACCGCCTGACGCGGGCACCGAAGGGCGTCTACCGGTATGCACACCATGACGACATGGAACGCGACCGGGAGCGGTGGCAGACCGCGGCCATGGTCGAGGCCGTCCGGGCGCCTGGCTGAGTTCACCCGACCCGCGACCTGGGAAGACGTCAAGCGCCTCGCGCGCGAACTGGCCGCCGAACCCGACCTCTTCGCCCGCCAGAAATCCTACGCCATCCGCATCAACGACGAGTTCACGGTCGACGTTCTACCATCGGCCGCAGGCGTGCCCTGGGACGCGCTGCGGGAATACGTGCAGGACGTCATGATCGATGGCACCTGCGTTCGCGTGCTGAGCCTCGAAGGCCTGCTGAAGACCAAATCGGGCGTACGTCCGAAAGACCAGATCGACGCCGCCGCCATCACCCGCGCGCTCGACGAACTACGCAACGACGGATAACGGATAGGAAAATCGGTTCATCCGGGTTTTCAAGTCTTCCATGCAAAAAGCCGGAACCCTCGACCAATTGAATGTGCAATGCATAGCGTATGTCGCGGTTGTGCTTCGCGCGCCACTGCGCGAGTTGCAGCGATACGCCGGGCTCGATCGGCGGTGCCGGTTGGGCGAGGGTGGTCACCAGGAACAAGAGCAGCGGGAGTAGCCTGCGCATCCTCCCCAGTCTAGCGCCCCGCCGCGGCGTCAGGAACTGCCGCCGTCCTCGCAGCCGGTAATTTTTTCACCGCACGACGCAGAAACGCCATGCGCTCGCGGCTCACGCGGCGGATCGCGTCGATGATCTTGTGCTTGAGGATCCCGGTCAGCCAGGTGCGCAGATTGGAGCGGCCCGTGAAGCTCGCTTCGGCGTTGAGCGCGGCAAGCAGCGTCTCCTGCACCACGTCCTCGACCGCATCCACATCGCGCAATTGCAGCGCGGTGAAGCGCACCAGGTAAGGGCGCTGCTGCTCAACAAGGTTGCGGAATTCGTTAGGCACAGGCATCGCGGAGGCTGATAGTACTTCTTGAGGCTGCAGTGAATCGGGGTGGCCTCGAGTGCATCATCGGTGCCCAACGTTGGTATCGCTTTCCTCTCCCGGCAGCAGGATCACGATGCTTGCGGTGCAGGCAGCGATCCCGGCCATCACCATGAGGATGGTTCCAAAGCCCAGGCTTTTGACCATCGGCCCCAGTGCCCACACCGCGATCGAGCTAATCGAAAACGAGACCGCCAGGCGCATGCCGGCCACCCGCGAGCGCAGGCGATCGTCCACGTAGCGCACGATCATCGCGTCGGTGAACGGAATGGCGCCGAAAATGAAGGCCATGCTCGCCGTGAGCAGGACGAAGAGCCACCAACCTTGGGCGTTGGCGGCCGCGAACAGCAGTGGAATCTGGCCGATCACGATCCAGAAATAGAGGGGTTTCAGGGCAAACCGGTCGATCAGCCGGCCCACCACCACCTGCGCGATCGAAGCTACCGCATAGACCACGCCGAGCAGGATGCCCAGCGTCGCCGGATCCTCGATGATGCCGCGAAAGCGCTCGGTGATGAGCTGGCCGTTCCCGTTGGTGGTGAGGTTGAACAGCAGGCTGGCGGTGATCGCCGCGGTCGTCATCACCAGGAAAGCGCGCGCCAGTGCCGCCGGTGACAGCGCCACCTTGGCGCCTCCCTTGCGCGTGGCAGGCGCCTCGGTTTCACGCGGACATACCGCCGCAAAGGTCAGGCCGCAAGCGATCGACAGCACGCCGGGAATCGCGAATGCGGCGCGCCATCCAAGCCACTTGATCAGGAAACCGGTGAGAAGCGCTGCCACCGCGATGCCCAGGTTTCCTGCCAGGCCGTTGACGCCGATGGTGGCCCCCGGATTCTTCGCATGCTGGACCAGCATCGGAACGCCCACCGGATGATAGATCGAGGCGAAGGCGCCGAGCAGGGTCAACGCGCCGGCAAGCTGCCAGGCGTTTTGCGCCATCGACGTGATCAGTGCTGCGGCGCCCATGCCGGAAAAGAAGATCAGCATCATCACGCGCCGGCCCCACAAATCGCCCAGACGGCCGGCTGGCAGCGCACCGATGCCGAACAGGAAAAACGCGCCGACGCCATAGGGCATCAGGTCTTCCCATTTAGCGAAGCCGAATTCATCTGCGATGGTCGCCACCGAGGCGGCGAAGATCAGCAGGAACATGTGGTCCACCGCGTGCGCCACGTTGAGCAGCACGGCAAGCGGGCGCGAGTTCTGCAATGATACCGGGGACGGCGTGGGGTTGGTCATGGCTACAGTATGCCTTGCAGCGCCTTCATCGGCAGATAGCGCCGCGCCACCTCGCGGGCGAGCTCCTGAAAATCGCCGCCGGGATCGATCTCGTCCACATTCCCTACAAGGGCGCGGCGCCGGCAGTCGCCGATCTGCTCGGCGCCCAGGTCCACACGGCGATCGTCAGCCTGCCAGCGGCGATTTCTCATGTGAAAGCTGGCAAGCTCACAGCGCTTGGGGTCACCAGCGCGACGGGCTCGGCTATCGCGCCCGAGGTGCCGACCTTCGCTGAGGCCGGGTTGGGCAGCTATGAACTGGAGAACTGGTACGGTCTGCTCGCCCCCGCGCGCACACCGAAAGACATCGTCGAGCGGCTCAACCGCGAGACCGTGAAAGCGCTGCCTGCCCGAGGTGAAGGAACGCTTGAACAGCCAGGGCTTCGAGGTGCGCACCAGTTCGGCCGAGGAGTTCGCGGCCTACATCCGGTCCGAGATGGTGAAGTGGGCGGCGATCGTCAAGACCTCGGGCGCGAAGGCCGATTGATGCGCGACCTCGCCCTCTTTCGCGAAGAGGCGTTCCGCGCCGCGGCTCGCGCGGG
This sequence comes from Betaproteobacteria bacterium, assembly GCA_009693345.1. Classification (GTDB taxonomy): domain Bacteria; phylum Pseudomonadota; class Gammaproteobacteria; order Burkholderiales; family SG8-39; genus RBG-16-66-20. Next base: position 11,772 of record SHXL01000005.1, read on the forward strand.
CACCGAGGCGGGCGCCGCGACGGACCCGGAAGAATCCCTGCTCGCGATCACCCGCATCCTGCCCGAGCTGCTGGGCGACAGGCAGCAGCATCTGCGGCCCGGCAGCCTGAAGGAAGGCGAAAAGCAGCAGCCCGCCGGGCGCTCGCACATCGCAAAGCGGAATGCCGTGTCCTCGGCGCACATCCGGCCCCGCGACCGGACTACTTGAAGACGTCGGTCACCAGCATATCCGGCAGCCAGGTTGCCAGCCCAGGGAAGAAGATCACCAGCAGCAGTACGGTCAGATCGCCGATGAAGAACGGAATGGTGCCCTTGATGACGTCGGGCAGCGAAATCTTCGACGTGCCGCTCACCGCGAAGAGGTTCAGGCCGACCGGGGGCGTGACGACACCCGTTTCGACGTTGAGCGTGAGTATGATGCCAAGGTGGACCGGGTCGATTTTCAACGCATAGGCGATTGGAAATACCACCGGCACCGTCAGCAGCACCATCGCGACCCCGTCCACGAACATCCCGAGGATCAACAGCACGAACATGTAAGCGAAGATGAACCCGAGCGGCGTCAGCCCCCAGCTGGTCACGGTTTCGGTGATTTTCTGCGGCCAGTACATGTTCGCCGCGAGGAACTGAAACACGCCCACGCTGCCGATGAGGAACAGGATCACGGCCGTCAGGTTCAGCGAGCGGCTGGCGACGGGCAGAATCTGCTTGACGAACGCGCGCCGGCCGGTGACGAGCCCGTAGAGCAGCGCGTAGCCGCAGGCGGCGGCGGCCGCCTCGGTCGGCGTGAATACACCGCCATAGAGCCCGCCGAGAATGACCACCGGCATGCCCAGTGCAGGCGCCGCACGCAGAAACTCCTTCCATATCCGGTTGCGCTCGAAGGTGCCGCGCGGCAGCTTCAGGTACAGCGCGATGATCATAACGGTGATCATATTGCCGGCCGCGAGCATCAGTCCCGGAATGATGCCGGCGAAAAAAAGGCGGGTGATCGAGGTCTCGGTGACGATACCGTACACGAGCAGGATGATGCTCGGCGGTATCAGCATGGCGATGCCGCCGGCCGTTGCCACCAGCCCGCCCGCGAGCCAGTCGGGATAGCCGCGCTTTCGCATCTCGGGAATGGCGATGACACTCATCGCGGCCGCCATCGCCACGCTGGAGCCCGAGATGGCGCCGAAAAGAACGCATGCCAGCACGGTTGCAACGCCGAAGCCGCCCGGCATCCAGCCCACCAGCGAGTCGGCGAAGCGGAACAATTGCGCGATCAGGCCGGTGCGCTCCATGAGGAAGCCGGCGAAGATGAACAGCGGGATCGCCATCAGCTGGTAGCGCGCGATGAAGCTGAAGAACTGGCGGAAGATGACCGTCGGCTCGAGCAGCGGGTCGAACATGATGAAAGCCGCGACCGAGCTGCTCAGCGCGATGCCAATAGGCACGCTCAGAACGAGCAGCGCGAACACCACAATCCCTACGATATGCATGCCCGTCCCATTTTGCCGCGCTCGATTCGCCGACTCATTCCGCCGTCGCCTGATGGTGCGACTCTTCTTCGGGCACGCTGCGGCCGCGCAACTTCTGGATCCCGAACCAAACTTGGAACAACAAGGTCACCGACATGAACATGAAACTGATCAGCAGCACCGCAAGGAAAGGCCACATGGGAAACGCGAGGCTTTCGGTGCGGGTTTCGTAGTGAATGCTTTCGCGGACTTCCGGGATGCCCCACCAGAAAACCGCGATCATGAACAGCAGCGAGAACGCGCGTGCCACAAGCCTGACGATCTCGGCCGCGCGCCGCGCGCGTGGCCCCACCGTGTCCAGCAAGTCGGGGACTACGGTGACCGTCAGATGCTCGTTGTGGCGCTGCGAGATGCTGAAATACAGGAACACGGCACACAAGGTGAACAGCGTGACGGCGTCCTGCTGCCACTCGAAGGACGCGCCGATCAGGTAGCGCCGGCCCACCTCCAGCAATGCCAGCAGCGTGCTGCCGACGAGCACCAGCGCGGCGGCGCGCGCCAGGATCCTGTCCTGGAACGCGCACCAGATCGCGTAAGCCTTCCGCACCCTCCGCCGCTCGGCGCGCTAGCGGATCACGATCTTGGCGGCGTGTTTCGAGCAGTCCAGCTTCTCGATCCACGACGAGCCGACCGGATGCTGCTTGGAGAGTTCGCGACCCTCCTTCAGGAAGGTGTCAACCCACTGACTCGCGGCGGGAGGGGTCTTGCTCTTGATGAAACGCGACGGTGCATCGTCCATGGAGCCCGTAATCGCAGCGACTTCCGTCGGGTTCATCCAGTACACGCCGGGCTTCGCCGGGTCTTTGGTGCCGTACTTGTCGTAGGTCATCTTGTCGACACACCAGTTGAGCTCCTTCTGCAGCTGGATTGTCTCAGCGACGAGTTTCTCCAGCGCCTGCTGGGTTGCCGGACTCAGCCGGTCCCACCAGCGACGGCTCGCGCTCACCATGTAGTAGTCGCTCGTGAAGGCACCGGCACCGCCGGTGGTGTAGAAAGGCGCCTGCTGGCGCACAGCGAGCCAGCCGCCGATGCTGGTTTGCAAAGCGTCGATGACGCCGGATTCCAGCGCGCTCGGCACTTCGCCGAACGACATCACCACGGGGCTCGCTTTCCAGGCCTCGAGCGAGGCATTCTCGACCGGGCCCATGCTGCGGATTTTCCGGCCGCTGAAATCGGCGGGGCTGATGAAGCGCTTCTTGCCGCCCACCCCCATGCCGAAGCTCATGTGCCCGGCGCCGAATACCCGGATCAGCTGGTTCTTCTGCAGCCGGTCGACCAGCATCTGGTAGGTCTTGGTCTTCTCCAGATTGTCCACCGCGCCGACGGTGGTCAAGATTCCCGGGCCGACCATCGTCATCATCCACGGATCAACCGGCGCCGCCTTGCCCATCTGCAACCAAGACATCTCCAGGTTGCCCTGGCGCATCGCCTCGAACGCTTCAGGAATGCTGTACAACGCTCCGGCGAAGTAAAGGCGCGCCTCGCTGCCTGGAATGACTTGCGGCAGGCGCTCGCCGAAGTGCTGCATCGCCAAGCCCGCCGGATGCGGCGCCGACGGGACATCCGCAGCAAAGCGCAGGATCACGGGTTTGACCGCCTGCGCGTGGGCCATCCGGTCGGGCAAGCCGGCCGTCGCTGCGAGCGCAGCCACCAGCGTCGCAGCTGCAGCTTTCATGGATAGACGTCGCGTCATGTCGTATTTTATGAGCCTCCTCCTCAGAAGGTGATCGCGACACAGGCTTTCACTCGGGCGCGGAACCGGGTAGATTCTAGCCCAAAGGAGGAAGCATATGAGAATGATGTTAGCCGCTACCGCCGCTGCGCTGTTGTCGGCCTGTCAGACCATTCCCGACGAACCACTGCGGGCGACTGCTGCGCTGCAGCCGACCAAGGGCAGCAAAGCTTTCGGCGAGGCCACGTTCGAGCAGATGGGCGACAAGGTCCGCGTGATCGTTTTTGCGCAGGGCCTGAAGCCCAACCAGGAGCACGGTTTCCACATTCATGAAGTCGGGGACTGCGGTTCTGGTGACGGCATGAGCACCAAGGGCCACTTCAATCCGCACGGCAAACCGCACGCGCAGCCAACTGCGGGCGAGCGCCACGCCGGCGACCTGCCCGCGCTCAAGTCAGGCAAGGACGGCCGCGCGAAACTCGATGTGATGATGGATGTGATCCTGGTGGGGCCGGGGCCGGCGAGCGTCGTGGGCCGCGGCCTGATCATCCATGCCGACCCCGACGACTACAAGACTCAGCCGACGGGCAACGCGGGCGCACGCATTGCGTGCGGCGTGATCAAGGCCGGCTGAACCGGCCCCCCGTCGCGAGCAACAGGCCCGCGCTGGCGATCCCAACTACGCCGAGCGCGATCGGCGGCGAACTGCTCGAACGCATGCTCGGCATAGGCGCATCAGAGTTCGAGCGGCTGCGCGAATCCGGGATCGTCTAAGCCGGCTTGAGCTTGCGAATGGCAGCGCTCGCCGCCAGCGTGCGCTGGGCGCGGTAGACGATCGGATAATCCACGAAGACGCCGTCCACCTGTATCGCGGCGAGGCCCGCGCTTTCCGCTTCTTCGAACGCTTTCACGATGCGCTGTGCGCGCTCGACCTCGGCGCCGGTCGGCGTGAAGACTTCGTTCACCACCGTGACCTGGTCGGGGTGGATGCACAGCCGCCCCTGGAATCCCATGCGCAGACTGCGCTCGACCGAACGCCGCAGGGCCGCGGCATCCTGCAGGTGGATCCACACGGTGTCGATCGGCGGCTCCAGCCCGGCCGCGCGCGAGGCGACGATCAGCCGCACGCGCAGCTCGGACAACTCTTCCTCGCCCGGCGTCCAGGTCATGCCGACATCGTTGGTGAAATCGCCGGCGCCGAAGCTGATGCGTTTGACCCGCCAGGCGCCCGGCGTGTCCTTCAGCGTGCGCGCGGCAAGGATGCGGTCCAACCGCGAGAAGCCGGCCGCGGTCTCGATGATGGGCATGAGGTCGATCCCGCCCACGGGCAGACCGCGCTCACGCTCGAGATTGGCAAGCAGCCAGTCGATAGTCCGCAGATCGGCGGCCGACTCCACCTTGGGCAGCACGATGCCGTCGACGCCGGGCCCCACCACTTCCATCAGATCGCCCAGGCACCAGGGCGTGCCGATCGCATTGACGCGCACATAACCCTTGCACTGCCTGGGGCGCGACAGCGCCTCGACAATCGTTTTGCGCGTCGCCGGTTTCTCGGCGACAGCCACCGCATCCTCGAGGTCCAGGATCACCGCATCGGCGCCGAGCGCGAGCGCCTTCTCGACGCGGCGCGAGTGATTGCCCGGCGCGAAGAGGAAACTGCGTAGGACGGCAACATCGGTCTTTGCCATGAAGAGAGCCTCAATACTCTTTGACAAGTGAAAGTATGGTTCGGAACGCCGGATGGTCGGCGTGCTTCAACCACTCGAAGAGCGCCATTTCGGTGCTTGCAAGCGTTGCACCCGCATCGCGCAGGCGGTCAATCGCTGCTTGCCGGTCCTCTTGCCGGCGCGAACCGACGGCATCGGTCGCCAGCCAGCAGTCGTAGTCCGCCTCCAGCATGCCGAGCGCGGTCTGCATCACGCAGACATGCGTCTCCATACCGGCGACGAGGATCTGGTCGCGTCCGCTGTCCTTCAGCGCCAGGCGCAGCCCCGCTTCGTCCATCGCGGAAAAATGGCGCTTGGCGATCACATGTGATGCGGCGACCAGTCCCCTGATCGCCGGCAGCGTCGCACCGAGCGCCTCGGGGCAGTGTTCGGTGAGGAACACTGGAATCTCCAGCGCCTTCGCGCCCTGTACCAGCGCGCTGCAACGGCGCTCGATACCTTCCGCGCCAATGACATGCGGGGCGAGTCGCGCCTGCACGTCGACCACCACCAGCACAGCGCGATGATGTTCGATGCGATGCGCGCGCGCCGTCGGCATGGGAATCCGGCTGCCTACTTCACCGCGCCGATGCGGCGCCCGCCGATGCCGGCCGGCTCGATCGTTTGCCGGCCGGGCAGCGCGGTCATCTGCGGCGCGACGGGGACAACGCAGCCGGTGTCGCAGCAGCGCCCGGGCTGGCGGTTACGCGTGATTTTGCGTGTTTCGTCGGTGAGGATGCCGCGCTCGAGCAGCCGCTCGACGAGGTCGACTTTGTTGCCGAGGGGGTAGTTGCGCCAGATTTCCATCTTCATCGCCTCCGGCGAGCCGCCGCCATGCAGGCTGATCACCGAGTACCAGCCGGCCTGGTAGCTGGCGGTCAGGTCTTCGATGAAGCGGGCCACTTCGATGCGCTTCTCGTAGGGGATGTCGGAGCGCGCGGCGAGCACTTCAGAGAGCCTGCCGGCGGTGGCCGGATTGTGGTCCTCGTCGGGACCGGGCAGGGTAACGATCAGTCCGCCGGACACATGGTGCGCGATGCGGTGCATGTCGTAGATCTGGGTCGCAAGCAGCAGCTTGCCGATGTTGGCGAACACCGGCTCGGGCACCGCCACGCCGGCCGCCTCATCGACATTGCAATAGACCGAGGCCGCTATGCCGCAGGCGTAGAACCCCTCCACGATCTTGATCAACTCGACCATCTGCTCGCGCAGGTTGTCCGCCCGATCCAGGTCGATGGCGTTGGCCTCGGTCATCAGCGCGCCCGCGCCAATCAGCAGGTCGCCGAAGCCCGCGCGCGCGGCGATGCAGGTCTGCCGGTGATGGGCCGTGTAGTCGTAAACCAGCGGCCCGGCATGTTCCCATTCGCCGGCGAGGAATACGCGTTCCCAGGGAACGAACACCTGGTCGAAGATCAGCACGCCGGTCGATTGGCCGTACTTCGCGCTGAACTTCGCCGCCTTCTCGCCGGGACGCCCGGCCGGTCGGGCCACGATGGTCAGCCCGGGCGCATCGATCGGGACGGCGCAGCAAACCGAGAAGTTCCCATCGTGCTCGCTCATGTTGCGGCAAGGCAGAACAAGGATCTCGTGCATGTAAGGGGCGCCTGTCACGATCGCCTTTACGCCCGAGAGCACGATGCCGTCGGCGCGCCGCTCGGCGATATGCAGGTAGGCATCCGGATTCGGTTGCCGACAGGGCCGCAGGTTGCGGTCGCCCTTGGCGTCGGTCATCGCCACGCCGAGAGCCAGATCCTCGGCGTAGACGCGCTCGATGTAGGCGCGCAATCGCGGCACGTACCCGGTGTTGCGTTCGGCATCGATGCGGTGCGCCGATTGCCAGATCGCCGACAGCGCATCGCCGCCGAGATAGCGTTGCGCGCAACCGGTCTCCTGGCACACCAGGCGCACGGCCTCCAGCTTGTTGAGGAGGTCCTGGCTGGTTGCCGGAATGGCCATCATGCGATTCACCTCGCGGGCGCCGGTGGCGGCCACCTCGGCGCGCATCACCGCCTTGTACTGCTCACGCAACGCGTAGTCGTAGGTGAGCGCGACCCCATTGACGCCGGGAGCGAGCGACGGTTCGTCGGCAACGGACTCGATCTGGCGCCCATCGACGTAGACGCGTGGTTGGTAGCGGCGCAGCGATTCGCGATAGCTGTTACCGGACAAAAGCATGGTGTTCTCCCCTTACCGTCAGATGGCGCCGGATTGCTTCAGCGCCGCGATTTCGGCCTGCGCGAGACCGATCCAGTCCTGCAGAACTTCTTCAGTATGCGCCCCGAGGGCTGGGCCCAGCCAGTCGATGCCGCCCGGAGTTCGGCTCAGGCGCGGCACCACGTTGGGAACCGCAAACTCCGGGTTGCCAGGCACTCGCGGTTCCCTGACATAGGCGATGTTGCCGCGTGCGGCGTATTGCGGATCCGCGAAAATTTCGTCGATCGAATACAAAGGCCCGCACGGCACCTCCCCCTGGCTGCAGATCGCGAGCAACTCCTCGCGCGTTTGCCGGCTCGACCACTCGCCCACCGCTGCATCCACCGCTGCGCGCTCTGCCTCGCGCTTCGTGATCTTGCCCCACTTGCCATTACCGGCCCACTCGGGGTGGCCCATTAACTCGGCCAGGCGAGCGAAGATCTTGTCGTTGGTGCACGCAATCGCGATCCAGCGAGCATCGCTGGTCGGATAGTGGCTGTGCGGCACCACGTTGACCGTGCCAGGACCCATGCGCTGGCGGACGAATCCCTTGTAGTGGTAAGCAGGTGCCAACTCGTCGAGGATGCGGAAAACTGACTCGTAGAGCCCGATGTCCACCACCTGACCCTCGCCGCTGCGCTCACGCGCGCGCAGCGCAACCAACGCGCCCATCGCGCCGTACATGCCGGAGAGATAGTCAGGCAGGGTTGCCGAACCCGGTGTCACCGGTGGCCGGTCTGGATCTCCGGCAAGGAAAGAAATACCGCCGAACGCGTTGGCGATGCGCCCGAATCCCGGGCGCGGACTGTAGGGCCCGGTCTGCCCGTACGCGGAAATGCGCACCATGACGAGGCGCGGGTTGTGCTTTTTCAGTTCGTCCCAGCCCAGGCCCCAGCGCTCCAGCGTGCCTGGCTGGAAGTTCTCCACCAGCACGTCCGCCTTCTCGACCAGGCGCTTGAGCAGTGCGGCGCCTTCGGGATTCTTCAGGTCGACGGTGAGCGACTTCTTGTTGCGCCCCTCCGAGAGCCACACCAGCGAATCGCCGCAGGGCGTGGGAGTGCCGAACTTGCGCGTCGGATCGCCCGGACCCGGCTGCTCGACCTTCACCACTTCCGCGCCGAATTCGGCAAGAAAAGTGGCGCAGTAAGGCCCAGCAATGAAGGTGGCGCAGTCGAGCACGCGAATGCCCGCCAGCGGGCGAGGCGCCGGCGTATTGCCCACTGCGTTCATCGATGCAGGATCGGTCATAGGTTTCGGTTCATTTGGGTTCGCGCCCGCGCTCATTGGCCGGGATGTTGAAAAGCCTTGCCGCGCGTGCGTTCCAGCAGTTCTTCACGCGTACCGCAGCGGGAGAGATGCGAAAGCGGCTCGATGTCGAGCAGCTGCGCCACTTCGCGCGCGCACGCGAGCACCTGCGCCGTGTCCAGCCCGGTGCCGACACCGGAAGTGTTGAGCAAGTGCACGATATCCTCCGTCGGCAGGTTGCCGACCATGCCCATGTTTCCCGGCATCGCGATTCCGCCGCCGACGCCGCAGATCGAGCCCTCGATAAAGGCAGCGCCGGCGTCCAGCGCCGCCAGCACATTGGCGACGCCGAAGCCCGGCACGTTATGGACGTGATAGCCGAGCTCGATGCCGGGATGGCGCTCGTGCGCCATGCGGAAAAGGGTATGCACGTGTTGCGGGTCTTCCATGCCGACACTGCCGGCGAAATAGAAGCGCCGCATGCCGGCGTCCCAGAAGCGCCCGAGCACGGCGAGCGCATTGGCTTCCGGCACGCGGCCTTCGTAGGGGCACCAGAGCGCCATGCCGAGCGCCATGGTGAAGCCGACGCCGCGCGCCGAGGCGATCTCGAAAGCGCGGATGCCTTCGGCGATGGCGCGATCGAGCGTCATGTTCTGATTGTGCGCGAGGTAGGTTTCGCTCACCGTGATGAGCCCCAGCAGCTCGTCCACCAGGCCGCTCGCCACCGCGCGCTCGGCGCCCTTGGCATTCGGCACCAGCGCGCGGTACGCCGTGCCGGGCCGGCGTTTGATGCGCGCCAGCACCACCTCGGCATCCTTCAGGTGCGGAACCACGCTCGCGCGCGCGAAACTCGTCACCTCGATGACTGGAAAACCCGCCGCCGACAGGCAATCGATCATCGCCACTTTGATGCCGGTGTCCACCCAGCGATGGAAACTCTGCAGGCCGTCGCGCGGCCCCACTTCGACAACCCTGACTTTTTCCGGCAGCTTCAGCACCTGACCTCCCGCAACGTTTTCATGAGGGCAAATCGATGCCAGCGGCTCGCACCGCCGCTGCATCGAGGCCCAGCCGCCCGATGAGAATCTCGCGGTTATGCTCGCCGACGCGCGGTCCGGCCCAGCGCACCGTCCCTGGCGTAGCCGAGAGTTTTCCCGCCACGTTCTGCATGCGCAGCGGCCCGCCGAGTTCGGCGTCCTCGAGCGTCGTGACGTCGCCGCGCGCGAGCACGTGCGGATCGGCGAGGATCTGTGCGATGTCGTTCACGGGTGCGACCGCGGCTCCCGCGGCCTCGAACCGCCGCATGATCTCGTCGAGGTCGAAGCGCTCGAAGGCCTTCTGCAGCTCGACGTCGAGCGCGATCGCGTTGACGAGCCGCGCGCGGTTATCGGCGAAGCGCGGATCCTCGACCAGCTGAGGAACCTCCAGCGCCGCCAGGACGCGCACGAAGATCGACTGGGCGCTGCCCGCCATCGACACCCAGCGTTTGTCGCGCGTGCGGTAGGTATTGCGCGGCGCGGTAAAGGGCAGACGACTGCCGTCGCGTTGCTGCACCAGTCCGAGCTGGTCGAAGTTGATGACCTGCGGACCCAACAATGTGAAAAGCGTCTCGTAGATGGCGAGATCGACAACCTGCCCGCGGCCGCCGTTGGCCTCGCGCCCCTTCAGCGCCACCATGGCCAGGAAAGCTGCCATCAGGCCGGTGGTGGAATCGGCCAGACCGAAGCCGGGCAGAAGCGGCGGCCCTTTCGCCTCGCCGTTTATGTGCGCGAACCCCGCGTAGGCCTCCGCCAGGGTGCCGAATCCGGGCCGATGCGAGTTTGGTCCGGTCTGCCCGAAACCGGAAACGCGCACCAGCACCAGCGCAGGATTGCCTGCCGACAACGCATCGTAGCCCAGACCCCATTTCTCCAGCGTGCCGGGACGGTAGTTTTCGAGCACGAGGTCCGATTCGCGCGCGAGGCGCAGCGCCGCGTCACGTCCGAAAGGCGTGCGCAGGTCGAGCGTGACTGATTTCTTGTTGCGGTTGATGACTTTGAAGTAGAGGCCGACGCCGTTCTTATTGTTGCCCCACAGGCGCATCTCGTCTCCGCTGCCGGGTTGCTCGATCTTCACCACTTCGGCGCCGAAGTCGGCGAGAAACATCGCTGCCATCGGCGCGGCGAGGAAATTCGACAGATCGAGAACCCGGATGCCGGCGAGCGGGAGCGCGGCCATCAGAATGGCTCCGCCATGGCTGCGTCGGGAAGGATGGTGGTACGCTTCATCAGGCGCTGCTGGGTGCCATCGAACGGCTCGCGGCGATGCATGGTGCAGGCGTTGTCCCACAGCAGCGCATCGCCCAGCTGCCAGGCGTGCGTGTAGACGAAGCGCGGCTGCACCGTCCATGCGAACAGCTCGGCCAGCAGCGTGGCGCTTTCCTGCTCGGCAAAGCCGGCGATCCGCGTCGTCATGCCGGGGCAGATGTAGAGCGCCTTGCGACCGCTGTACGGATGAGTGCGCACGATCGGTTGCTCGATGTCAGGGGACTTCTTGCGCTGCTCTTCGCTGGTCGGCACGCTGTAGCTGCGGTTGAAGGCCTCGTAGGACTGCACGGCCTTGCGGCCTTCCAGCCGCTGTTTGGTGGCATCGGGGAGCGCCTCGTAAGCCGCCGTCATGTCAGCGAAAGAAGTCGCGCCCCGGTCGGCGGGAATAATCACCGAATACAGCAACGAACCGACCGCGGGCCGCGGCAGGTAGATCTGGTCATAGTGCCAGCCGACCTCGGTATCGGAGAGGATGCCGATCGGCCGGCCATCTTTCTTCACGTTGGAGACGTAGAGGACTTCGGGGTTCTCGGGCGACAGATACTCGCGCCGCAAATGAATCTCCAGCGCGCCGAAGTTGCGCGAAAATGCGACCAGTTGCTTCTCGTCGATAGTCTGCCCGCGAAACAAAAGCAGCGCGTGCCTGTGCCACAGTTCGCGTAGCGTGTTCGCGGCTTGCTCATCCAGAGGCCTGGAAAGGTCCACCCCGCTGACTTCGGCGCCGAAGGTCGTGGCAAGGGGTCTGGTCGACAGGTTCATGGGTGTTCCCTCGGAGAAAATGCGCGCATCAGTTCGTGCAAACCGCGTCGAGCACGGCATCAAGCGTCGCCGCCCGGTCCAGCGCCAGTACCGCGTCAACCACCCGCTCGGCGCGCGGCCGGCTCATCACGCGGCCTGCGTTGCCGTGGAACTTTGCCACGATCTCTTCGGCCGCCAGCGGCCGCGCATCGGAGCCGCGGTTCTGCGCCTCGCGGTGACGCAGTTCGCGGCCATCCTTCAGTCGCAACACCACTTCGCCCGAGTAATAGCGCGGAAAGGCCGAATCCGGATCGATCTCATAGCTGGTCTTTAGCGTCAGTGCGAGCACCCGCGGATCGGCAAGCGCATCTTCCTCCAGCTCGGTCAGCGTGAAGCGTCCGCGCGCGAGCGCGGTGGCAATGATGTAGTGGACCGAAAACTGCGCATCGTAAGCGTTCTGCGGCCGCCGCTTGCTCGCCTGCGGTTCGCATACCACCTGGGTCTGCCCGGCACCGATGCGCGCCGTTATCGATGCAATATCATCAAGCTCGAAGGCATGCTTGCGGCGTAGTTCGAGCGCCGCATCGGCGAAAGCGTGGTTGAAGTGGCAGGCCGGATAGGGCTTCATCGCCACGTTCAGCATTTCCCAGGTCTCGCCCAGCGCCGCGATGCACAGCGCCGGATCGGCCGGATGCTGCGCGCCCACGAAGGCGTTGAATAAACCGAAGCGTCCCTCGTAGGGACGTTTCGGGCCGACGAATCCGGTTCGCGCTAGCGCGCAGGCAGTTGCCGCCGACGATGCGGCCCATCCCGGGTGCATGCGCTTGGTCCACGCACCGTCTTCGAGGAACTCGAGGCTGCCCGAGGCCATCGACAGCACGATGCCCTGGGCATGGGCAAGCTGCGCCGGGTTCATCCCCGAGAGCCGTCCGGCGGCGAGCGTGGCGCCGAACGCGCCCACCAGACCGGTGGGATGAAATCCGCGCAGGTGAAATCCGTTCTTCGCCGCCTGCCCGATGCGGCTGGATGCCTCGACGCCGACAAGGTAGGCGGCAAGCGCCTCGCGACCGCTCGCGTGCTCGCGCTGACCGATACCCAGCATCACCGGCACCGCGCTTGCCGAGGCGTGGATGACGCCGCCCGAATGCGTGTCGTCGAAATCAAGGCCGTGGATCAGCGTGCCGTTGGCGAGTAGCGCATCGCGCAGCGGCAGGCCGAGCGGCGTACCGAGTACCGGGTAGGGTCCGTCGCCCGCCAGTCCAACGAGCGCGTTGATGGTGCGTTGGCCGAAATCGAATCCGCTTGACGCCAGTCCGATACCGATGCAATCGAGCACGTGCAGCTTGGCTCGCTCGATCACCGCCGCGGGAATGTCCTCGTAGCGCAATCCGGTGGCGAACTGCGCTAGCACGTTCGAAATGGTCACCTCCGAAGTCACGGCGGCAAGCGCTTGCGGCTGGGCAGCTGCGTTCATCTTCCCTCCTGGTAGGTCATGTCAGTCTTGTCCCGGGGTCGCGTGCCGAAGCGCGCAGGCGCATCGAACAGGTGAAGCTCCCCGCCGGGTACAGGCTTGCCGAAACCAGCAGAAGTTTGTCGTTGTCGCCAAGATAGTGGCGCGTGATCGAGAGGCCCGGGGAGCCCGCGCGCACTTTGAGCAGGCGCGCTTTGCCCGCCGGAATGGCGCAAGCGTTGATTTCCTGCTGCACTTCCGCAATTCGCTCCCCGTAGCGCCGCTCGATCAGCGTATAGATCGGCACGTGCAGATTCTGCATCTCGCGCTCCACCGCCGCATGCGCCTGCGGAATGTAGATCTCGCTCACCACCATCGGCACCACTGCCGCGGCCTGGAAACGCAACACTTCGAGCATGTGCCAGCGCTGACCCGACGCACAGCGCAGCAGCCCCTGCCTGGCCGGCGTGGCGCTGATATCGCGCCGCGAGGCGATGGCGAGGCGCGTGTCCTCGATGTAGGCGAACAGGTCCGAGAGCTTGTCGATCGATTGCACGAAGCGCCCGCTGCCTTGCCTTGCCTTGCCTTGCCTTCACACGCGTGCCGATGCCCTGGTGCCGCGACACCAGGCCCATGTCGCCGAGCTTCCTCAACGCTTCGCGCACGGTGTGCCGCGAAACGCCGAACTGCTTGCATAGCACCACCTCGGTCGGCAGCATCGAACCGACCGCGTAGCGACCCTTGCGGATGTCCTCGATGATCGATTCGGCGAGCAAAGCATAGCGGGAAGCGGCCGCGAGCAACCCGCGCCCGGCGTCGAAGCGGCGCTGGCGCATCCCTGCCCCGAGCGCCGCTCTCACAGAACGCCCGCCGTGCGCAGCGCGCGCACGCGCGCCGCGTCGTAGCCGATTTCCGCCAGCAGCGCCTCGGTGTGCTCGCCCAGAACCGGTGCCGCCTGCGCCGGGTGCGGCGCACCGGTGCGCACCGGGGACGCCACCAGGCGGACCGAGCGGCCGTCGGTGTAGGCGAATTCGATCACGCGCTGCTGTTCGGCGACAAAGGGATTGCGCAGCGCCTGTTCGATATCGTTCACCGGCGCGACCGGCACCTTGCCATTCAGCTGTTCGAGCCACGCAGCCGTGGTTCTCTGCATGAGCGCCGCATCGAGCAATTGCGTCACGCGGACACGGTTGGCAAGTCTTGCCTTGTAGGTGGCGAGTTCGGGATCGGTCGCCCACTCGGGGTGGCCGAGCTCGCCGGCGAGCACGCCCCAGAACTTTTCCTTGTTGCACATCACGAAGAGCCAACCGTCCCGGGTGCGGTAGAGCTGGCTGGGCGTCAGCGAAGGGTGTGCCGAGCGCGGTTCGCGGCCCTGCACGTGTCCGGCGTTCAGATACCAGGCGGCAAGGTAGCTGAGGTTGTGCAGCGCGACGTCGAACAAGCTGACGTCCACATCGCGCCCGACACCGGTCTGGCGCGCGTCCAGCAACCCGGCCACCAGGCCGTAGGCGCAGGCCAGCCCGGTCATCAGATCGACGACGGACAGGCCGTAGCGGGCCGGCGGCCCATCGGGCTCGCCGGTCACCGACAGATGTCCGGCCTCGGCTTGCATCAGGTAATCGTAGCCCGGCCACGCAGCGCGCGAGCCCTCTCGCCCATACGCGGACAAGTGCGCGCACACGATTTTCGGGTTGACGTCCATGAGAGCGTCGTAGGTCAAGCCGAGCATGGCTGGCTTGTCGCCGCGCAGATTGTCGAGCACGCCGTCGGCGCTGCGCGCCAGGTCGCGAAACACCTGCCGGCCTTGTGGATGCTTCAGATTGAGCACCACCGATTTCTTGTTGCGATTGAAGGTCTGGAAGAACTGGCTGTCACCTGGTCCGTTGAAATACGGCCCGACGTGGCGGCCGATATCGCCGCCTTCGGCCGGATTCTCGATCTTGATGACTTCGGCGCCGAGGTCCGCGAGGTAAGTGGAGCCGAAAGGCCCCGCGCCGTACTGCTCCACGGCGAGAACCCGCACGCCCGCCAGAGGCAGCGCCATGGTCGGACCGTGTCTCAAATCCGATTTCGCGCCACCAACTGCTTGGCGATGATGATGCGCTGCATCTCGTTGGTGCCTTCGCCGATGCACATCAGCGGCGCGTCGCGGTAGTAGCGCTCGATGTTGAACTCCTTCGAATAGCCGTAGGCGCCGTGGATGCGCATCGCCTCGATGGCGTTCTCCAGCGCCGCTTCGGAGGCGAACAGTTTGGCCATGCCCGCTTCCATGTCGCATCGTTCGCCCCGGTCGAAGGCCGCTGCCGCCTGCTCGACGAGCAGGCGCGAAGCCTCGACGCGTGTCGCCATGTCGGCGAGCTTGAGCTGGATCGCCTGGTGCTCGCAGATCGGCTTGCCAAAGGTCTTGCGTACCTGCGCATAGGCGACCGATTCGTTCAGCGCGGCCCGGGCGATGCCGACGCCGCGTGCCGCCACGTTGATGCGGCCAAGCTCCAGGCCCCCCATCACCTGCTGCATGCCCTTGCCCTCGACGCCGCCCACCAGGTCCTGCGCCGATACGCGGTAGTTGTCGAACACGAGTTCGGCGGAATCGATGCCCTTGTAGCCCAGCTTCTCGAGCTTGCGGCTGTGGCTGAAGCCGGACCCCTTGAGGCAGATGAAGCAGCTCATGCCCTTGTGCGCGGGGGAAACCTTCGTATCGGTTTTCACCAGCAGGGCGACGACGTGGCCGTAGATGCCATTGGAGATCCAGGTCTTGGTGCCGTTGACGATGTAGTCGCCGCCGTCGCGCCGCGCGGCGGTACGGATCGCCTGCAGGTCGGTGCCGCAGTCGGGTTCGGTCAGCGCGAGTCCGCCGCGCAGCTCGCCGGAGGCGAATTTCGGCAACCACCTGCTGCGCTGTTCCTCGGTGCCCGCGCGCTGCACCAGGGACGCCATGATGAGGTGAGAATTGATGATGCCGGCGAGCGACATCCAGATCTCGGTGATGCGCTCGATCAGCTTGGCGTAGGTACTGGCGGACAGGCCCAGGCCGCCGTATTCCTCGCGGATGATGCAGCCGAACAAGCCCATCGCCTTCATCTTCTCGACGATTTCCGCCGGCCACACGTCGTTGGCCTCGAGTTCGCGCACGTGCGGCTTTACCTCGCGTTCGAGAAAACGCGAGACCGCATCGAGGATGGCGGATTCCTTGTCGTCAATCGGCTGGCTCATGCGTTGTCTCCCTCGCTGCCGGCAGATGCTCAATAGTCCATCTTGTCTTCGGCGGCGTGGCCCTGCATCGGCAGGAGCGCGGAGCGCTCGAAACGCATGAACACCGCGCCGTCTGTTTTCCGGCCGGTGGTGCGCACGGTGACGATGCCGTGGTGGGGACGCGATTTCGACGTCCTGACATCGATGACCTCGGATTCCGCGTACAGCGTGTCGCCGACGAAAACCGGGCCCACCAACTTGACCTTGTCCCAGCCAAGGTTGGCGACCGCCTTGTGGCTGAAATCCGATACCGTCATCCCGGTGACGATCGCGAGCGTCAGGCAGGAGTTCACCAGCGGTTTGCCGAATTCCGCATTGGCGCCGTAGGCGTTGTCGCTGTGCAGCGGGTGCTGGTTCATCGTCAGCAGCGAAAACCAGATGTTGTCGGCTTCGGTGACCGTGCGGCCCGGCCGGTGTTCGTAGACGTCGCCAAGCTTGAAATCTTCGTAGTAGCGGCCGATCGACTCGCGATAGCGATTCGGCCCGATCTGCCTGGTTCGGCTGGACATGCGCGCTGCTCCCCCGGGATCGGCGCCGGCGGCACGCAGTCATCCTGTTGTCCGGACAAAGTTTGCTTGGCAACCAGCCCGACTGTCAAGTCGTGGGTCGCGCTCAGCGCCGGAACAGGCCGGTCAGGCTCGCCTTCGCCAGGGTATTGAAGTTGAGGTAGAAACCGACCACCGCGGCCGAGGTGTCGGCACTGACCGGCAGCCTGTCCAGGCTCACCGCGAAAACGGTGAATAAGTAGCGGTGCACCTCGCCCTCGGGCGGACACGGACCTCCATATCCAGGCTTGCCGAAATCGGTTCGCACCTCGAGCGCGCCGGCCGGCAGCTTGCCTACGGCAGGATCGCCCGCGCCAAGAGGCAGCGAACTGATGCCGGGCGGGATATTGGCGACCACCCAGTGCCAAAATCCGCTGCCCGTGGGGGCGTCCGGATCGAAGCAGGTGAGTGCGAAACTCTTGACGCCCGCGGGCGCGCCGCTCCAAGAGAGCTGCGGCGATCGGTTGCCGCCCTTGCAGCCGAAGCCATAGACCTCGGACAGGATATGGTCGGCACCCAGGTAGTCGCCGTTCCTGAAGTTCTCGCTGGTCAGTTTCATCGCTGGTACCCCCGCAGACACAGATGGTGCAGTAGAGTAACAGCGGTCCAGGTGAAAAACCCTTCAGGTCAGTGCCGGATCGAAAACTCGGAGCAGAACCTTGATCGATCCCGCTACCGGAGCACTGCCGTTCGCCCCCGGGGTGCCCGCCGCGACCCCGGACGAGGCGCTACTGTCCAGGCGCAGCGTGCGCGCATTCAAGCCCGACGCCGTGCCGCTCGCGCTGGTCGAGGAGATCCTCGCGCTCGCCAGCCGGACTCCTTCCGGCACCAATATCCAGCCCTGGAAAGTGCGCGTGCTGGCCGGCGCGGTGCGCGACCGCATCAGCGCGGCGATGCTGGAAGCGTATGCGGTCGAGGGCGCGGAGAGTTTCAAGCGGCCTTACAACTACTACCCCGTGAAATGGCGCGAACCCTACCTTGCGAGGCGCCGCAAGCTCGGCTGGGATCTGTACGGCCTGCTCGGCATCAGCCGCGACAACAAGGCCGGCATGGACGCGCAATACACGCGGAACTACAAGTTTTTCGATGCGCCGGTCGCCTTGATTTTCACGCTGGATGCTGACATGGAGACCGGCAGCTGGCTCGATTACGGCATGTTCCTGCAGAGCATCATGCTTGCCGCGCGCGCCAAGGGGCTGGACACCTGCGCCCAAGCGGCGATCGCCAACGCGCACCGGGTATTGCGCCGCGAACTCGCCATTCCCGACTCGGAACAGATCGTCTGCGGCATGTCGCTCGGCTATGCGCGCGACGACATCGTCAATCACCTAGTCACCGCACGCGAGCCGGTGCGCAGTTTCACTCGCTTTCTCGGCTTCGAATGACGCAAGCTTAGGGAACCACCGACAAGGAGACTGTCATGCGACTACCCTATCGGGTCATCGACGCCGATGGCCATATCGACGAAAAGCATGTGAACTGGGCCGAGCGCGTGCCCGAGCGCTTCCGCAAGGACGCACCCTGCTGGGTGAGCTACCCCGATGGGCGCAAGCACATGGTCGTCGAGGGCAAGCTCTGGCCCACGCGCCGCGACTTCTACGGCGCGCTCGGCATGTGGCCCGAACCGAAAAAAGCGCCGCATATCTGGGGCTGGGATCGCGAAGGCATGCAGGACCCGCACCAGCGCATTCCCGACATGGACCTGGAGGGCATCGACACCGCGGTGCTGTTCGGCACCTTCGTCGGCCTGGGCGCGCTCGCGTCGATGGAGGACCCGGGGCTCGCCGCCGCCGTCTGCACGGCCTACAACGACTGGCTCGCCGAATACTGCGCGCCCTACCCCGAGCGCCTGAAGGGCATCGCCATCGTGCCTTGGCAGGATCCGCAGGCCGCGCGCAAGGAAATGCGCCGCGCGGTCGAACGCAAGGGCATGGTCGGCGTCGTCGCCTTGAGCAACTTCGGCGGGCATCTGCTGCACGAGCCGCAGTTCGACCCGCTCTGGCAGGAGGCCGAAGGGCTCGGCGTGCCGGTCTGCGTGCATATCATCTCCAACAATTCGGTTGGCATCGACCGCTTCGACCGCTACGTGTTCAAGCACGCCTTCTACCCGCTGGATTCGATGATCTCGGTCGCCTCGTTTACGGCCGGAGGCGTGCTGGAGCGTTTTCCCAAGCTCAAGGTGTCGTTCATGGAAGCAGGCGTGGGCTGGGTGCCCTGGGTCGTGGATCGCCTGCACGAGCACTACGAACTGCTGCCGCACATGTTGCCCTGGCAGAAGCGCGACCCGCGGGACTGGATCAAGAGCGACAACGTGCATTTCAGCGTTGAGCCGGAAGAATCCACGATCGCCTACGTCGCCCGGACAATCGGCGAGGAGCGGCTCATGTACGCCTCCGACTACTCGCACTGGGACTGCCAGTGCCCGGAGTCGGTGAAACTGCTCAACGAACAAAAGGACCTCGGCGAGGGCTTCAAGCGCAAGCTGTTCGGTGAAAACGCGGCGCGATTGTTCGGTATCTGAGCGCCGCCATGAGCCCGGTTTCGAAACTCCCGGTCGTGCTGCTCGGCCGGATGTATCACCCGCAAGGCGAAGAGCGCCTGCGAGCGGAGGTGCCCGTCGAGATCCTCGAGAAACCGACGCCCGAGAATGTCGTCGCCGCGCTGCGCACGGCGAGCGGCGTATTCGTGCGCTACCCCAACCGCCTGAAGGCCAAGGCGATCGCGGGTGCGGAACACCTGCGCATCATCAGCGCCTCGGGGCGCGGTACAGACGCGATCGACCTGGAGGCCGCCACCGCACGCGGCATTCCCGTGGTCAACCAACCGGCGTTCGGCATCGTCCCCGTCACCGAGCACACCATCGGCGTAATGATCGCGTTCGCGAAGAACCTGCTGCCGCTGAACAGGCTCACGCACGCGGGCAAGGGGTGGCCGGCGCAGAAAGACTACCGGCGCACCGAGCTGCGCGGCAAGACGCTCGGCGTGATTGGCCTCGGCAACATCGGCGAGGAGATCGCGCGCTGTTGCACGCAGGCGTTCAGGATGCGGGTCCTCGCCTACGATCCGTATGTGCCGGCGGCGAAGGCCGTGCGCGTTGGCGCGGAGTGGACGAGCGACCTGGGGCGCATTTGGCGCGAGTCGGACTTCGTCTCGGTGCACGCCGAGCTCACCGAGGAGACCCGCGGCATGGTCGGCGAGTCAGAATTACGCGCGATGCAGCCGCACGCGATCCTTATCAACACGGCGCGCGGACCGATCGTGCAGGCGAAGGCGCTCGCCGACGCGCTGCGCGAGCACCGCATCGCCGGCGCGTCGCTCGATGTCTACGAAGACGAGCCGTTCAGCGCCGACAGCCCGCTTGCGGGCCTGGAGAATGTGATTCTTTCACCGCACACCGGCGGCCTGACCGAAGAAGCGCTGCATGGCATGGCGCTGTCGGCCGCCGACCAGATCCTGCAGGCGCTGCGCGGCGAGCGCCCGCCGCATGTGGTCAACCCGCAAGTCTGGCGCTAGCGCCTATGACTATCCGCTACCAGAAGCGGGGCCACGTGCGGCTCATCACCATCGATCGGCCGGCCAAGATGAACTCGCTCGACTTCGCGGCAAACGAGGCTCTGATCGAGGCCTGGCGCAAGTTCGACAGCGACGACGATGCTCGCGTCGCGGTCCTCACCGGCGCCGGTAACCGGGCGTTTTGCGCCGGCGCTGACCTCAAGACCTACACGATGGCCTTCGCGACGCGTCCGGGCCCCGAGTTCCGCCACCGCTACACCAACGGCCCGGGATTCGGCGGCATCACGCGCCACCTGGAGACCTGGAAGCCGGTCATCGCCGCGATCAACGGCTATGCGATGTCGGGTGGCCTGGAGCTGGCGCTCGCCTGTGACCTGCGCTTTTGCTCGCCCAACGCGCAGTTCGCGTTGCAGGACGTCAAATGGGGGTTTCATGCCTGCGACGGCGCGCTGATCCGACTGCCCTGGATCGTCGGGCTGGGCAATGCGATGGAATTGTTTCTCTCGGGCGATCGCATCGACGCCGATCACGCGCTGCGTATCGGCTTGGTCAATCGCATCGTGCCGCGGAAGAAACTGCTCGCCGAAGCGATGGCCTATGCGCAGGCGCTGGCGCGGCGCGCACCGCTTGCCCAGCAGCTTGGTAAGGAGGTGATGCTCCGCTCGCTGGGCCGCCCGTTCGAGGACGGGTTGCGATTCGAATCCCGGTCGTTCCACGACCTTGCCTTCAGCGCCGACCTGAAAGCCGGGACCGCCGCTTTCCGCCGCAAACGTCCGGCAAAGTTCAAGGGGCGCTAGCGCACGCAGGTAGAAAATCGCGGGCGCCATCGGCGGCGTCAGGTAGGAGGTCTGGATCATGATCAGGAACAGGATGCAAAACCACAACGGGTCGAAGCCGGCGCCAATCGCAAGCGGCGTGAACAACGGGACGAAGATCAGCACGATCGATATCCAGTCGAGGAAGAACCTCGCGATGAACAGAATCAGCATCATCCGCGACAGCAGCATCCAGGGGGTAAGACTCAGCTTGTTGATGATCATGCTCGCGGTGTTGATGCCGCCGCCGCCGATGAACACGCCGGTAAACAGCGTTCCGGCGAGCAGCACCGTCATGATCATGGCGGTGATCTTGAGCGTCTTGATCAAGGCTACGGATAGGACAATCGGTTCATCCGGGTTTTGCGTGGGTCGATTCCCGAAGGTGATATAGAAATGGCCTCAAAGGAGGAACGGGGCCATGCGAGATGTCGAGCTGTATCAGCAGCTTCTGGGCTTGGTTGCGCCGTGGACCGTGGGGCGCGGTGAGCTGTCGG
>SHXL01000147.1 GCA_009693345.1 Betaproteobacteria bacterium
CAAACGAATGAATTACCTTTTTCAAGAGGCGACCCCACTCGAAGCATCGGGAAATCGACGGCAGAGGGGGTTCAATGCTGTTGACGACCATCGGCACGATGCGCGGCAGCGTCTGAAGGCCCATGCGCCACAGGGGTATGCAGAAACCATGATCGAGTTTTAGCCGATGCGAGAGCGAGGGCTCGAAGCTGTTCTGCAGTGCGGTTTGCGCGAAGTGCATTGCGAAGTCCGCGTCTCCGGCGAGCTCGCGGTGCGGGAAGGCCTTCATCCAGGGCTCGGGCGGCCCGTCGTTCATCTCGCCGACACCGATGCAGACGGTCGGAATGTTGTCGAGGAAGAAGTTCGACCAGTGGTCGGGCGCGATCTCGACGATGACGTCGGGTTTCGCCAGCGTGACCCGTCTGCCCATTTCAGCGAAGGCGGCCTGCAGGCGCGCCCTCTGAACCTGCGGCAGGGTGTCCCACTCCCGCACGAGCAGCGGGCCATGGCTCGCGGCGAAGACCCCGACCAGCTCAGCCACCGCGCAGCCTGCGGATGAATTCCTCGTCCTTCATGCCGGCGGCGAAGAAGTAGTAGCGCAGCAGGTATGCGTTGGTGCGCTGCGCGAGGAACGGCACGTCGTCGTCGAGAATCGCCTTGCGCACATTTTCCGCGAGAGGATACCGCTTCATCACCGCGTCCCGGTCCGCGCGAAACTCCGCTGCGGCCGCGGGCGCCTGCAAATCGAAGAACAGCCTGCTGGCCCAGTAGTCGCGCATCAAACGGCAGCGAATTTACTTGTTGTGCGTTTCGACCTGAACGAGTTCCGTCTCAGCCGCTGCTGCTGCCGCCGGTTTTTCGCGACGCGGCCGGCCTAGTTGCACCGGCTCCGGCTCAGGCGTCGGTTGCCTCGCTTTTGACAAGTCAGTTTCCACCATCTGCAGGCCGGAGCTTGAAAGGATTTCTTTTGCGTCGATCCTGGGGGCTTCGTAGCTCGGGGTGGATTGCTGCACAGGAAGTTCAACCCGAGGTTGCTCAATTCGAGGTTGTTCAACGCGCGGTTGCTCGACGCGCGGTTGCTCCACCTGTTGTGCCGGAGTGGCCTCGGATACCGGTTGGCGATGGTCCTGCGACTCCGCCTCGGCTTCGCGTTGCATCTTCAGCCGATGTTCTTCCAGCTGTTGAGCGTAGACCGATTGCTCGGGGCTCTGGCGCTGTGGCGCGTGCTCCGGCCGGCGCTCTCCACGGTCGGGACGATCGCCACGATCGCCGCCGCCACGTCCGCGGCCGCCGCGATTGCGCCGCCCTCGGCGCGGCTCTTCGCCCTCCGGCCGCGGCGGACGATTGGCATCCTCCGGACCCGAACCCGGACCCTGTTGCATGGGTGGCCGCGGTTGCTGTTGTTGCTGCTGCGGACGGGGCTGGCGCTGTTGATCGAGCCCCCGCTCAGTCTGCGGCTGGTCTGCCTGCTGCGGAATTTCAGCCCGTGGCTGTTCGCCATTCGGGCGGTCCGGGCGGGGTTGCTGTTGCTGCGGGGGGCGCTGGTCGCGCCGGGGCTGCTGGTCGCGCCGGGGCTGCTGGTCGCGTCTTGCATCGCGATCGCCACGCTGCTGCTGGTCAGGGCGGCCGCCACGGCCGTCGCGCTGCTGGTCTCGTGCGCCGTTGCCACGTCCACCGCGCCCGCGCCCGCCGCGCTCGCCGCGGCGATGCTCGTTTCGGTCGCGCGACTCATCGCGCGGGCGTTCCGGACGCTGCGGCCTTGCGGGACGCATCGTCGATTCGTTGGCAGCGGACGGCTGCTCGGCCGGTTTGTCCGACTTGAGCCAGCCAAACAGACGGCCGAGGAGTCCTGAGCGCGCGGCTTCCACCGCTGCAGGCGCGGCGGGCACAGGCGCCGCTGCGCGGGCAACTTCGGCGCGGGGCAGCGGTTCCGCAACGATCGGCGCAGGCTGGTCGGGCACGATGCCTTGCACCGCTGCGAGCTGGCGTTCCTTTTTCGGTTCGGCATCCTTGCCAAGCGCCTTGGGCTCGTCCAGCCGCTCGACCAGCTCGTAGCTCGTAGGCACGTGCTCCATCTGATTGAGTTCGTCGTGTTTCAGGCGCTGCACCTTGTAGTGCGGCGTTTCCAGATGCGCGTTCGGCACCAGCACGATGTTCACCTTGATGCGCGCCTCGAGTTTCTGGATTTCAGCGCGTTTTTCGTTCAGCAGGAAGGAAGCCACGTCCACCGGCACCTGCGCGTGCACCGCGCCGGTGTTTTCCTTCATCGCCTCTTCCTGGATGATGCGCAGCACGTGCAGCGCAGTCGACTCGGTGCCCCGGATGAAGCCGGTGCCGCCGCAGCGCGGACAGCTGATGTGCGCGGTCTCCTCGAGAGAGGGTTGCAGCCGCTGGCGGGAAAGCTCCATCAGGCCGAAGCGGGAAATTTTGCCGATCTGCACGCGTGCGCGGTCATGGCGCAGCGAATCGCGGAAGCAGTTCTCGACATCGCGCTGGTTCTTCTGCGATTCCATGTCGATGAAGTCCACCACGATCAGGCCGCCCAGGTCGCGCAGCCGCAGCTGGCGGGCGACTTCCTCGGCTGCTTCGAGATTGGTGCGATAGGCGGTTTCCTCGATGTCGTGGCCCTTGGTGGAGCGCGCCGAATTGACGTCGATGGAGACCAGCGCTTCGGTGTGGTCGATCACGATCGCGCCGCCCGAGGGCAGGTTGACGTGCCGGCCGTAGGCGCTCTCGATCTGGTGCTCGATCTGGAAGCGCGAGAAGAGCGGCACGTCGTCGCGGTAAAGCTTGACCTTGCCGACGTTGGCCGGCATCACGGTCTGCATGAACGCCACCGCCTGGTCGTAGATTTCCTCGGTGTCGATGAGGATTTCGCCGATGTCGGGCTGGAAGTAGTCGCGGATCGCGCGGATCACGAGGCTCGATTCGAGGTAGATCAGGTACGGCTTCTGGGCCGGTTCCTTGGCTGCGCCGTCGATTGCCTGCCACAGCTGCAGCAGGTAGTTCATGTCCCATTGCAATTCCTCGACCGTGCGGCCGATCGCGGCGGTGCGCGCGATGACGCTCATGCCTTCGGGAACCTGCAGCTGGTCGATGGTTTCGCGCAGCTCGTTGCGGTCCTCGCCCTCGACGCGGCGCGAGACGCCGCCGCCGCGGGGATTGTTCGGCATCAGCACCAGGTAGCGCCCGGCCAGGCTGATGAAAGTTGTGAGCGCCACGCCCTTGTTGCCGCGCTCGTCCTTTTCGACCTGGACGGTGATGTCCTGGCCGTCGCTCAGGACATCCTGGATCCTTGCGCGGCCGACATCGACGCCGGGGCGAAAGTAGTTCCTCGCGACCTCCTTGAACGGGAGGAAGCCGTGCCGTTCTTCACCGTAATCGACGAAAGCGGCCTCGAGGCTGGGCTCGATCCGGGTGATGATGGCTTTGTAGATGTTGCTCTTGCGCTGCTCCCTTGCTGCCGACTCGATGTCGAGGTCAACCAGCTGCTGGCCTTCTACGATGGCGACGCGCAGCTCTTCTTGCTGGGTCGCGTTAAACAACATGCGTTTCACTTCGTTTTCTCCCGCGCACGCAGGAGCTATGTTGCCCGGATGCTCAGTGTTCTCCTTGGGGGGAAAAGACCAGTCAAATGGACCACGCCGTCTGCGCGCGTTTCCAGTACCATCGCTACTTCCGGTGAGCGAAATTAACCACTGCACTTCGGGTCCGGGCGGGTTGGTTGCCCTTCAGACAGGAGGCGGGTTGCAGGTTCCGGCGCGTGGCTTGCGCTCACCGCGTCTTGTGGTCCCTGTGCCTCGCAACTCGAAGCGAGTTCCTGGATTGTATTGAAAATGAATGACTTAAGCAAGGCGCGTGCGATCACGCTCGAAGTAGGGGAGGAAAGCGAGGCACAACGTCTCGACAACTTCCTGCTGCGCCGCCTCAAAGGCGTGCCGAAAAGCCATGTCTACCGGGTGGTTCGCAGCGGCGAAGTGCGGGTCAACAGCGGACGGGTCAAGCCTGACTATCGCGTCAGGATCGGTGACAAGGTCAGGGTTCCGCCGATCAGTGTGGCGGCTGCTGTTCCCAAAGCCCCTGCGAAACCGTTCGGCCTGCCGATCGTTCATGAAGACCCGTCCCTCCTGGTCATCGACAAGCCTTCCGGCGTTGCCGTCCATGGCGGCAGCGGGGTGAGCCATGGCGCCATTGAATTGCTGCGCGCGGCGCGCCCGGAAGCGAAGATGCTTGAGCTCGTGCATCGCCTCGACCGCGACACTTCAGGTCTGCTGATCGTGGCGAAGAAGCGCGGCGCGCTTGTTGAACTTCACCGCATGCTGCGCGACGGCGAGATCGAGAAGATCTATGTCGCGGTCGTCAAGGGCGTTCCGGCCAGGAAGCATTTCGACATCACCGACGCCCTGCACAAGTACGTCAATGCGAAGGGCGAGCGGCGGGTCGCCGTGAAAGAAGGCGGCATGGAAGCCGTCACCAGGGTCAAGCTGCTTGGGAGTTCGGGCGAGCTGAGCTTCCTCCAGTTGCGCCTCATGACCGGCCGCACGCACCAGATCCGCGTGCATCTCGCCCACGCCGGGCATCCGGTGCTCGGCGACGACAAGTACGGCGATTTCGAATTCAACCGGGCGCTCGCCCGGCAGGGCGTGAAGCGCCTGTTCCTGCACGCGCGCCGGCTTGGATTCAAGCATCCGGTAGACGGCAAAACGATGAAACTCGAGTCGCCGTTGCCGGACGGTATGTTGCGTTTTTGCCAGTCGAATTTTGGCGATTTAGTGCCAGCATGACGCCAACTCCGGAACTTCTCGCCTTACGCGACGTGTGCGCGCGGCCCGATAGCCCTTTGGACCGGGCATACCTGGCCAAGTGGGCCGTGCGCCTTGGCCTGGAGGGGTTGCTGAAGGAGGTGGAGAATGAACGACACCAGCCCGGAAATTGAGGCCTTTCTTAAGGCCCGCTACGCAGCGATGACCGGCTCGGAGCGCGCGCTGATGGCACTGCAAATGTTCGAGACCGCGCAGCAAATCGTGCTTTCATCCCTCGACCCGGGCTTGAGCGAAAGCGAGCGGCGGCGCGAATTGTGTCGGCGCTTTTACGGTGATGCACTGGCACGCGCGGTGTTTCCAGCCGCAGGAACGTGAGTCCAAGAAGAAACTATTCGCTCCTCGTCTTCGACTGGGACGGCACGCTGTTCGATTCGGCGGCGGTGATTGCCGAGGGGATCCAGCATGCGGCCCGCGACATGGCGCTGCCGGTTCCGGATCGCGAAACTGCAAGACACGTCATTGGTCTCGGCTTGAGCGACTCGTTGCGCCACGCGATGCCCTCACTGCCGCCCGAGCGGTATCAGGAGTTCCTTGCCCTGTACCGCCGATATTTCCTCGAACGCGAGGATTCCCTGCAGCTGTTTGCCGGCGTGCCCGAACTGTTAGTTGAACTTAAGGAGCGCGGACACCAGCTCGCGGTCGCGACCGGCAAACCGCGGCGTGGACTCGATCGGGCGCTCACGGCGAGCGGCATCGGTCCGCTCTTCGTGGCGTCGCGCTGTGGCGACGAAACCCATTCGAAGCCGCATCCGGCGATGCTGCTGGAATTGATGACGGAGTTGCAGTTGGGCGCCAGGGATATGCTGATGATCGGAGATACTTCGCACGATCTTGGCATGGCGGCGAGCGCCGGGGTGGAGGCGGTGGCGGTGACCTACGGCGCCCATCCGGAGGAATCCCTCCGGGCCTTTGCGCCGCGCGCCTGCATTTCGAGCGTCGTGGAATTGCGACTATGGCTGATAGCGAACGGTTGATCTGCGCCTCCGCGGCGCTGGAGAATTCCGGCATAGCGGTGCGCTTCGAGGTGCAATACTTCGGCGAGAACGCGCCGGCGTTCGTGGTACGTTTGGATGGGCGCGTCCACGGCTACCTCAACCGCTGCGGCCACATGCCGATGGAACTCGACTGGCGCGAAGGCGAAGTCTTCGACGCCGACGGGCGCAGTTTGATATGCTCGACGCACGGAGCGACCTACGCCGCCGGCAGCGGAAAGTGCCTCGGCGGGCCCTGCGGCAGCACGCCGCTCGTGTCCCTGCAGATTGACGAGCGGGACGGCAGCATCTACTTCAAGGGAATCGACGATGGCTGACAACGAGGGACAGTGGGAACGTGGTTTGCTCGAGAAGCTCGCCACCGAGGCGCTGAAGGAGCAAAAGCGCGCGCGCCGCTGGGGCATCTTCTGGAAGGTACTGACCTTTGCCTACATCACGGTGGTTATCGTGCTGGCAATCGACTGGAAGGGCGGGGACTCAAAGGGCGGGAAGCACACGGCGCTGGTCGAAATCAGCGGCATCATCGGTCCGGGAACCGACGCGAGCGCGGAGAAAGTGGCCACCGCGCTGCAGGCCGCGTTCAAGGACAAGAACACGCAAGGCGTGGTGGTGCGGATCAATTCGCCCGGCGGCAGCCCGGTCCAGTCGCAGAGCATCTACGACGAAATGAAGCGCCTGCGCGTGAAATACCCGGCGATCCCGCTGTATGTGGTGGTGGAGGACCTGTGCGCTTCCGGCGGCTACTACGTCGCCGCGGCGGCGGACAGGATCTACGTCGCCAAGGGCAGCATCGTCGGCTCGATCGGCGTGCGCATGGACAGCTTCGGCGTGGTCGGCCTGATGGAGAAGATCGGCGTCGAGCGGCGGCTGATCACCGCCGGCAAGAACAAGGCGATGCTCGATCCGTTCCTGCCGGAGCAGGAATCGCACAAGCAGATCATCACCGGCCTGATCGGCGAGATCCACGACCAGTTCATCGCCGCGGTGCGCGAGGGACGCGGCAAGCGCCTGAAGGAAACCCCGGACATGTTTTCCGGGCTGATCTGGAGCGGCGCGAAAAGTATCGAGTTCGGGCTCGCGGACGCACTCGGCGGCCTGGACTACGTGGCGCGCGAGGTGGTCAAGGCTGAAGACATCGTCGACTAC
>SHXL01000148.1 GCA_009693345.1 Betaproteobacteria bacterium
GCGAAGCTGCGCGGCTACTGCGAGAGCTTCAACGGCACGCTCAGGGACGAGCTGCTCAACGGGGAGATCTTCTACAGTCTGAAGGAAGCGCGCATCGTGATCGAGCGCTGGCGGCGCGAATACAACGAGGTGAGGCCCCACAGTTCGCTTGGCTACAGGCCACCGGCGCAATTTATCCGGATCCCGATCTCATGGCGATCGCCCGCGCCGGCTTTCAGGAGGCCGCGGCGGTGGCGAAGGCGATGGGCGCGTGTGCCTAGTAAGTCAGGGGCTCGCTGGTGAATTTCATGGGGCGTCGTCCGCGTTGCTTGGTAGAATTGCAATCTCCATGCTGCGTCAACGAACCCTGAAATCGCCGGTCCACGCCACCGGCGTCGGCCTGCATACCGGGCAGAAGGTACGCGTCACCCTGCGCCCGGCGCAACCGGACACCGGCGTGGTGTTCCGGCGCCTGGATCTGCCCTCCGCCGCCGATATTCCGGCGCGCGCCGAGCTGGTGGGCGAGACGCGGCTGTGTTCCTGCCTGGTAAACGGCGGCACGAAGATCTATACGATCGAGCATTTGATGTCGGCGCTCTCCGGCCTCGGTATCGACAATGCCTACGTGGACCTCGATGGGCCGGAGGTCCCGATCATGGATGGCAGCGCCGCGCCTTTCGTGCTGCTGATCCAGCAGGCCGGCATCGAGGAGCAGGGCGCGCCCAAGCGCTTCCTGCGCGTGAAAAAGCGTATCGAGGCGAAAGACGGCGACAAATGGGCCGTGCTCGAGCCCTATGAGGGATTCAAGCTGTCGTTCTCGATCGTCTACGACCATCCGGTGATCGAGAAGTCGAACACCTCGCTCACCGTGGATTTCGCCAACACTTCCTACCTGAAGGAGGTCGCGCGCGCCCGCACCTACGGCTTCATGCAGGATGTCGAAGACCTGCGCGACGTCGGCCTTGCCCTGGGCGGCGGCCTGGAGAACGCCGTGGTGCTGGACGAGCACCGCGTGCTGAATGCCGAAGGACTGCGGTATGCGGACGAATTCATCCGCCACAAGATCCTGGACGCGATCGGCGACCTGTACCTGCTCGGCCGGCCACTTCTGGCCGCGTTCAGCGCGCACAAGTCCGGCCACGCATTGAACAATGGGCTGCTGCGTGAACTGCTGGCCGACCCGGCTGCGATGGAAGTGGTCACTTTCGAGCGCGCCGAAGAGGCGCCCGCAGGGGTCGCCGGCCTGCTGCGCCAAGCTACTGCTTAAGTTGATGATCGAGCAGGGTTTTCAAAGCCTTGCGGGCAGGTGAATCGGGCAACTGCTGGTGCAGCGTCTGCAATGCCTCCAGCGCAGTCCGGGAGAGGCGCCGGGGCTGTCGTCCAGCGGCTACATTGTCCGGTCCCGCACCGGGTTGCACCCTCACGGAAACTGCACTAACCTGCGCTCCGTGTTGGAGGAGGTAGGCAAGTAGAGCCTCGGACAGCAGTTTCAGCTTGGCGGCTCCGGCGGGCGATGCGGCCAGCAGCACCAGCTGGAGATCCTTGACGTTGATGGCTCGTACCAGGCGGGCCAGCCCGGGAGGCAGAAAGTCAAAACAAAGCTTTGAGAGCGCGTTGATCTGGCGTGCTTTTTCGACGACCGGCTGCAAGCTGGCGTCGGACGCAAGCAGACTGCCGACTTTGGAAGGTTGCACGGGAAGAGGGGTTCAGTGGAGGCGACGTGCAGGTTATCTTGATCTCCAGCCGGCTGGCAAAGGCGCGCTCGCTGACGCTGTCGCTGCGCCATGTGCTGGTCACGTTCGCGCTTGCCGCAGCGGCCCTCGTCTGCCTGACCGGGATCACCTATTGGCTCAGCCTGCGCTTCGCGGTTGACCTGAAGATCCCCCTGGTGACCCAGCTGGTGCTCGCCACGCAGCAGGGCGAGACGGAGCGCTCGCGCGAATTCATGCAGCAGAACCTGAATGCGATGGCGGTGAAGATCGGCGAAATGCAGGCCCAGCTTTCGCGCCTGGATGCCCTGGGCGAGCGGTTCTCGGCGCTGGCCGGCATCAAGCCCCAGGAATTCCGTTTCTCCGAGACTCCCGGCCTGGGCGGCGCGCAGTCCACGACCATGCCGCCGCAGAACCTGACGCTCATGCAATTCAACGAACAGGTCTCGCTGTTGTCGCGCCAGATGGAAAACCGCACCGATCAGCTGGGCGTGCTCGAGGCGCAGCTGTTCGAGCAGGCCGTGAAGAAAAAGGCCATGCCGACGATGATGCCGGTGAGCGCGCCGTTCAATGCTTCGGGCTTCGGCTACCGCATCGATCCGTTTTCCGGCCAGCAGGCGATGCACGAGGGCATTGATTTCATCACTGATCCGGGCACCCCGGTGGTCGCGGCAGCGGGCGGCGTGGTGCAGTTCGCCGGCTTCCATCCGCAATACGGCAACATGATCGACATCGACCACGGCAACGACCTGGTAACGCGCTACGCGCACCTGTCGAAGATGCTCGCGAAAGAGGGCGACGTGCTGCAACGGGGCCGGCGCATCGCCGATAGCGGCAATACCGGGCGCTCGACCGGACCGCACCTGCATTTCGAAGTGCGCTTCCGCGGCGCGCCGCAGAATCCGAGCAAGTTCCTGCTGGCAAGCAATCCCCAAGTTCCTCTGGCAAAAGCAAAAACCCGGTAGTTCTGCCGCGGAGCCGGCCGATGCCGGCATGATAAAATCGCCGTTTTCCCGGGGGTTTTGCAGCAACCCGCGCCCCCGAATTCATGGACATTTTCCGCAAGTTTTTCGTTTTCCTATTCAGCATTCCCAGGAAAATCTTCGGCAGCCGCAATGAGCGGCTGCTGAAGCAGTACTCGGGCGTGGTGAAGCGGATCAACGCCCTCGAACCGGAAATCTCGAAGCTGTCCGATGGCGCGCTGCAGGGCAAGACCGCCGAGTTCCGCAGGCGCTACGCCGAGGGTGCGGCGCTGGACGAGCTTCTGCCCGAGGCTTTCGCCGTGGTTCGCGAGGTGGGCAAGCGCGTGCTGCGCATGCGCCACTTCGATGTCCAGCTTATTGGCGGCATGGTGCTGCACGACGGCAAGATCGCGGAGATGCGCACGGGCGAGGGCAAGACGCTGGTGGCGACGCTGCCGGCGTACCTGAACGCCTTGGCCGGCAGCGGCGTGCATATCGTCACGGTGAACGATTACCTGGCGAAGCGCGACGCCGAGTGGATGGGCAAACTGTATGGTTTCCTCGGCCTTTCCGTCGGCGTGAACATTCCGCAGATGGAGCCGAACGAAAAGCGCGAGGCCTACCGGGCAGATATCACCTACGGCACCAACAACGAATTCGGCTTCGATTACCTGCGCGACAACATGGCGATGCGGGTCGAGGAGCGCTACCAGAGAAAGCTCGTCTACGGCATCGTCGACGAGGTGGACTCGATCCTGATCGACGAGGCGCGCACGCCGCTGATCATTTCGGGCCAGGCGGAAGACCGCACCGAGATCTACCTCCGGATGAACGACGTGGCGCCGCTCCTCACCCCGCAGAAAGAGGAGAAGAAGCAGGACCAGCCCGAGCCGCCCGGCGATTTCTTCGTTGACGAGAAGAACCACCAGGTCTTGCTCTCGGAGGCAGGTCACCAGAAGGCCGAAGAGGTCCTCGCTCGCGTTGGCCTGCTGCCGGAAGGGGCAAGCCTGTACGAGCCGGCCTACATCAACCTGGTGCACCAGCTGTATGCCGCGCTGCGTGCCCATCATCTCTACCACCGTGACCAGCACTACGTGGTGCAGGAAGGCGAGGTGGTGATCGTCGACGAGTTCACCGGCCGCCTGATGACCGGGCGGCGTTGGTCCGACGGTCTGCACCAGGCGGTCGAGGCCAAGGAAAAGGTCGCGATCCAGAACGAAAACCAGACGCTTGCTTCGATCACCTTCCAGAACTACTTCCGCATGTACGGCAAGCTCGCCGGCATGACGGGCACCGCGGACACCGAGGCCTACGAATTCCAGGAGATCTACGGCCTGGAGACCGTGGTCGTGCCGACACACATGGAGATGATCCGCGCGGACCGGCTCGACCTGGTCTACCGCACCACCAAGGAAAAGAACAAGGCGATCATCGACGAGATCAGGGTCTGCTACGAGGCCAGCCAGCCGGTGCTGGTGGGCACCACGTCGATCGAGAACTCGGAACTGCTTTCGGCGATGCTGGAGAAGGAAAGGCTGCCGCACCAGGTGCTGAACGCCAAGCAGCATGCGCGCGAAGCTGAAATCGTGGCGCAGGCCGGGCGGCCGAAAATGATCACCATCGCCACCAACATGGCGGGCCGCGGCACCGACATCGTGCTCGGCGGCAATGTCGAGAGGCAGGTGGAGACGGTCGAAGCGACCGAGGGGTTGGCGGAAACCGAGAAGAAGGCGCGCATCGAGAAATTGCGCGCCGAGTGGCAGGCGCTGCACGGCAGGGTGATCGGCGCTGGCGGGCTGCACATCATCGGCACCGAACGCCACGAGTCGCGCCGCGTGGACAACCAGCTGCGCGGCCGCTCCGGGCGCCAGGGCGACCCGGGCAGCTCCCGGTTCTTCATGGCGCTGGAGGATCCGCTGCTCAGGATCTTCGCCGGCGACCGCATCAACCGCATCATGGTGATGCTCAAGATGCCCGAAGGGGAAGCCATCGAGCATTCGATGGTGACCCGGTCCATTGAATCCGCGCAGCGCAAGGTCGAGGCGCGCAACTTCGACATCCGCAAGCAGTTGCTCGAATACGATGATGTCGCCAACGACCAGCGCAAGACCATCTATTCGCTGCGCAACGAGCTGCTCGAGTCCGAGGACGTTTCGCCGCGCATCGCCGATCTGCGTGCCGGCGTGGTCACGGATCTTTTCCGCCAGTTCGTGCCCCCGGAAAGCGTCGAGGAGCAGTGGGATATCGGCGGCCTGGAGAACGCGCTCAATGCCGAGCTGCGGCTGCAGCTCCCGCTCAAGGCCTGGCTGGAAAAGGAGCCCGAGCTCCTAGACGAGGCGCTGCTCGGGCGCATCATCGAGCGCGCGGAGGAACACTACCGGACCAGGATTCCTGAGGCCGCGCAGGCGTCGTTCCGGCAGTACGAGCGCTACGTGACCCTGCAGATCCTCGATGCGCACTACCGCGAGCACCTCGCGGCGCTGGACCATCTGCGCCAGGGCATCCACCTGCGCGGCTATGCGCAGAAGAATCCGAAGCAGGAGTACAAGCGCGAGGCCTTCGAGCTGTTCGGCGCCATGCTCGAGGCGGTCAAGCTCGAGGTGATCAAGACGCTGAACACCGTAGAAATCCGCGCCGCGGAGGAAGTGCCGCAGATCGACGACAAGCCGCACGTGGAGAACGTGCGCCTGCAGCACGCCGACTACGAGGAAGCGCTCGCCGGTACTGCCGCGGACGACGGCAAGGGGCCGGCTGCGGAGCAACCGGCACCCTCGAAGCCCATGGTGCGCCAGACGCTGAAAGTCGGGCGCAACGAGCCCTGCCCCTGCGGCTCGGGCAAGAAGTTCAAGCATTGCCACGGAAAGCTAACGTAGGAAGAAGCGGATGGCCGTGAACCTGCCGCCTCCCGAGCCGAAGTCGCTGCACCCCGTTCCCGGCGTCGAACTGGGCGTTGCGATGGCAGGGATCAAGAAGCCGGGCCGCAAGGACCTGCTGGTCTTGCGGCTCGCTCCCGGCGCGGCGGTGGCGGGCGTGTTCACGAGCAACCGGTTCTGCGCGGCGCCGGTTCTGCTGGCAAGAAAGCATCTCGCAAATCCGGTGCGCGCCCTGGTGGTGAATACCGGGAACGCCAACGCCGGCACCGGCAAGGACGGGTTCGCCAGGGCATTGTCCGTATGCGATTCACTTGCGAAACACCTCAAGTTCAAGCCGCAACAGGTCCTGCCGTTTTCCACCGGCGTCATCATGGAGCCGCTGCCGGTCGAGCGTATCGTCGCCGGCCTGCCCGCCGCGATTGCGGATCTGCGCGAGGACAACTGGTCCGGCGCAGCCGAAGCCATCATGACCACGGACACAGTGCCGAAGGCGCGCTCCCTCAAAGTCCGGCTCTCGGGCGGCGAAGCCGTGGTCACGGGGATCGCGAAGGGAGCGGGCATGATCCATCCGGATATGGCGACCATGCTCGGTTTCGTTGCGACGGATGCCAAGGTCTCTCCGGCTCGATTGAAAAAGCTGGTGAAGTCGGTCGCGGACAAGTCGTTCAACTGCATCACGGTGGACGGAGACACCTCCACCAACGACTCTTTCATGCTTATCGCTTCAGGGATTGGTGTTGAAGTGAAAAGCGAAAAAGACAGGAAAAAACTCGAGCAGGCTGTCCACGAAGTCTCGCAATGGCTGGCCCAAGCCATCATCCGTGACGGTGAAGGGGCGACCAAGTTCGTCACGGTAGCGGTGGAGCGGGGGCGCAACCAGGCCGAATGCCGCAAGATCGCGTATGCGATCGCGCATTCGCCGCTGGTGAAAACCGCGTTCTTTGCCTCGGACCCGAACCTGGGCCGGATACTGGCGGCGGTCGGTTACGCGGGGATCAAGAATCTTGATACCGGCAGGATCGATCTTTTTCTTGATGATGTTCTTGTCGTTAAATCCGGAGGCCGGAATCCTTCCTACGTGGAGTCTGATGCCCTCGCTGCAATGAAGAAGCCGGAATTCATGGTTCGCGTCATGCTGAATCGCGGCAAGGCCTCGACCACGGTCTGGACCTGCGATTTTTCCTACGATTACGTAAAAATAAATGCGGAGTACCGCACTTGAGCAAAGAACTGGAAAAAATCCTTGAGGAAACACTGCAGCGGCTGGAGCAGCTGCTGCCGCCCCCGCCGCCGCCCACCGACTGGAAGGCGAGCATCGCGTTCCGCTGGCGCAAGGGAAGCGGGCACAAAAGCGGCGGCCAGGGCTGGCTGCAGCCGGTGCGCTACGTCCATCGCATGAAGCTGTCCGACCTG
>SHXL01000149.1 GCA_009693345.1 Betaproteobacteria bacterium
TCATGGTCGTTCCTCCATCGTCGTTGTGATCGCCCGCCCCATACGGGAAGGCGAGAATACCAGTCATTGCCGCTCCGCCCTGCCTGATACTGCGCGCCACTGGCGGATTCGCTCCGGAATGCCCATCACGCCGCCTGGCAGATAGAGAATCGTCGCCACATAGACGCCGCCCAGCACGTACTGCCACCAGGGGACCAGCGTGCTGAGATACTCGCGCAGGCCGAACACGATGAACGCGCCGATCACACCTCCCACCAGCGTTCCGGCGCCCCCCAGGACCGCCATCAACAGCGCGTCCACCGATGTGGTGAGAACGACGTTCTCGGGGCTCACGATGCCTGCGGTGTGCGCCCACAGCACGCCCGAGAGCCCGCCGAATCCGCCGGCGATGACAAAGGCGATGTACTTGTGCAGCCAGGTGTTGTACCCGAGGATCTTCATGCGCAGCTCGCGTTCGCGGATTCCCGCCAGGCTGCGTCCGAACGGCGAGCGGACCAGCACGTACATCGCGAGCAGCGACACGACGAAGAATCCGAACACCAGGTAGAAAAAGGTCACGTCGTGCGCGAGATCGATGCCGAACTTGGGCCGGGTGCGCAGGTTGATGCCGTTGTCGCCCCCGGTGAGGGAATTCCAGCGGTAGGCCAGTCCCCACACGCACTGGCCGAGCGCTAGCGTGATCATCAGGAAATAGACTCCTGACGCGCGGATCGCGAGCAGGCCGAAAATCGCCGCCAGCGCCGCACCGGCCAGGATGCCCAGAACGACCACCACCCAAAAATCGTATCCGAGCCCGAACTGGAACTTGGTCGCGAGGATCGCGGTCAGGTAGGCGCCGACACCCAGGTAGGCGGCCTGGCCGAGCGAGGGCAGGCCGGTGAAGCCGAGCAGGATGTCCAGGCTCATCACCAGGATGGAGAACGCCAGGGCGCGCGTGGCCAGCAGGATGACGAAGGAATTGGTATTCGGGATGACGATCGCGAGAGCGGCCAGCACTGCGACCACCGCCATGATCTTGGTCTGCTGGCTCGCCATCCGTGCGCTCATTCCCTGCCGAACAGGCCGGTCGGTTTTACGGCCAGGATCAAAGCCATCGGCGCGTAGAGGGTGAAATAGGAAATCTCCGGAAACAGGGCCTTGCCGAAGTTGTCGGCCAATCCGACCAGCAGCGCGCCGATCGCCGCGCCGCCGAGGCTTCCCATCCCTCCGATGATCACCACGGCGAAAGCGAGCGGCAGTATTTCAAAGTCCAGTCCGGGGTAGATGCCGAGAAAGGCGCCGCCGATGACGCCGCCCAATGCCGCCAGGAACGCACCCAGGGCAAAAATGAACATGGAAATGCGCGAGGTATCGACGCCGACGCCGCGTGCCATCTGCGCATCGTCGACCGTGGCGCGCACCGCGGCGCCCATACGGGTTTTTTCCATCACCAGCCACAGGATCAGGCCGATCGTCAGCGCCGTAGCGATCATGAAGGCGCGATACAGCGGAAAATAAATTCCGCCGACCACGATGCTCTTGGTCAACGCATCGGGTGGATTGATATTGAAATTGTTGCCGGTCCAGATATCCAGCGCAGCCTGCTGGAACAGGAACGCAAAACCCACCGTCAGCAAAACCTGCCGCAGGGGGTCGAATCCCAAAGGCCGCAGGAAGAACCGTTCCATCAGAAGGCCGACCAATGCGATGCTCGAAGCCGCTACCGGAATCGCCAGCAGCCAGGATCCCGTCGTCCAGATCACCGACAGCGCGACGTAGCCGCCCAGGAGGAAATAGGAACCATGGGCGAGATTGACGATCCGCATGACACCGAAAATGAGCGACAGCCCGCTGCCGACCAGGAACAGCAGCGCGCCGTAGGAAACGCCGTTGAAGGTCTGGATCACCCAGAATTGCGTATTCACGGCTTCCTCATCCCGCATTCCCCCGCTAGCTCGATTTCAGCGCGTCGGGTCGCTGCGCGAGGTACCAGTCGAGGATTTGCTCGCCGGTCCAGAACAGCACGTCCGTGCGCGCGCGGATTTTCTCCAGGATCATGCGGTAGTACTTGAGGCGGTGCGGCACCCCCATGATGTACGGGTGCACCACCAGCGCCATGACGCGCGCCGAGTCGCGCGCGTCCTCGTAGAGCTGGTCGAACTGGTCGGCGGCGCGCTGGAAGTACTCGATCCCCTGGTGGTGCTGGATCAGCATCATCGCGACGTCGTTGCATTCCTGGGTGTAGGGAATGTTGACGATCGGCCGCGTGCGCGTCTTCAGCACGACCGGCTGGTCGTCGAGCACCCAGTCGCAGACGTAGTCGTAGCCCGCTTCCACCAGCAGGTCGGGCGTGTGCCAGGTCTCGGTGAGGCCGGGGCCCAGCCAGCCGCGCGGCGCCCGGCCGCAAAACGCCTGGATCGCGGCCGCGGTCTTGCGGATGTCCTCGGCCTCGTTCGCGACCTTCTGCATGTTGGTCTGAGTGTAGCCGTGCCCCATGAACTCCCAGCCGCGCGATTTGGCCGCCTCGGCGACCGGCCGGTAGGCCTCGATCGCCGAGCCGTTGATCGCCAGCACCGCCTTGATGCCAAGCCGGTCGAGCACTTCGAGCATGCGCCAGAAGCCGACGCGGTTGCCGTACTCGTGCCAGGCCCAGTTCGGGATGTCGGGCATCGGCGAGCCGCCGGCGGGCGGCGTCAGCACCGTGCGCGGCATGGTCTGGTTGATGTCCCATTCCTCGACGTTGACGATGGTCCAGACGACCATGCGCGCGCCGTCCGGCAGCTTGAGCGGCGCGCGGCTGCTGATCGGCGAGTAGGCGATGCGTTCGGTGGGCAGCATGGGCGGGATCGTGGATGCTTTTATACCGCGCTTCGGCAGTGTCTGGTAGGTTTGGCTGCTACTTCACCAACCAGGGAGACTGGAATGATTCCTGTCATCGCCGTCATCACCGCCAAGCCCGGCCAGCGCGAGTCGATCCTGACGCATTTCCGCGCCAACGTGCCCGCCGTCCGTGCCGAAAAAGGCTGCATCGAGTACGGCGCCGCCGTGGATGCGGAGAATGCGCTTGCCTTCCAGACGAAATACGGCGCCGATACCTTCGTCGTCGTGGAAAAGTGGGAATCCATGGACGCGCTGAAAGCGCACGCTGCCGCGCCGCACATGGCGGCCTACGGCGCGAAGACCAAGGAATTTATCGCCAGCCGCGTGATCCACATTCTGCAGCCGGCCTGAAACTACGCGGAGGCGCGCCGAAGATAGAACTGGCGGCCGACCATCGACAGTGCCACTTCATCTTTCTGGTTGATCAACTCCCAGCGGAAGACGACGCTGCCCCGATTGGGCTTGGTGCGGGACGGAGTGGATTCGATCACCGTGGAACGAAAGCGCAGGCGGTCGCCCGGGCGCACCGGCAGCAGGAAGCGGATCTCGTCGATGCCGGGCGAGCCGACGCAGGATGACTCGTTGAGGTAGGCGTCGCACATCAGGCGCATGAGGACGGCGCAGGACTGCCAGCCCGAGGCGATCAGGCCGCCGAACGGCGTCTGCTTCGCCTGCTGCGGGTCGGTGTGGTAGCGCTGCGGGTCCCATTCGCGCGCGAAGCCCACGATATCGTCTTCGCTCAGGACGCGCGCGCCGTGCTCGAACACCATGCCCGGCTTGAAGTCCTCCCAGCAATATCGAAACGACATGTCTGCGGCACCAACCTTTCAGGTGCTCGCGCGCGGCTTGGATTCGAGGAGCTTCACCAGCGCGTGCAGCGCGCGATTCGCGGGCGTCGGTATGCCGAGCGCCTCGCCCCGGCGCACCACGTAGCCGTTGAGGTGATCGATTTCCGTCGGCTTGCCGCGCGCGAGATCCTGCGCCGTGGACGAGTATTGCGTTGGCATGGCTTCGGCGATCCTGTAGGTGCGGGCGAGTGTGTCGGGCGCCATGGTCACGCCGCTTGCCTTGGCCACGGCGAGCGTTTCCTCGACCACGTCGCGCATGGTGTCGCGGATGCCGGCGCCCTCGATCATCGTGCCGTAGGGAAGCTGCGTGATCGCGGAGAGGGCGTTGTAGGCGCAGTTCACCACCAGCTTGGCCCAGAGCTCGCCCGCAATGTTGTCTGAAATTGCGGTGGGTACGCCCGCCGATTCGAACCAGGCTTTTACCTGTTCATTCGGTCCAATGACAAGATCGCCTCGACCATGATGCTTGAGATGCCCCGGGCCCTTCATCTCAGTCGCCACGTAAACCACGGCGGGGACGACCGGCTGCAAAACCTTCGATTGGATGCGCTCGGTGTTGTCCACGCCGTTCTGCAGGTTCACCACGATCGCATCGGCTTCGAGGAACGGCGCGATCTGTGCGGCCGCCTCCTCGGTGTCGGTGGATTTCACGCAGAAAAGAACGAGGCGCGCGCCGCGCACCGCGGCGGCATCGGTGCTGGCCTCGACCGGAACCTGCTCATTGAAACGGAGCCCCTCGAAATGCAACCCTGACTTCCTGAATTCCTCTACATGGAGCGGCCGGCCGATGAGCGTGACGCGGTTTCCCGCGCGCGCCAGCATGCCGCCGAAAAAGCAGCCCACTGCGCCCGCGCCGAACACTGCCACGCGGATGGTTTTTCCGCTCGTCATGGGATCGCAGTGTAGTACCTTCACATGATGTTACGCAGGGACCATGTTACGTAGAAACCAAGCGGCCGCGATGCCGTTCATCATGTTGACCACGCTGATCGACATGCTGTCGATCGGTCTGATCATTCCCGTGCTGCCGGCGCTGGTGGGCGGCTTCACCGGTTCGCAGGCGGAGCAGGCGTTCTGGTACGGCGTGGTGACCTTCGCCTTCGGCCTGGCGAACTTTGTCGCCTCGCCGGTGCTGGGGGCGCTCTCGGACTGCTACGGCCGCCGGCCCGTGCTGCTGCTCGGATTCTGCGGCCTGGCGCTGAGCTTCCTCGCCACCGCGCTCGCCACCTCGCTGGGGATGCTGGTCGCGATCCGCCTGGTAGCCGGGGCAATGCAGGCCAACGTGTCCGTCTCCAACGCCTACGTTGCCGACATCACGCCGCCCGAAGAGCGCGCGAAGCGCTTCGGCATGCTGGGGGCCATGTTCGGCCTGGGCTTCATCCTCGGGCCGGTGATGGGCGGGCTGCTCGGCTCGATCGACCTGCGCCTGCCGTTCTTCGCCGCCGGCAGCCTCGCGCTCGTCAACCTGCTGTACGGTGTTTTCGTGCTGCCCGAATCGCTGCCCGCGGACCGGCGGCGCGTATTCGCCTGGTCGTCCGCCAATCCGCTGCGCTCGCTGCGCGGGCTGACGCAGCTGCAGGGCGCAGGGCCGCTGGTGGCGGTGATCGCCTGCAGCGGGCTCGCGCAGTTCGTGCTCTACACCACCTGGGTGCTCTACACGACCTTCAAGTTCGGCTGGGGGCCGCAGGAAAACGGCTGGTCGCTCGCGGCGGTCGGCGTCGTGTCGGCCGTGGTGCAGGGGCTGCTGCTCGGGCGCCTGCTGCGGAGCTTCAGCCCGCGGCGGCTGGCCGTCCTCGGGCTGCTGTCTTCGACGCTCGCCTATCTTCTATGGGGCGCCGCGACCGAGGGCTGGATGATGTTCGCGATCATCTTCGTCAACCTGCTCGGCGCCACGGTGGCCTCGACCATCCAGAGCATCATTTCCAGCGCTGCGGATCCGCGCAGCCAGGGCCAGGCGCTGGGCGCCGTGGGCGGCCTGAACAGCCTGATGGCGGTGCTCGGCCCGGTGATCGGCGCTCCCCTGCTGACCCTGGTCTCGCACCTGCCCCAGGGCGACTGGCGCATCGGCACGCCGTTCTATTTTTGCGCTTTGTTGCAGTGCACGTCGCTGATCGTCGTCGCGGCGCACTTTCGTCGCGAGCGGGTAGCTATACTTCGCCCGAATCACTGAATTCAGGAGACCTGTCATGTCCGTCCATCCGCTGCGCGCTGTCGATCCAGTAACGCAGGCGAAGATCCACCTCGCCGCCGCCCACCGCCTCGCGGTGCTGCACGAGCTGGAGGAGGGCATCGACAACCACTTCACCGCGACGGTGCCCGGCCGCGACGACCGCTACCTGATCCTGCCATTCGGCCTGCATTGGTCGGAAGCGCGCGCGAGCGACATGATCGTGTTCGACGAATCCGGCAAGACCCTGGAGGGCGAAGGCGTGGTCGAATTGTCCGCGCAATGCATCCACGCGCCGATTCACCGCATCTGCGGCGCGCGCGTGGTGCTGCACACGCACCAGACCTGGGCCGTGGCGCTCAACATGCTCAAGGACAACCGCCTCCTGCCCGCAAGCCAGACCGCGTCTTTCTTCCACGGCCGCATCGCTTACGACGACACCTATACGGGGACTGCGGATACGCTGGAAGAAGGCGAGCGCCTCGCGGGCGTTCTTGGGGACCAGCGCGGCAACAAGCACACCGTCTTCATGAAGAACCACGGCGTCCTCGTCACCGGCGAGACCGTCGCGCA
The DNA here is from genome assembly GCA_009693345.1 of Betaproteobacteria bacterium. Lineage (GTDB taxonomy): Bacteria > Pseudomonadota > Gammaproteobacteria > Burkholderiales > SG8-39 > RBG-16-66-20. The sequence goes on from SHXL01000149.1 coordinate 6,448, forward strand.
GGCCTACCGGCGGCTCTACAAGCTCGAGCGCGTGTGCCGTGCCCAGGTGCTGGCGATGAGCACCGGCAAGCCGCTGGAAATTCTGTCAGATGCCATCGTTGCGCAGGTCCAGGCGCCGCCCGAGAACGACCGCCACTCACGCACCGAGCGCGAGCGCCTGTTCTTCGAGGCGATGATGCGCATCCTCGACCGCGAGCTGCCGGGCTACGCCGATTGAGCATTTCATTTTAGTTCCGAGCGGCGCACGCTGACATCCTTGCGCTTGCGAAGTCCGGGCTGCAATTCGGTGCCCAGCCCGGGCCGGTCCATGAGGTGCGCAAACCCACCCTCGATGCGTGGCAATTCGGTCACCAACTCCGTGTACCACCCGGTGTAATAGGCGCGCACGACTTCCTGGAAGATCGCATTGGGCGCATTGGGCGCATTGAGCGCGAGCGCCAGCGACGCGATCAGTACCACCGGCCCGGTGCAATCGTGG
>SHXL01000150.1 GCA_009693345.1 Betaproteobacteria bacterium
GATCGTGATGGGCCCGGTACTGGGGGTGTCGGTGGCCGATCTCTACTCGGCGTCCTTTGGGCCCGGTTTCCTGCTGGCTGGCATCTACATCGTTTACCTGATGGTTCGCAGTTTTATCAATCCGAAGCTGGGGCCGCCGGTACCGAAGGAAGACCGGGTCACGGATATCTGGGCGATTCTGAAGGAGGTCGCTGTCGGCGTCCTGCCGCTGTTCCTGCTGATCGGCGCCACGATGGGTTCCATTCTTGCGGGCCTGGCGACGCCGACCGAGGCGGCGGGGATCGGGGCGCTCGGCGCGATGATCCTTGCCGTCTGCTATGGCAGGGCAAGCTACGCCGCGCTCAAGCGGGCGTGCATCAGCGCCATGACCACCTCGAGCATGGTGCTGCTCCTCGCGGTTACGTCGAACATCTTCGGCGCCGTATTCTCGCGCATGGGAACCGCGACCTGGATTACCGAGGCGATGGTCGCGATGCCGGTGCCGCCGATCGTGATGCTGGGTTTCGTCGTAATCCTCATTTTTCTTCTTGGCTGGCCGTTCGAATGGCCGGCGATCATTCTCGTCTTCCTGCCCATCTTCTACCCCGTGGTCGAGGCATTGCGGCCGTCGGTGTCCCAGACCCTGGGCATCGCGCCCGACATGTTCATGATCTGGTTCGGCACCGTCGTCGCGGTCACGCTGCAGACGGCCTACCTGTCGCCGCCGGTGGCGATGTCAGCGTATTACCTAAAACAGGTGGTGAAAGAGTGGTCGCTTGGCACGATCTACAGCGGCATGTTCCAGTTCATGGTCCTGCAGTGCATCGCGATCGTGATCGTCATGTTCGTGCCGTCGATCGCCACCTACCTTCCCGAGAAACTGCAGGCGGAATCGCGCGCGGTCGTCACGGAGGACGTTGACGACAGCATGAACAGCCTCGAGGAAGATCCGGCGGCGGCGATGAAGCAACAAGCCGAGGAAGACGAGAAGGCCGACGCGCTCGAGAAAGACGCCCTGAAGGCAAGGAAGTAGTATCTGCAAGTGTTCGATTTCGACCAGCCGCCAGAGCGGCGCGGCACCTGGAGCACGCGCTGGGAGCGCTATCCGGCCGACGTAATTCCGCTTTGGGTGGCGGATACCGATTTCCGTGCGCCGCCCCCGGTGCTTGAGGCGATGCGACGGCGTCTCGCTCACGGTGTCTTCGGCTACAACGTGCCCCCCGCCGCACTGCGTGACGCGGTGGTCGAGCGCATGCGGCGGCTGTACGGCTGGCGCGTCGAGCCGGACTGGGTGGTATTTGTCTCGGGCGTGGTACCGGGACTGCATCTCGCCGCGCGCCACCTCACGCGGGCGGACCAGCATGCGCTGGTGCCGACGCCGGTCTATCACCACCTCAGGCGCGCGCTAGTGCTCGCCAAGCGCGAGCTTGCCAACGTCCCGCTCGTGTTGTCGCAGGGCAGATGGGTGTGGGACGAAGAATTCCTCGCTGCCGCGGTCAAGCCGAATTCTCGCCTGCTGTTCCTTTGCAACCCGCAGAACCCGGGCGGCACGATCTTCACGCGCGACGAGCTGCATCGCCTCGCCGCTTTCGCGCAGAAGCACGATCTCGTGATCTGCTCGGACGAGATCCACGCCGACATCCTGCTGGACGAGGGCAAACCGCACGTGCCGATCGCGAGCGTTTCGCGCGACGCGTCGCGCCGCAGCGTGACGCTCATCTCCCCCAACAAGGCCTTCGGCTTTCCCGGCGCCGGCTGCGCCTTCGCGATCATCGAGGACCCGGAATTGCGGCGTGCATTCTGCGCCGACCATCACGCCACGGTGCACGATCCCTCGGTGTTCGGCTTTGAAGCCGCGCTCGCCGCGTACCGCGAGTGCGGCGAATGGCTGGAAGCGCAGTTGGCATACTTGCGCGCAAACCGCGACTTCGTGGAGCGCGAAGTCGGCGCGATGCGCGGGTTGAAGATGGCGCACGTCGAGGCGACCTACCTTGCCTGGATCGACGCATCCGGACTCGGCGTGCCAGATCCGTATCAGTATTTTCTCGAGCGTGGCGTTGCACTTTCGCCAGGGGCGCAGTTCGGCGCGCCGGGATTCGTGCGATTGAATTTCGGCACGCAGCGAGCCTTGCTTGAAAAAGCCCTGCGACGGATGAAAAGCAACAGCTAGCTGCGCATCCAGGCCGTGCCCCACAGGTTGAGCGTGCGCGGCTCGTGCGGCCAGGTGCGATACACGACCTCTTCGGTCATCAGCTCGAGCTCGGCCGAGAACTCGACCTTGTGGCCGTCGGGGTCCTCGATCATGAAAAACAGGTTGTTGCCGGGCCCATGGCGCCCCGGTCCCCACCACAGCGGAATCCTCAGCTTCGCCATGTGGTCGCCCCAGTCGCGGATCGCGTTCCAGCTGCCGGTTTCGTAGCTATGGTGGTCCGGGCGCGACGCGGGCGCGCGGAAGGTCGCGAAGCTGTGGTGCTCCGGGTCCGAGCGCAGGAACACCGCGGCGAGGTCTTCATTTTCCAGCACGCGATCGGACTCCCGCGCGCCGAGGATGTCGCGGTAGAACGCCAGCAAACCCGGCACGCGCACACTCGCGCAGACGAAATGCTGCAGGCGTCCCGCCAATGCGCTTTGGATGCCCGAAACCCGCAATGGAAGGCCGAAGACGACGCGCCTGCCGTCGGGGTCAGTCACCGCGAAGGCGCCCTCCGCAAACAGCGGCGAAGGCGACGGCTCGCGTGCGACGCCCAGGTGCTCGAGCGCGGCGGCGTAGCTCGCAAGCTGCGCCGCATCGCGCATCGCGAAGGCGAAGTAAGGGACCGTCCCCTTCGCGCCGTTGCCCACGATCAGGCGCCGTCCGTGTCCCTGCACCAGCCACTGTGCGTTCGGCAGCGCCTCGACGCGGTCGTCGAGCAGCTGGCCGTAGAAGCGGGCAAGCTGTTCGGGCTCCGTGCTGTCGCGCCGCAGGTGATGCAGCCTTGCAGGCCAGATGCAGGCAGACGATTGAAGGGCGGTCATTTCCTTTTCCTTGCCGGGGCCAGTCCCGTCGCCGCATCCAGGATGCGGGCGAGGTGCGGATCGTTCACCCCAAGTGCCAGCATGTGTTCCAGTGTATTGCGGATGTAGTCCACGCATCGGCCGCGCTGGCCAATGCCCTGTGCCACCAGGCGCGCGCGGCCGTGCAAGTCCAGTTCCCGCACGAACTGGCGATGCGTGGTGTCGGCGACGAAGGCGAGCGCATGAATGCGCCGCCCCGGCGCCAGCAGGACCGGGATCAGCGTCGGCTTGTAGACCCTGTTGAGCATTTCGCGCTTCCAGAGCGTCGCCAGCACGCGGCGTACGCGTGCCGCGGGCACGCGAAACGCCATGCCCCAGCATGATCCGCCGCGGCACAGGCCCATTACCAGGCCCGGCTTTTCCAGCGTGCCGCGATACCGGTTCGACAGTATGCAAAGTGCCCGGTGATAGCCGCGCACCAACGCGGCGGCATGTTCGCTCGCGCGGAATCCGGGCGCCCACATGAGCGATCCGTAGCCGAACACCCAGAGATCGCCGCGCGGCAGGCGTTCGAGAAACTGTGTGATCTCCATCCGGCCGGATTATAGAATGCGTCCATGGCGGAAAAACGCAGGGCGCCGATCGTCGGACGGTACACGCAGGAGGAGCTCGCGCTCGCGACGCGCAACAGCGGCATGCCGCTGGAGGCCCTGCGCTACGACCTCACGCCCGCCGGGCTGCACTACCTGCTGATCCACTTCGACATTCCCGCCGCCGATGCCGCGACCTGGGAGTTGCGCATCGAAGGCCTGGTGGCGCGGTCCCGGACGTTCAGCCTCGCCCAGCTCCAGGGCCTGCCCGCGAGCACGGTGCGCGTCACGATGGAGTGCGCCGGCAATGGCCGCGGCCAGACCTCGCCGCGCTACCCGTCCATGCCCTGGCTGGAGGAGGGGGTTTCGACGGCGGAATGGACGGGGGTTTCACTTTCGTTGTTGTTCAAGGAAATTCAAGTAAAAGAGTCGGCCCGGGAGATCGTTTTTCACGGGGCGGATCGCGGCTTCGACCGTGGCGTCGAGCACAGCTTCTCGCGCAGCCTGGCGCCTGCGGAGGCGATGCGCGACGACGTTCTGGTCGCATACGCGATGAACGGCCAGCCGCTCTTGCCGCAGCACGGCGCGCCGCTGCGCCTGGTGGTGCCCGACTGGTACGGCATGGCGAGCGTAAAGTGGCTCGCGCGCATCGAAGCGATCGATCACGCCTTCGAGGGCGTGCAGCAGATGGGCAGCTACCACTTTCGCACCGTCGCGGGCGAGAAGGGCGTGCCCTGCTCGCGCATGCGCGTGAATTCCCTCATGGCGCCGCCGGGCATTCCCGATTACTACGGCCGCAGGCGGACCGTGGACGCCGGATGGGTGGAGATCCTCGGCCGCGCCTGGTCGGGTAGCGCACCGATCAGGCGTGTCGAGTTCGCGGCCGATGGGGTCTGGCAGGACGCGGTACTCGATGCGCCGACGGGCGATCATGCCTGGCGGCGCTGGACCGCGCGCTGGAACGCGCCGTCCGGCGCGCACGAACTGCGCTGCCGGGCCACGGATGAATCAGGCGCCGTGCAGCCGCTCGATCCGCCTTGGGATGTGACAGGATTCGGAAATAATGCCGCGCAACGAGTCGAGGTGATTGCCAGATGAAACAGAACGCAGGGCCCGCGTGGCCCGACCAGATCTACAGGACGCTCAAGGATGCGGGCGTCCGGCAGGTGGCCTATGTGCCTGACGCCGGGCACAAGCGGCTGATCGAGCTTTGTCTCGCGGACCCGGAATTGAATTCGGTCGTCCTCACCACGGAGGAAGAGGGCATCGGGCTCACCGCGGGCGCCTGGCTGGGCGGCGTGCGCGGCGCCCTGCTGATGCAATCCAGCGGCGTCGGCAACTGCATCAATGCGCTGGGCATGACGCGCGAGTGCCGCTTCCCGCTGCTGATGCTGATCACGATGCGGGGCCAGAAAGGCGAATTCAATCCGTGGCAGGTGCCGATGGGGCAGGCGACGCCCGCGGTGCTCGAGGCGATGGGCGTGGTGGTGCACGAAGCGGACAGCGCCGAGGCGATGGCGCCCACGGTGGACGCCGCCGCGCGCCTCGCCTTCGGCAGCTACCAGGCGGTGGCGGTGTTGATCTCGCAGGCGGTGATCGGCATCAAGAGCTTCCAGGACCAGGCTTCCCGATGAAAAACGTGCTGCGCCGCAGGCAGGTAGTAGAAATTCTATTAGGGGAAAGGAAGGATCTCTTAGTAGTGGCGGGCCTGGGTTCCACGGCCTGGGACATCACCGCGGCGGGCGATTCGCCGCTCAATTTTCCTCTCTGGGGCGCGATGGGCAACGCGGCGATGATCGGTCTCGGTCTCGCGCTCGCCCAACCGAAACGGCGCGTGCTGGTGCTCACCGGCGACGGCGAGATGCTGATGGGATTGGGATCGCTGGCCACCATCGGCGTGCAGAGACCGCGCAACCTCTCGGTGGTGGTAATCGACAACGAACGCTATGGCGAAACCGGTATGCAGGCCACGCACACGGCGGCTGGGGCGGATCTCGCCAAAGTCGCGCAGGCCTGCGGCTTCAAGATCGTCAGGCAGGTCCGCAACGCCAGTCAGCTGCAGGCGTTGCGGGCCGCCATCCACCGGCCCTCCGGCCCGCTCTTCGCCCAGGTGAAGGTGGTGGCCGAGAAGATCCCGCTGGTGCTGCCCCCGCGCGACGGTGGGTTGCTTAAGTCCCGGTTTCGAAAGGCTTTGCTGGGTGAGCAAGCGGACCTTGATTAAGCTTTCCGTCCGGTGCAGGTCAACCTTCCCGGTCGAGACGCGTTATTCCATCCGGTTCAGTTTCGGACCGAGTCCATAAACCAGGAGAAATGGAAATGCTCAAGCAAAAACTGATCGTTGCGCTGGTTGCCGCGGTGTTTGCCGTGTCGGCCCAGGCCCAGGACAAGGCGAAAGCCCCCGCGGCCGCCCCGGCGCCTGCAGCCGCTCCGGCGAAAGCCGCCCCGGCGAAAGCCGCACCCGCCGCCGAGAAGCCCGCGAAAAAGGGCAAGGCGAAGGCGAAAGCCAAGAAAAAAGCGATGACGAAGTAACTTTCGTCGCTCTGGCACAACCAAGCCCGGTGAAAAGCCGGGCTTTTTTTGCTTGAACGGCATGGAATCGCCGGCTTGTGAGTAGGGGATTCGCGGGGTAGAGTGCCTTCAACATGTTCATTCTGGCTCGATTGACGTCGCGTGGTTCGCGCTCGCTCCGCGTGATGCTGGGTACTTCGCGCAAGGGATCTGGCCATGCTCTGGGCGGTCGCGAGGGTGACTGCGAAGATGCAGCGCTTCGTTCCGATCCCTTCGCTTTTCTGCCTTGTCCTCTCCCCGTACCACCCCAATTCTTGTCGATCGCGCCGGCCCCGGGCCGGTGCGCGTGTTTGCTTGTTTAACCAGCGAGGTGTCAACTTGGACCGCAGAAGATTCCTGAAAACCACCGCCGCGGCTGCCGCAGTCGCATCGATGCCATGGCGCGAGGCCATGGGGCAAACCAGCGGCGAATGGCGCGGCTATGAAATCGCGACACGCATGACGATCCTCAGGCCGCAGGGCATATCGAGGGCCTGGATTCCGCTGCCGATGATGGACGAGACCGAGTGGCATCGGCCGGTCGGCTCCTCGTGGTCCGGCAACGCATCCAGGGCGCAGATCGAGCGCGACGGCAAGTACGGCGCCGCGATGATGTACGCCGAGTGGAGCGCCAGTGATGCGATGCCGGTGATCGAGGTCACGAGCAGTTTCATGACGCGCGACCGGGCGGTGGACTTGAGCAAGCGCAACGCGGGCGCGGAAAGGCTTTCGGCTGCCGATATCGCGTTCTACACGGCGGCAACGGAATTTCTTCCA
>SHXL01000151.1 GCA_009693345.1 Betaproteobacteria bacterium
GAACGCGTGCGGCGTGACCCGGCGCCTGTTGAACGCCGCCTCGGCGGTCGTGGGCCACATGCACGGCGGGCTCGCCAATGTCGGAGTGGTGACGAATTTCATCATGTCCGGGGTGTCCGGCTCGGCGGTGGCGGATGCGGCGGCGACCGGCACGGTGCTCGTGCCCGACATGAAGCGGCGCGGATTCCCGGAGGAATTCGCCTGCGCGGTGATCGCCGCGGCGGCCACTGTCGGGCCGATCATCCCGCCCTCAATCGCGTTCCTGCTGCTCGCCTCGATCATCAACGTATCGGTCGGGCAGCTGTTTCTCGCCGGCATCGTGCCCGGCACTTTGATGTTCATCGCCATGTTCGCCGTGACCTGGTGGCTGTGCCGAAAACGCGGCTATCCGAGAGAGGCGAAGGCGACCGGGGCCGAGCGCTTCGCCGCCTTCCGCGACGCCGCGCTCGCGCTCGGCGCGCCGGTGGTGATCGTGGGCAGCATCGTCGGCGGCATCGCGACGGCGACCGAGTCGGCCGCGATCGCGGTCGGCTACACACTGTTCCTCGGCGTCGTCGTGTACCGCAACACCACGCTGGACGCAATCATCCGCGCCGCCGGCAGCGCCGCGATCGGCTCGGCGATAGTGATGCTGACTGTTGCCACCTCCCAGATCTTCGCCTGGCTCGCGGTGCAGGAGCGCCTCGGCGAGATCCTCACCTCCTCGATGCTGGCGCTCTCGACCAACGTCTATGTGGTCCTGGCAATGGTGAACGTGCTGATGCTGGTCCTCGGCATGTTCATGGAACTGGTGCCGATCATGTTTATCCTCGGCCCGATCGTGTTTCCGTGGCTCGCCGGCATGGGGGTGAGCGAAGTGCAGTTCGGCGTCGTGATGGTGCTCAATCTCATGATCGGCATGATCACGCCGCCGGTCGGCCTGAACCTGATGGTGCTCTCGGCGATCACCGGCGTTGAAGTCATGCGCATCTTCCGGGCCGCGATTCCGTACGTCTGGGCCCTGCTTGCGGTACTGTTGTTGATTACCTACATTCCATCGCTTACGCTGTTCGTCCCGGCACTTTTCTACCCCGTTAAATAGGAGGATTCCAGCATGGCAACGAATCTGAAGCGCAGGACTGCCCTGAAGACGATCGGGGCCGCGGCGATCGTGTCGCAGCTCGGGCTTTCCAGGCCCGCCCGGGCGCAGGTCAAGCTGCGCTATTCGAATGCGAGCAACGCCGGCTACCTCGCGAATATCGTGATGACGGAATTCTGGGAGGAGGTGCGCAAGCGCAGCAACGGCGAGATCGTCTGCGAGACCTTCTGGGGCACTCTCGGCGGAGAGCAGACGCTGCTCAACGGCGTCGCGCTCGGCACGCTGGACGGCTATCACGGCGCCTTCACCGGCATGCGCGAATTCGACCTGTTCTACATGCCGAACCTGTTCCGCGACTTCGAGCATGCCTCGCGCGTCATCAACGGCCCGTTGCGTCCCAAGCTGGTCAAGTCGATCGAGGACAAATACAAGGTATACCTGCTGGGCCTGGGGCGTGCCGGGTCCTTCGGCCTGCAGACAAAGACCAGGCTCAACTCGTGGTCCGACGTGAAGAACCTGAAGATCCGCGCCGGCGCGATCGAGGGTCTCCTCGAGGGAATCAAGGCAATAGGGGCGAGTGCGGTGCCGCTCGCCTTCAACGAGGCATATTCGGCGCTGCAGCAGGGGGTGGTGGATGGCCAGGTGAACCTCAATACCCTGATCATGACCATGAAGTATTACGAAGTCGTGAAGTACTGGATGAAGAACGAGTTCGGCCTGGGCTTCGACAAAGTGGTCATCGCGCAGCGCACCTGGAACCGCTTCAAGCCGGAACACCGCAAGATGATGCAGGATCTGTTCGTCGAACTCGAGGCGAAGAAATGGTATCCGGTGCTGCAGCAGCGGTCCGACGCGGACTTCAAGAAGTGGGCCGAAATCAACGGCGCAGATACGGTCGTTACGCTCGACGCGCAGGAACTGCGGCGGCTTACGAATCCCGTGGCCGAACGGCTCGCCAACGAGATTCTCGGGCCGGGAACCTTCAAGCAGATCCAGGATACGGCCTGAGATGGAGCATTCGAACAGATCCGCGCAAGAATTATTTCAAGAAATAAAAAAGAACCCGACCCGGAAACGCTTCGGGTTCGGCCTGCGCCCGGTGCTGATCAACGTCGACCTGCAGAAGGCCTACACCTGCGTCGGCGAATTCGTCACGGCCTACGAGACAGACCCGAAGCAGCTGGACTACGTGAACCAGCTAGCGCGCCTGTTCCGCGAGAAGCGCTGCCCGGTGGTGTGGACCCACGTGGCCTACATGGAATCCGGGGAGGACTGCGGCGTGTGGGGTACGCGCTCAGACACTCCGGACTCACTGCAGAACGTCAAATCCGGCTCGCGCCGCGCCGAATTCGACGACCGGCTGGAGATCGACCGCAAGCGCGACATCATCGTCAACAAGCGCATGGCCTCGGCGTTCCACGAGTCCAACCTCGGCTCGCTGTTCAATTTCCACAGGATCGACACTGTAGTTGTCACCGGCGGCTCGACCTCGGGTTGCGTGCGCGCGACCGTGGTCGACAGCCTGTCGCGCAGCTACCGCACCATCGTTCCCGAGGAGTGCGTGGCCGACAAGCACGAGAGCCCGCATTTCGCCAACCTCTACGACATGGCGCTGAAATATGCGGACGTCATCCCCGTTGCCGAGGTTCTTGCATTCATCAAAACCCTTAAATGAAGCGAGACCCCGGCCTCTACGACTACCTTCCCTACCAGGGCCGGCCGAAGATCGAGTGGCCTGGAGGCGCGCAGGTGGCTTTCTGGGTGGCGCCGAACATCGAGTTCTACGAGCTCGAGCCGCCGAAAAACCCGACGCGTGTTGCGTGGCCGCGGCCGGCGCCCGACGTGCACGGCTATTCCTACCGCGACTACGGCAACCGCGCGGGGTTCTGGCGCATGATGGAAGCGATGGAGCGCTGCGGCGTACGCGGCAGCGTCTCGCTCAACGTCGCCGTATGCGACCACCATCCCGAAATCATCAAGGCCTGCGTCGAGCGCGGCTGGGAGTTCTATTCGCACGGCACCTACAACACGCGCTACATGTTCAACATGAGCGAGGATCAGGAGCGCGCGCTGATCCAGGATTCGATCGACACGATCAAGCAGCACACCGGGCAGCGCCTCGACGGCTGGCTTGGGCCGGCGCTGAGCTACACCGAGAACACGCTGGATCTGGTCGCCGAAATGGGCCTGACCTACATCTGCGATCTCTTCCACGACGACCAGCCGGGCCCGGTCAAGGTAAGAAAAGGCAGGCTGACGAGCATTCCCTATTCCCTCGAGATGAACGATGCGATCTCCTTTGTCGTCAACTGGGCCACGCCGCGCCACTATGGCGACATCATCAGGCGGCAGTTCGACCGCCTGTACGCCGAAGGCGCCGAGTCCGGCACGGTGATGTGCATTCCGCTGCATCCCTACCTCATCGGCCAGCCTTACCGCATCAAGGCCTTCGAGGAGGCGCTCGCTTACATCACCGGCCACGACAAAGTCTGGCTCGCGACCGGCCGCGAGATCGCGAGGCATTTCACCGAGAACTACTACGACGCCTTCGCCAAGGCGTCGCTTGCCGTGGGCGAGGCGCCGTGATCTCCGACGACTACCTGAAGTACCCCAGGCGCCGCTACGGCATGGATCACGACCGCTACGAGTGGTCGATGCTGCATGCGCGCGCGAAGGTCGCCTGGCCCAACGGCGCGCGCATCGCGCTATGGGTGACGCCCGCACTGCAGTGGTTCCCGCTCGACCAGCAGGGCAAGCCGTTCAAGCCGCTCGGCTCTCTGCAGACGGCCTACCCCGATCTGCGCCATTACACCTTGCGCGACTACGGCAACCGTGTCGGCATTTACCGCATCATGAAGGCGCTCGACAGGCACGGCATCAAGGCCAGCGTCCCCGTCAACGCCGCCGTCGCCGCGCGCCATCCTTCGCTCGTCAGGGAATGCGCGGCGCGCGGCTGGGAAATCGTCGGGCACGGGCTCGACATGGACCACCTGCATTACGAAGGCATGGCAGAGGAAGAAACGCTGATCGCGAAGAGCCTCGAGATTCTGCGCAAATTCTCGCCGGTGCGCGGCTGGCTTTCCCCCGCAAAGTCGGAGTCAAAGGCAACGCTGGATCTGCTCGCGAAAGAAGGCATCGACTACGTCTGCGACTGGGTAAACGACGACATGCCTTACCCGATGAAGGCCGGCGGCAAGACCCTCTATTCCATGCCGCATTCCGCGGATGTCGACGACGCCACGATCCTGATCGGCATGCACCACGACGAGGATGAGTTGCGCGACCAGTTGATCGACCATTTCGACGTGCTGTACGAGGAAAGCGCGACGCAGGGCGGGCGCATCATGCCCATCCCGCTGCATTCCTGGGTCATCGGGCAGCCCTACCGCATCGGCACGCTCGAAACCGTGCTCGCGCACATCATGCGGCACAAGGGGGTGTGGCCCGCCACGGGCGCGGAGATCCTCGACGCCTGGAAGGCCGGGGGCGGGGCCTAGCCCGGCGGTACCCGCCGGTGCCAGTCGGTCGCGCGCTGGAAAGCGTGCCCGGCGCGCAGCAGCGTCGCCTCCGCGAAGGGCCGCGCGACAAGCTGCAGCCCGATCGGCAGCCCGTTCGAGTCGAAACCGCAGGGCAGGACCAGCGCCGGAACGCCAAGGTAGTTGACCCAGCGCGTCAGGCGCGTGACTTCGGAAAGCAACTTCGGCATGCCGGCGCCGCCGCGCGGGCCGGTCTGCTCGCGCGTCGGAACGCGACAGGTCATCGCGGGCAGCAAGTAGAGATCGGCATCCGATAGCGTGCGGGAGCAGAACCGCTCCAGCCAGGCCCCGCGCAGGCGCAGCGCCTCGAGATAGGCGACAGCCGGCACGGCGAAGCCGGCTTCGAGGCGGGCGCGCACGGCGGCGGAGTAGTCGCCGGGGCGCTCGCGCATCCAGGGCGTGTGCTGCGCTGAAGCCTCGGACTGCATTACAGTGATGCAATGCGCTGAGATCTCGTCGAAATCCGGCGGCTCGGTTTCGGTGGCGCCGAGAACCTTTGCTGCGGCGAGGACGGCCGAGGCGACTTCCGGCTCAGCGTGGCGTGTAATCCAATCCGTTGAAGTTGCAATTTTCAATCTTGCAGGATCTTTTGTCTTCAAAACATAATCTTCTACCGGCTCTCGCGAACTCACCGGATCTTTCGGATCAAAACCGGCAATGGCCTGAAGAATCCGCGCGCAATCCTCGGCGCTGCCCGCCAACGGGCCGACGGTGTCGAGTGAATGCGACAGCGGCATGGCGCCGGCGCGCGACACCCGGCCCCAGGTGGTCTTCAGGCCGGTCACGCCGCAGGCCGCAGCGGGAAGGCGCACCGAGCCGCCGGTGTCCGAACCAAGCGCGCCGAAGACGAGCCGCGCGGCCACTGCCGCGCCGGATCCGCTGGAAGAACCGCCCGTAATGTAGTCCGTGTTCCAGGGATTGCAGCAATCGCCCCAATGGTCGTTGTGCCCCGTCGGGCCATAGGCGAATTCCGACATGTTGAGGGTGCCGATCTGCAGCGCCCCGGCCGCATCGAGGCGTTCGAGCGCGGTCGATGTTTCCGAGGCGACCCAGCCGCGCCGGATTTTCGAGCCGCAGTTCGATACCTGCCCGGCGCGATAGAACATGTCCTTGTGTGCGAGCGCGATGCCGGCAAGAGGCCCGGCACCCCCACCCTGCGGCCTGTTCTCGATCCGATTGAACGCATTGATGCGGGGTTGCCAGCGCGCAATGCGCTCACGGCAGGCCTCGACGGAAAAATCCGCGGAGACGCTCACTTGGCGCTGCACCGGCTCAAGGCGAGCGCGAAGGCCGTGGGATCGGCCTCGAATGGGAGGGCGCCAAGCAGCGGATCTACGAGGTCCGCCGAGGCGTTCAGAGCTGCGGCGATCTTCACCGCCCGCCCCGGCGCCAGTCGTATACCCTGCGAGGCAAGCGCCGCTTCGACAGCTTCAGGATTCCACGAATTCATGATAAATCTTACCCTGCTATGACCTACGCCACCGCCAAAGACGGCACCCGTCTGCACTACGAGGAGGCCGGCAGCGGGACGCCGGTCCTGTTCATCCACGAATTCGCGGGCGATCACCGCAGCTGGGAGCCGCAGATGCGGTTCTTCGCGCGCACTTTCCGCTGCATCGCCTACAGCGCGCGCGGCTTTCCGCCCTCGGACATTCCGGAGGACGGCGCGCGCTATTCCCAGGCGCACGCGCGCGACGACGCGATCGCGGTGCTCGATCACCTGAAGATCGACCGCGCCCACGTCGTGGGCCTGTCGATGGGCGGTTTCGCGGCCCTGCACGTTGGAATCGCCTACCCGCAGCGCGCGCGCGCGCTCGTCATCGCCGGCTGCGGCTACGGCGCCGAGCCCGAAAAGAAGGAAAAGTTCCAGGCCGAGTGCGAGGCCGCCGCAGCCGCTTTCGAGTCCAACTGGAGCGAGTCGGCGAAGAAATACGCACTCGGGCCGACGCGCGTGCAGTTCCAGAACAAGGATCCACGCGGCTGGGCCGAATTCTCGAACCAGCTCCAGGAACATTCGCCCAGGGGCCAGGCGCTCACCATGCGCGGCGTGCAGATGAAGCGCCCGTCGCTCTATGAGCTCACCGACGCCATGCAGAAGATCGACGTGCCCACGCTGATCGTCACCGGCGACGAGGACGATCCCTGCCTCGAGCCCGCGCTGCTGATGAAGCGCAACATCCGCACTTCCGGTCTGGTGGTCCTGCCGTATTCCGGGCACACCATC
>SHXL01000152.1 GCA_009693345.1 Betaproteobacteria bacterium
GAAGCCGTAGGTCGAGAGGTCCTTGTCGGCGAGCTTTTCCTGCTGATCCTTGTAGGTGGGCACGCGCTCCAGCCAGCCGAGCGGCGTCATCATGGACAGCAGCAGATGCAGCTCCGCATGCTCCGGCACGAGTGACTGCACGAAGAGCGTCGCCTGGTTCGGGTCCACACCGGCGGCCAGCCAGTCGATCACCATGTCCGCGCCGACATCCTGCAGCGCGCCCGGCTTCTCGTAGTCGGTGGTGAGCGCGTGCCAATCCGCGACGAAGAACAGGCACGGATGCTCCGCCTGGAGCTTCACCCAATTCTTGAGCACGCCGTGGTAGTGCCCCAGGTGGAGAGCTCCCGTGGGACGCATGCCGGAAAGGACGCGGGTTTCGAACATTACGTATCGAGCATCTTCTCAGATCTGGAACATCGCACCGAGGATGCGGAACGAGAAATTGACCATGGGTCCGAGGATCACACCGAGGATGCTGGTAAACAGGAGCAACAGTAGGATTGGAAACCCCCAGGGTTCGAGTTTCGAGTAACCCCATGCGAGCCGGCTCGGCAGCAGGCTGGCCACGATGCGACCGCCATCCAGCGGCAGGATCGGCAGCAGGTTGAGCACCATGAGGACGATGTTGACCTCCATGCCCGCCTTGCCCATGAGCAGCAACGGCTCCGTGAAGTAATTGCCTGGCAGGAGGCTGGTTGCCTTGAACAGTGCGGCCCATCCGAGAGCCATCACCAGGTTGGCGCCCGGCCCCGCCGCCGCAACCCAGAGCATGTTCTGGCGCGGACGGCGCAATGCCGAGTAATTGACCGGCACGGGCTTGGCCCAGCCGAAAAGCAGACCGGCACCCCCTGAGAGCTTGCTCAGGACGAGAATGGCGATGGGAACGATGATGGTGCCGACGAGGTCGATGTGCCGCGCAGGATTCAGGCTGATGCGCCCCTGCGCATACGCGGTCATGTCGCCAAAGTAGCGTGCAACATAGCCGTGCGCCGCCTCGTGCAGCGTGATCGCGAAGAGGACCGGGAGCGCATAGATGGCGATGATTCGTACGAGCGGTTCTATGTCCATCTAAGCGCGAAATTTTATCAGAGCAGGAACGCTTCGATCAGCCGCGCAACTTCCTCCGGCTGGTCGTGATGCAGCATGTGGCCGGCATCCGGCACCGTGTGATACCTAAGATCCTTGAAGGCGGTGCGTCGTTCCGCAAGGTCCCCGGGCGTCAGTTTCATGCGCTTCAGCGTCTCGGACTCGGCAGCGTCGATCCAAAGCACCGGCGCACTGACGCGCTCCCAGCAGGCGCGCGCTTCGTCGAGCCGGTAGAGCGTGGCGTTGCTCAGCTTGTGCGCCGGATCGCTGTGCAGGACCACGCCGCCATCGGCGTCCTTTCCCCAGTGGCGGGCAAGAAATTCGGCCCGCTCGCGCGACAGACGCGGGTTGTTCTTCTGCAGCCGGTCCGCGAGTTCGGCATAGCTCGCATAGGGTCGCAGACTGGGCACCTCGCGCAATTCCTGCATCCAGCGGGCGTAGCACTTCGGCGCCTGCTCCGGCGCGGTTGCCGGCATGCCGAAGCCCTCGAGATTGACGAAACGAGCGATGCGCTCGGGCCGTATGCCCGCGTACAGCCCGCCGACATTACCGCCCAGACTGTGGCCCACCAGATTGACCGGTGCGTCGGGCTGGATCCGCTCGAGCAGCATGTCCAGGTCACCGATGTAGTCCGGGAACCAGTAACTGTCGGCGCCGGACCAGGCGGTGAGCCCGTAGCCGCGCCAGTCGGGCGCATACACGTCCCAGTCCGGCGACAGCGCATCGACGAGGAACTGGAACGAAGCGGAAACATCCATCCAGCCATGCAGCAGGAAGATCTTTCTTTCCGGCTTTCCCTGCCAATGCCGGACGTGGTAGCGCAGGCCGCGGATGTCGAAGAAAAGCGATTCGCTGTGGCGCATGGGATTCCCGTGAAGGGCGCTATCATAACGATTCAATGCCTATCTTTTCGCTTGGCGATCGCCGCGTCGAATTGCGCGGCGCGCACCACTTCATCGCCTACGACGCCACGCTCGCGGGCTCCATCATCCTCGAGAACGAGGTCAACATCTGGTTCGGCGTCGTGATCCGCGCCGACAACGACCTGGTGCACCTCGGCGAGGCCACCAACATCCAGGACGGATCCGTGCTGCATGTGGATCCGGGCTATCCGATGACGCTCGGGCGCCGCGTGACCATCGGACACAAGGCGATGTTGCACGGCTGCACGGTCGGCGACGGCGCGCTGATCGGCATCAATAGCGTGATCCTGAACGGCGCGAAGATCGGCGCCGGATCGCTGGTCGGCGCCAATTCGCTGGTGCCCGAAGGCAGGGAGATTCCGCCGGGCGTGCTCGCGGTCGGGTCCCCGGCGAAGGTTGTCCGCGACCTGAAGCCAGAGCAAATCGCCGGAATCCTGAAAATCTCGGAGGGTTACGTCGCGCGCGCCAAGCTTTTCAGGGAGCAGCTGAAAGAACAAGCCTAGCTATTTCGGTGCCATGCGGATAGCACCGTCGAGTCTGATCGTCTCGCCATTCAGCATCTCGTTCTCGACAATGTGCCTTGCAAGCGCCGCATATTCCTCGGGCTTGCCCAGACGTGCCGGGAACGGCACCTGTTTGCCGAGCGACTCCTGCGCTTCTTTCGGCAGGCCCTGCAGCATCGGCGTGAGGAACAGGCCCGGCGCGATGGTAACGACCCGGATGCCGTTGCGCGACAGGTCCCGCGCGATAGGCAGCGTCATGCCCACCACCCCACCCTTGGAGGCGGAATAGGCCGCTTGGCCGATCTGGCCGTCGAACGCCGCGACGGAAGCGGTGTTGATGATCACGCCGCGCTCGCCGGCGGCATTCGGACCGGCCTTCGCCATGGCATCCGCGGCAAGCCGGATCATGTTGAAGGTTCCGATCAGGTTGATGGTGATGACCTTGGTAAAGCGCGCGAGGTCGTGCGGCGCTTCCTTGCCGACGGTGCGCTCTGCAACGCCGATCCCGGCGCAATTCACCAGCACGTGGAGACCGCCGAATCCCTTGACCGCGGCCTCGACCGCGGCCTTGCCGTCGATCTCCGAAGTGACGTCGCACTTGCAGTACTTCCCGCCGATCTCCTTAGCCAGCTTCTCGCCGGCCTCTGCCTGCAGGTCCGCGATCACCACCTTGGCGCCGTTGGCCGCCGCCATCTGTGCCGTCGCCGCGCCGAGGCCAGACGCGCCGCCGGTGACGAGAAATATGCTATTTCTGATTTGCATATAAGAACCTCCCGAATGATTTCAACGATAATTCTACCCGCATGAAACTCGCCTTCGGCCTGCAGTTCGACGACCTTTACGCACGCGACGGCCTGCTGCGCGTCGACAGCACCTTTTTGTCGTTTCTTGATTCTGTACTTCAGAAAAGACTTCTTGACGCAAGAAACAACCCGCCTTCGGGGAAAGTGGAATCCGAACTGCTCATCGCCCTCGCGCCCCATGTAGAGGACTTTCTCGCGAAGCTGTTTGGCATCGAGGCCGAAGCGCGGTCCCTTGCCGCAAAGCACAACGAACTCGCGCCACTGTGGTCCGTGAAGCGCCAGTTCGTGCAGCGGCGTGCCCTGAACAAGGTTAAGCCGGTGCATGCATCGCCAGCGGATTTTGATTTTTCCACTGAACTTGACTTTGCCCGGCGCGTGACTGAATGGCTCGCCAATGACAAGCAGTTCGAAAAAGAACTCGAAGGCGCGGCGCGCTACGCTGCCTGGGCGACGCTCACGCCCGAAGGCAAGGCGAAGCACCGTGCCGGCGTGCTGTTCAAGACGCCGCTCAAGCTCGACTTCATGCGTTTGGTGCCGGTGCACACGGATACGTCGCAGGGCTTTCCGAAGCACAGCCTCGAGCACCTGCGCCAACGCGACGGATTCGACCTCACCGACCGTGGCACCGATCTGACAGGCGCGCTCGACCAGGCCAACTACTGCATCTGGTGCCATGAGCAAGGCAAGGACTCCTGCTCCAAAGGCCTGAAAGAGAAACCCCCCGCAACAAGTTACAAGAAGACCCAGTTCGGCGTTGCGCTTGCCGGCTGCCCGCTGGAAGAAAGGATCTCCGAATTCCAGCTCGTCAAGGCGCGCGGCGAACCGCTTGGAGCGCTGGCGATCATCTGCGTCGATAACCCAATGGTTGCGGCCACCGGCCACCGTATCTGCAACGATTGCATGAAGTCGTGCATCTACCAGAAGCAGGCGCCGGTGGACATTCCCCAGGCCGAGACGCGCACGCTCAAGGACGTGCTGGAGCTGCCCTGGGGCTTCGAGATCTACTCGCTCCTCACGCGCTGGAATCCGCTCAACCTGCGCCGCCCCCTGCCGTTGCCCGAAAGCGGGCGCAAGGTCCTGGTGGTCGGCCTTGGCCCCGCGGGTTTCACGCTGGCGCACCACCTGATGAATGACGGCCACGCGGTGGTCGGCATCGACGGCCTGAAGCTGGAGCCGCTGCAGGTTCCTTTCGAACCTGTCGCAGACGTCAACACTCTCTATGAATCGCTCGACTCGCGCGTCATGGCGGGCTTCGGCGGCGTTGCGGAGTACGGCATCACGGTGCGCTGGGACAAGAATTTCCTCAAGATCATCCGGCTGCTGCTCGAGCGCCGCGGCGAATTCGCGATGTTCGGCGGCGTGCGCTTCGGCGGCACTCTCACCCTGGAAGACGCGATGACCACGGGCTTCGACCACGTCGCGCTGTGCGTGGGCGCGGGCAAGCCAACGGTGCTCGACATTCCGAATGGCCTCGCGCGCGGTGTCCGCGCCGCATCCGACTTCCTGATGGCGCTGCAGCTCACCGGCGCCGCCAAGGAAGATTCGATCGCCAACATGCAGCTGCGGCTGCCGGTGGTGGTGATCGGCGGCGGGCTAACCGCGATCGATACGGCCACCGAGTCCCTCGCCTACTACGTGGTGCAGGTGAGGAAATTCCTCGATCGCTACGAGGCGCTCGCCGCAGAGATTGGCGAGAACGCGATTCGCCGGAACTGGGATGACCAGGAACGGGAGATCGCCGAGGAATATCTCGCGCACGCGAGAACACTGAGGTCGACGGAGAAAGCAGGACACATCGATTTGCTGCGTCACTGGGGTGGCGTCACCATCGCCTACCGCCGGCGGCTGGTGGACAGCCCTTCCTACACCCTGAACCACGAAGAGGTGGAAAAAGCGCTCGAGGAAGGTATCTGGTTCGCCGAGGGACTCAGCCCCTTGGGCGTGGACGTGGACAACTTCGGCGCGGTAAAGGGCATCCGGCTGAAGGGCGCAACGACCGAGCACTGGCTGCCGGCGCACACCGTGTTCGTCGCGGCGGGCACCCAGCCCAATACCGTCCTCGCCCGCGAAGACGCCGAGCACTTTTCGCTGGACGGGAAATACTTCTCCGCCTGCGACGAGGACGGCAAGCTGCTCAAGCCGCAGTACTCGGCCTCCAAGCCGGCGACGCCGGACGTGCTGCTGTCGAAGCTGCCCGATGGGCGCTTCGTGAGCTACTTCGGCGACGTCCACCCCTCCTATTTCGGAAATGTCGTGAAGGCCATGGGAAGTGCGAAGCAGGGCTATCCGATTGTTTCAAGGGTTTTGAACTCGAAACCTGCGGTTACTTCGGTTTCGAGGGACAAGTTTTTCGGCAATCTTTCCGACCTGCTGCATGCCACGGTCCACAAGGTCGAGCGACTGACGCCGACGATCGTCGAAGTCGTCATCCGCGCGCCGCTGGCGGCGAGAAAATTCCGGCCCGGACAGTTCTATCGCCTGCAGAATTTCGAAATGCTTGCGCCGGTGGTGGCCGGCACCCGCATGCAGATGGAAGGCCTCGCCATGACCGGGGCCTGGGTCGACCGCGAGCAGGGTCTGGTGTCCATCATCGCGCTCGAAATGGGCGGTTCGAGCGACCTGTGCGCCATGCTGAAGCCCGGCGAACCCGTGATCCTGATGGGCCCCACCGGCACGCCGACCGAGATCGTCGCCGGCGAGACAGTGGTGCTGTGCGGCGGCGGTCTGGGCAATGCGGTGCTGTTCTCGATCGGCGCGGCGTTCCGCGCCGCCGGCTCGAAGGTGCTCTACTTCGCGGGCTACAAGAAAGTCGCCGACCGCTACAAAGTTGCCGACATCGAGAACGCCGCCGATACCCTGGTATGGTGCTGCGACGAAGAACCGGGCTTCAAACCCGGCCGGTCGCAGGACCGCAGCTTCGTCGGCAACATCGTCCAGGCGATGGACGCCTACGCGGAAGGCCGGTTGTCGCCGTCATCCTCCACGGGCGCGCCCTCGATCCGGCTGGATGACGCCGATCGCTTGATCGCGATCGGCTCGGACCGCATGATGGCCGGCGTGGCGAAGGCGCGCCACGACGTGCTCAAGCCGCACCTGAAACCGCGGCATTTCGCCATCGGCTCCATCAATTCGCCGATGCAATGCATGATGAAAGAGATCTGCGCCCAGTGCCTGCAGCCGCACCGCGACCCGCTGACCGGGGAAACCAGCTACGTGTTCTCCTGCTTCAACCAGGACCAGCCTCTCGACAGCGTGGATTTCAAGGGCCTGCATGAACGCTTGAAGCAGAACTCGCTTGCCGAGAAACTCGGCGCAGGATGGCTGCGCCACTGCATGCCGGAACTGAGGAAGCAGCGCGACCTCGTTTGACAGAGCTTCGGTCTTAGTATATAAGTATT
>SHXL01000153.1 GCA_009693345.1 Betaproteobacteria bacterium
GGGGCGCAGATGTCCTTCAAGCCGAAATACGCGGTACGGCCCGGCATGCCGAGGCAGCCGAGGAAATACGACAGCGGCACCTTCGACGCATCCACTTTAGTAAGGTGTTCCCCCTTCAGGCAACAGTAGAGCTGCCAACCCGAAGGCGCAGTCACCTTGTCGCCGGGCTTGAAACCCGGGTGTTTCGACTCGAGCACTTCGCCCGCGGTCTCGCCCGTCATGACGTCGCCCACCTCGACGCCCTTGGCATAGCTCTTCGCCTGGCTCATGCGACCGCGCATGTACGGGTCGAGCGACAGCCAGAGGTTCTTCACCAGCACTTCGCCTTCCCTGGGCGACGGTGCGGGCGACTCAACCAGCTTGAAATTCTCTTCGGTGACCCATCCCGTCGGGTAGCTGGCGAGCGTCCAGGCCTTGTTCAGCGGCATATCAACCCAGCCTCGCAAAACGGGCGAGATGATGCTCGGCGTCGCCGAACTGCTGCGCGATCATGGTGAGCCGGCGGAAGCTGTGGCTCACCTTCATTTCGTCGGTCATGCCCATGCCGCCGTGCAGCTGGATCGCCTCCTGGCTGATGTGGCGGCAGTTGTCGGCGATCTTGATCTTGGCCGCCGAGATGGAGCGCGCGCGATCTCCTGCATCCACGGGGGAATCCGCCTTCGACGCGGCGAGGCAGGCCATGGACTTCGCCTGCTCGTAGCTCACGTACATGTCCACGATGCGGTGCTGGAGGGCCTGGAAGGTGCCGATCGGCACGCCGAACTGCTTGCGCGTCTTCAGGTACTCGAGCGTGGTGTCGCAGGCGAATTTCATCGCGCCCACCGCTTCGGCGCAGATGAGCGCGGTGGCGAAATCCACGACCTCCTCGATGACGGCGAGCGCCCCGCCTTCGGGCCCGATCAGTTCGCCCTGCGCTTTCGAGAAGCCCACGTCGCCAGCGCGTTGCTTATCCAGAGTAACGTAGGGTTTGATCTTCGTATTCTTCGAATCAACCAGGAAAAGCGACAAACCCTTGTCCGTTTTCGCCGAGACAACAAACTTGTCTGCCACCGGGGCACCCAGCACAACGAACTTCTCGCCGCTGATTTCCCAGCCGGCGCCAGCTCTCTTCGCCTGCACGTCCACCTTCGCCAGGTTATAGCGCGCGCCTTTCTCGGTGTGCGCGAAGGCCATTTTCAGCTTGCCCTCGACCACCGCGGGCAGGATCGCCTTCTTCTGCGCATCGCTGCCGGCGCGCGAGACGAACTGCGCGCCGAGGCCGACGGTGGCAAGATAGGGCTCGACCAGCAGCGCTTCGCCCGCCGCCTCCATCACGCCCATCAGGTCCACGGCGCCGCCGCCGAAGCCACCGTAGTCGGGCGAGAACGGCAGCCCGGTGAGGCCCATCTCCGAGATCGTCGACCAGACGGCCGGACTCCAGCCCTCCTTCGAGGCGACGATCTTCCTGCGTGCCTCGAAATCGTAGCCCTTGGCAAGAAAGCGCCGCACCGAGTCGGCAAGGAGTTGCTGCTCTTCGTTGTAGTCGAAATTCATGTGCCCTCCTACAGTCCCAGCGTCATCTTGGAAATGATGTTGCGCTGGATCTCGTTCGAACCCGCATAGATGGTGGTCTTGCGGAAATTGCAGTACCGCTTCGCCAGGCCCGTGAATTCCTCCTGCGCGGACGAATCCGCAGCCTGCATCGAAAGCTCGGTGAGCGCCTGCTGGATCTCGGTGCCCTTGATCTTCAGCATCGAGACGTCCGCGCCCGGCGGCTGGCCGCTGCGGCGCATCTGGTCGAGGAAGCGCAGGTTGGTGATTTCGAGCGCCATCAGTTCGACCTCGACGCGCGTGAGCTTGTCGCGAAAGCGCGCATCCGCGAAGAGCGGCCTGCCGTCGTCGCCCTTCTGCCGACCGGCGAATTCCTTCAGCTTCGCCAGCTCGCGCTTCGAGGTGCCGATGCGGCCGGTGTTCATGCGCTCGTGGCCGAGGAGATACTTGGCCACCGTCCAGCCCTTGCCTTCCTCGAACACCAGGTTTTCGACCGGCACCTTGACGTCGTCGAAGAACACCTCGTTCACCTCGTGGCCGCCGTCCATCAGGATCAGCGGCCGCACCGTGATGCCGGGCGTCTTCATGTCGATGAGCAGGAAGGAAATGCCCTCCTGCCGTTTCGACAGGCTTGAGTCGGTGCGCACCAGGCAGAAAATCCAGTCGGCGAAGTGCCCGAGCGTGGTCCAGGTTTTCTGGCCATTGACGATATAGTGGTCACCCTTGCGCTCGGCTTTGGTCTTGAGCGAGGCGAGGTCGGAGCCCGAGCCGGGTTCGGAATAGCCCTGGCACCAGAAATCCTCGCCCTGGTAGATGCGCGGCAGGAAGCGCTTTTTCTGCGCGTCGGTGCCAAAGCGCAGAATCACCGGGCCGCACATCGACAGGCCGAACGGAATCAGCGGCGGAGTGCCGGCAAGACCGCATTCCTCCTCGAAGATGTAGCGCTGCACCATGTTCCAGCTGGTGCCGCCCCACTCCTTCGGCCAGGCGGGCGCGACCCAACCCTGCTTGGCGAGGATCCTGTGCCAGCGCAGCAGGTCCTCGCGGCTGAGCTCGTCGTAAGTGGCGATCTTGTCGCGCAGGTCCTGCGGCAGATTCGCCTTCAGCCAGCCGCGAACCTCGTCGCGGAACGTGGATTCTTCCTGGGAATAATTGAGGTCCATGATCTTCTCCGTAGTGAACGGGAGTTTACTGCACCGGGGTTAAAATCTGATGTGCGT
The DNA here is from genome assembly GCA_009693345.1 of Betaproteobacteria bacterium. GTDB lineage: Bacteria > Pseudomonadota > Gammaproteobacteria > Burkholderiales > SG8-39 > RBG-16-66-20. The sequence goes on from SHXL01000153.1 coordinate 2,751, forward strand.
ATCCTCAGGTTCGCCGTTCTGCTCCTCGTCGTGCTGGCCTGGCAGCTGCTGTGGCTCCGGGGCCTGCCCGAATACGTCCTGGGTCCGGTCGAAATTCTGCAGCACTTTGGCGCCGCGCTCGGTGAACGGGAATTCTACGACCACGTCGGCGCGAGCCTGATGCGCTCGCTGCCGGGCTTCGCGATCGGCACGCTTCTCGGCATCGCGCTCGGGCTGGCCGCCGGCGTCGCCCGCTCGTTCGATCAGATGCTCAGTCCGGTGGTGTTTCTCACCTACCCGGTACCGAAGATCGTGATGCTGCCGCTATTCATGCTCTGGTTCGGGATCGGCGACTTCTCCAAGATCCTGATCATTGCCCTGGCCTGCTTCTACCCGACGTTCATCAACGCCTACTACGGCGCCAAGGCGACTCCGGCGATCCTGGTCTGGTCGGGCCTCAACATGGGCGCGGGCAGGTGGCGCATCTTTCTCAGGGTGGTGGTGCCCAACGCCCTGCCGCAGATCTTCGCCGGCATACGCGTTTCGATGGCGTTGTCGTTCATCGTCATGTTCGCCACCGAGATGATCAACGCGCGCTCGGGGCTGGGACACATGATCCGCGTGGCGGAGAACAGCCTGCGCTTCGACCTCATGTACGTCTCGCTGCTGAGCATCGCGATCCTCGGCTACGCCAGCGACCAACTGCTGCGGCTGGGACGCGAGCGCGTGCTGGCCTGGCAGGAGCAGGGCGCATGAGACGGCTTCTGCCGTTCGTCCTGATCGGAGCCGCGCTGCTCGCCTGGGAACTGGTCGTGCGCAGCGGGCTGTGGAGCCCGCTGCTGTTTCCACCGCTGGAGAAGATTCTTAATGAGTTGATTCTCTTTTTCTCGAAAAGCGAATCTCTCATGGAAGCCTGGGTGTCGCTCTACCGCGCGCTCGGCGGCTTCGCCCTGGCAGCGGTCGCCGGCGTGGCCATCGGGATGCTGATGGGGCGCTCCGCTTTCGCCGCAGCCCTGCTCGATCCGCTTTTTTCCGGAACTTACGCGGTTCCCAAGATCGCCCTGTTCCCGATCTTCATTTTCGTGTTCGGCATCGGCAGCCTGTCCAAGGTGGCGCTTGTCTTCCTGGAATGCATCTACCCGATCGTCATCGTCACATGCCAGGGTGCGCGCGGCGTCAATCGCATCCTGCTCTGGTCGGCGCGGAACATGGGCGAATCGCGCCTGCGCACCTTCGGGCGCGTCGTGATTCCCGCCACCGCGCCCTACATCTTCGCCGGATTCCGCGTGGCGCTTCCGGTCGCCCTGATCGTGGTGATCATCACCGAGATGATCAGTTCCGCCGACGGCCTTGGCTACATGGTGATCTACGCGCTGTCGTCCCTGAAGACCGACCGCATGCTCGCCGTGGTGGCGGTGATCGCGCTGCTCGGCCTCGCGCTCGATCGGGCGCTCGTTTTGCTGCGCGACCGGTTGGTATACTGGGAAAAGCTCGAAACCTACTATGTGTGAGAGGGGGACGCCGTGAAAATTTCACTTGCATTTCTTTGTCTTGTCTTCAGCGCCAACGCGATCGCGCAGGACGCGCCGCTGATCCGTTTCGGCCGCGGCTTCGCGGCGGAGGAACAGGTCTGGCTGATGAGCGCGCGGCCGGACCTGACGCCGAACCAGGGCAAGCGCTACCGGCTCAACCAGATCCTGTTCCAGGCCAATCCGGAACGCTTCCAGGCCTACCTGGCCGGCGAGCTTGACGCGGGCACCGCCCCGGGGCTCGCGGTGATCTTTGCCCGCGCGCAGGGCGTCGACATGAAGATCGTCGCCAGCATTTGCCTGGAAGCCGCCGGCAAGGACTGGTTCAGCACTACCTACATGGTGAAGGACGACGGACCGATCCGCTCGGTCAAGGACCTGAAGGGCGGCACCATCGCCGTGGTCGGCATCAAGACCGCGACCGATCTGTGGGCGCGAGCCGGACTGCTTAACGCCGGCCTCGCTCCCGACAAGGACACCAAGGTGTTTCCGCTGGGTTTCCCGGCGATGGGCGACGCGGTGCGCACGGGCAAGGTCGGCGCCGGCACCTTCGTCGAGCCGTTCTATTCCACGGAAGTTGCCAAGGGCGGATTGCGGAAGCTCTTTACCGCGGTCGAGGCCGTGGGCTACGACCACGAACTGCTCGATATCTGGTTCGGCGAGAAATTCCTCAGGGAGCAGCCCGGAGCGGTGCGCGCGTTCCTCGCCGATTACGTGGCGGTCACGAAATACTACGTCGCCAACACGGCGCAGGCCAAGAGCGACCTGCACAAGGCCGGGTTCGTGCGCACGCCGCTGGAGGTCTATCTCAAGAACGCCGACTGGAAGCGCGATGCGAATGCGCGCGTCGACGTCGAGAGCCTGAAGAAGCTCTCGAGCTTCATGCTGGACAAGCTGCAGTGGCTGGAGAAGCCGGTCAATGTGGACTCGATGATTGATCAGAGTTTTTTGCCTCGGCCCTGATCAAGTCCCAGATATAGTTCCGGTACTCGAGGCACTGCACCGACTTCTTGACTTCCAGGCCGCGCGGCCTCGGCAGATCGATCTTTACTTCCTCGCGGATACGCCCCGGGCGGGCGGTGAGGACGACGACGCGGTCGCCCAGGTAGACCGCCTCGTCGATATCGTGCGTGACGAAGACGATCGTCTTGCCGGTCTGCCCCCAGAGGCGCGTCAGTTCTTCCTGCATCACTTCGCGGGTCTGCGCGTCGAGCGCGCCGAAGGGTTCATCCATCAGCAGCACCTTGGGATCGAAGGCGAGCACCCGGGCGAGCGCGACGCGCTGCTTCATCCCGCCCGAAAGTTCGGCGGGAAAGTGATTGCTGAATTCGGCGAGGCCGGTTATCTGCAGGTAGGTCCATACCGTGGTCTTGATCTTTTCGCGCGGCACGCCCTGCGCCTCGAGGCCCCAAGCGATGTTGCCGGCCACCGTGCGCCAGGGAAACAGGGCGAACTCCTGGAACATCATGCCGCGGTCCGGTCCCGGCCCGCTGACCTTTTCGCCGTACACCCGGATGATGCCGCCTTCGGCCTTGATGAAGCCGCCCATGATGTGAAGAAAGGTGCTCTTGCCGCAGCCGCTCGGTCCGATCACGGTCACGAATTCGCCTTCCTGGACGCTGAAGCGCTCGATATCCAGAATTTCAAGCGTCTTGCCGTTCTTGGTGTAGTTCTTCCTGATGCCGGACGCCTCCAGCGCGATCTCGCTCATTCCGGGGCAACCGGCCAGCCGTGGCTCGAGAGATCGAATTTCACCCCCGCGAGGACGTATTTCTTCTCGAAGAAGAGCCGGCCGCCGAGCTTGGACAGGTCCACCTTCGGCGGCGGCTGCGGCGTCGCGCCGACGTTCTTCACGCGGGCTTCGGCCGAGTCCAGATCCTCGACCTGCACGCCGAAGTGGTCGAGACCGTAGCCCTCGGGGTAGGGATCGGGGTTCTGCGGCGTTCGCTTCCAGCACACCACCGCGAGATTGATGTAGCCGTCGGTGAGATAGACCTCGCGCGCCAGGTCGCTGTCGCCCCGCCCGATCTCCTCGAGGCCGAAGGCCTGCTTCATCAGCTCGGCGGTGACGAAAGGATCTTCCGCCGTGATGGCGATGTGCCGGATCTTTGCCATGCAATGCTCCTGTTGGTTAACCCGGAAAGGCCAGCAGCCGCTCCAGATCCGCCTGCGCTTGCGCCACCTGGCGCCCCGCCCGCCGAATGCGGCGATTCCTGAACCAGCAGGCGAGCGGGTTCGACCGCTGCCCATCGTCGCCCGCCTGCCGCGAAATCCGCATTACCGTCTCCACCCGCGGCTTGCGCCGCTTCACATAGCTCTCCAGCGCCTGCTCCAATCGATCGGCCGCCGCGAGCTCGTCGGCCAGCACTGCCGCATCCTCCATCGCCATGCCTGCGCCCTGGCCGATGTTCGGCGTCATGGCGTGGACCGCGTCGCCG
>SHXL01000154.1 GCA_009693345.1 Betaproteobacteria bacterium
CTTGGCTGACGTAGGGCATCAGATTATTCGGTATGCCGTTCGGGTCTTCGCCGATCATGCCGCTCTGGTGCGCGCCGACCGGGTTGAAATAGCGCAGCAGCGCCACGCGCCAACCGGCATGCGTGCGCGCGTGCTCGGCGGTCATCGCATCGAAGCCAGCAGCCGACCCGGCCCGCCCGGACCGGGCCGCCCAAGTCGCGACAGCAACCGCCAGAGGGAGGCCTGTGTGCTCGTAACCACCGGCAGGCCGGTGGTCCGCTCCAGCGGCTCGATGATCTCCAACGTGCGGAGGTTGGCGCAGCTCACGAAGATCGCCTCGGTGTCTGGCCGCACCACGCCGAGCGCGAGCGCCAGCGTCTCCTCCGGCGAGCACTTCGCGTGCTCCTGGGTGCCGAAGCCCGCAATACTGGTGAGCGTAAAGCCCCGACCTTCCAGGTAGCGACGCAAGTGCTCGTTGAGCCAAGGTTCGTAGGGCGATGCCACCGCGATCCGGCGCGCGCCGAGATACTCGAGCGCCGCGGAGACCGCGTCCGAGGTAGTGATCACCGGCAGGCCCAGCGAACGCGAAGCGGCCTCGGCCACTCGGGCGTCCTGTCGCACATCCGGCTGCACGAAGCCGCTTCCGGTGCATCCGAAGCAGATCGCGTCGATCCGCGCATGCGCGAGCAGCGCCGCCGCGGGCTCCAGCTCGCCGAGCATGTGCAGCAACGCCGGCTCGGTATCGCCCGTGTGGGCGATGCGTGAGACGTGCAACGACGTGCCTTGCGGCAGCAGGCGCTGGAACTCGTACTCCATCACCGTGTTCCAGGACGGAACCACCAGCCCGAGCCGCGTGTGCCACTGGACACTCGCCAAAGGCTCCGGCGTCACTTGCTTGCGGGATGTCATCGTCAGTTCACTCCCAGGTAAGCGCTGCGCAGCCGGTCGCTGCCGGCGAGTTCTGCGGTGCTGCCCTGCTGGACGGTCCGCCCGCCCTCGAGCACATAGCCGCGCTGGCACAGCTCGAGGGCTTGGTGGACGTGCTGCTCGACAAGAATGATCGGCGTACCCGAGCGGACGATCCGGCCGAGTGCCGCGTAGACCTGCTCGACGACGACGGGCGCGAGGCCGAGCGAGGGCTCGTCGAGCATCAGCAGCCGTGGCAAGCCCATCAGCCCGCGGGCGATCGCGAGCATCTGCTGCTGCCCGCCGGACAGCGTCCCGGCCAGCTGCATGCGCCGCTCCGCTAGGATCGGGAACAGCTCGCAGGCGAGCTCCAGGCTCGCCCGCGTGCGGGCACGCGCCTCGCGCGTGATCGCGCCGAGCTCCAGATTCTCCAGGACCGTCAATGACGGAAACAACTCGCGCCCCTCGGGCACGTAGATCATCCCGCGCATTGTCATCGCTCCGGGCGACTTCCCACTCGTGTCGTCGCCGAGGAAGCACACTCGGCCGCCGGCGATCGGCAGAGCGCCAAGGATCGCGCGCAGGCTGGTGGTCTTGCCGGCGCCGTTGCTGCCGAGCAAGCATACCGCCTCGCCGGGCCAGACCTCGAACGAGACGTCGAAGACCGCCTCAAACAGGTCGTACTTCACGCGCAGCCTCTCAACGGACAGGATGGGGCTAAGGGTCGTGCTCATAGCTAGGCTCAGGCGGCACGGTCGACCGGCGTTTGCGCCAGGCTGCGACCGAGGTAAACGCTGATCACGCCGGGATCGCGCGCGATCTCGGACGGCAGGCCGCTGGCTATGACCTGGCCGTGGTCGAGCACCACGATACGATCCGACAGACGCATCACCGCCCGCATAGCGTGCTCGACCAGCAGGAAGGACACGCCCGTGTCGCGGATCTCCAAGATCTTGTCGGCGATCTGCGACTGTTCCGATGCGGTCAGCCCGGCCATCACCTCGTCGAGCAGGATCAGCTCGGGCCCAGTGGCCAGGCTGCGGGCGAACTCGAGCATCTTGCGGTCCTGCAGCGTCAGGCTCGCCGCGGGCAGGTCGCGCTTGGCGTGGAGGTCGACCTGCACGAGTGCCGCGAGCGCGGCCTCGCGGGCCTCGGCGATCCGCGCATACCGCGACAGGGCGCCGATCAGTGCGTTCTCGAGCACCGTCAAGCCGGCGAAAGGCTGAACGATCTGGAAAGTGCGGGCCACACCGCGCTGGCAGACCTGGTGGGGGGCGAGCCCGGACAGTCGCTCGCCCTTGAACCGAACCTCGCCAATCTGTGCGGGGAAGATTCCCGAGATGGCGTTGAACATCGTCGTCTTTCCGGCGCCATTCGGGCCGATTAGCCCGAGGATCTCGCCCCGACGCAGATCGAAGCTGACGTTCGACAGCGCGGCGAGGCCGCGGAAGTGGCGGCTGACGTCGATCACCTCGAGGTAAGCCGAGGCCGGGGCCGAAGCGCCGCCGGCTCGCGGTCGCGCTGCCGGACTGTCCGAGGCAAGCTGCGCGGACGGAACGGCAGACGTAGCACGCGCCGTACCCGGTGCTGCTGCCTCCAAGCCGGCCATCGAAGCGACCTGCGCCCCAGCCTGAAAGCCCGCCGACCCTGGCCTCGCCGACGCGCGCCGCCATTCGATCCACCAGCGCCGCGCACGCGTCACCAACCCGTCTGGCAACGCTACCACTACCAGCATAAGCATGGCGCCGTAGAGCACCTGCTGCAATGCGTAGATCCCGGAAGAGCCCAGCGCGAATAACTCGCCCAGACGCGCGATCCCCTCCCGCAATCCGAACAACACGGCGATCCCGATGGGCGGGCCGAGCGCTGTGCCGGTGCCGCCGAGGAAAGTACCGAGCAGCAGGTTCAGCGACAACGACAGGCCGAAATCGGACTCAGGCTCGACGAAGCGCAGTAGCACCGCGTGCAGCGCGCCCCCGATCGCAACTAGCCCTGCGCTCAACAGCGTGGCCGCGAGCTTCACGCGGAAGGTATGCACGCCTAGGGCCTCGGCCGCGTCTTCGTTCTCGCGCACCGCCTGCAGCCGATAGCCGAGCGGCGAGCGCAGCAGCCACAAGGTACCCGCCACGGTGAGCACGAGCAGCGTGACTGACAAACCGTACAGAAGGAACGGCGGCAGATGCAGCGAGACCAGCTCCAACCCCTGTGACCGGCCGAGCGCGGGCGTGTTGATTGCCGCAAAACGAAGAGCCTCGGCGAGCACCAGAGTCAGGCCGCTGAAATAGATACCGCGTAGGCCGCTGCGGAAGGCCGTCCAGTAGACGACGAAGGCGAGGAACATCGCGAGCGCCGCCCCAACCAGAGCGCCGAGCACAAGGTTCGCGCCCCAGGTTAGGTAGAGCCACGCCGCAGTGTAGCCGCCCACTCCGAAGAAAGCGGCATGGCCGAGAGAAACCAGTCCCGTCAGCGCCATGAAGTTCCAGGCGGATGCGAGGAATCCGAACAGGAAGATCTGGGTGAGCAGGTTGATCGTGTAGCCGCTGCCCCAGAACGGCACCGAGGCGGCCGCCAGGGAAAAAACGACGATAGAAAGCCCGAGCGCGCTTTTCATTTCGTCGCTCGCCGGCGGAAAAGCCCCTGCGGGCGAACAAGCAGCACCGCGAAGATCATCGCGTATATCGCCATATGGGCGATCGACGGACTGAAGAGCAGCGTGCCCAACGCCTCGAACATGCCGATGAGCACACCCGCGACGAACGAGGCGAAAACGTTGTCCATGCCGCCGAGCACGACGATCACGAACGCCAGCACAGCGAGCTCTAACCCGCGCAACGGATAGAACGTTGTGACGGTAACCAGTATCGTCCCCGCGAGGGCCGCCAGCGCGAAGCTCAATGCCATCGCGACACGCGACAGGCGGACCACGTCCAAGCCCATCAGCGTGGCGCCGCGTCGGTTGTCGGCACTCGCGCGGATCGCCTTACCCAACCACGTGCGCGACAGGAAAGCGTGCAGGGCCAGTGCCGAGCCCAGCGCCAACGCGCCGGCGATTATGGTCTCGACCTGCAGCACCACGCCGCCGAATTCGACCGCCAGCCCAGAGGACGGCAGAAAGTGCACGTCTGGGCCGAAGAAGAACTGCGCCATGTAGGTCAGCACCAGCAGCAGGCCGAATGTGTAGATGATCTGCATGTCATCGGACATCGCGCTAACGCGGGCCATCAGCGTGCGCTGCACGCCGTGGCCGATCACGTAGCAGAGGGGGATCGCCACCAGCCCGGCAACGTAAGGATGCGCGACGCCGCTGCGCACGGCGACCAACACACCATACATCACCCAGAGCACGACCCCGGCATGAGCAAAATTGATGATCTTCGCCACACCGAAAATGAGCGAGAAGCCCATCGCGACGGCGCCATAGATGCTGCCCATCAGGGCTCCGGTGAACAGCATCTGTCCAATGACGGACGGTGAGAACTCCATGGCGCTGCCTCCTGCTCAGCCGCGCTTGTTCCAGGACGGAGCCGGCACGACCGGCGCCTGTAAGGCGAGATCCTTTGGGGAGACCACGACGAGCTGCTGGCCGAGGATCTGCGTCACCACAGCCTGGGCCTTCGCATTGTCGTGCTTCTCGTCCCACTTGATACCAAAGGGGATGATCACGTTCGGATCCTGGCCGAAGGACAGGTCGATCTTGTCGATTGCCTGCCACAGCTCGGCCCGGTCGAGCGACTTGATGCGCGACAACGCCGCGACCATCGCCGCAGCGGCGCTCAGCGAGTAGCCCGCTTGGTCCTGCACGGCCACCTTGTAGCGTTTGGTGTACTCGTCGACCGTCGCCTTCGCCCCGGCCGGCAGCCTCTCGGCCATGCTGGACGTCCAGCCAAGCGTGGTGATCACGTAGTTGGCGTCGCTCTTCAGGTTGCCGACGTATTGCAGATTCGGCGGTGCGCCAGCCGGATGCACGTTCGCAACGAGGTCCAGTCGCAACTGCTTCATCGCGCGCTGGATCAGGATGCCGTCGGCCGGATACGAGGCCTGGAACACCACGTCGACGTTCTGGGCCTTGAGCTTGTTGACGATGCCGGTCGCCTCGGTCAACTTTGCGGCGGTATAGGCGACGCGATCGACCAGTTGCCAGCGCCCGACGCGTTCGATCGCCTCCTTGAAGAGATCGCCCGCGCCAGTGCCGTAGGCCAGGTCCTCGTGCACGATCGCCACGCGCTTCACCGCCGCGCCCTGCGTCTTCTCCATCTCCTGCACGAACTCGACGCCGCGGTTGCAGGTCTGGCGGGTATTGATCGCGGCACGGTAAAAGTACTTCAGGCCGCGCTCGGTGAGCTTGTAGTCAACGCTTGTGTCAATCGACGGGACCTGGTAGCGCTCGCCAACCTCGCTGCCGACCCGGGCCGGGCCGCTCGCCGCCCAGCCCAGGATACCGAGCACGTTTTCCCGGGTGATCAGCCGCTCGGTTTCCGAGGACGCAACGCGCAGGTCGGTCTGATGATCGGCAACCAGGAGCTTGATCTTCGCGCCACCGAGCGACTTGATGCCGCCGGATAGGTTGACACGGTCGGCGACGAGCTCGAACGCGCGCAGCGCATCGCGCCCGTAGTCGGCCGCGGCGCCGGTCAATCCAACTACGACGCCGATCGGAATCTCGGTCGCCGCGCTCGCGAACCTCGGCAAAAACGCCGCGCCGGCGACTGCGGCCGCTTGCTTGAGGACTGTGCGCCGGGTCCACCGCCGGTTGTCCTGCCCTATCGAATGCTGGTCCTTCTCCATAGTCCTTCTCCTTTGGTCAAGTCGTCACGCCTATCGCCGCTCGGCCGGATGCCGATGGCGACGTATCGCCGCTGGCCGAAGGTGGACCTGCTTGCGGCCCTTGCCTTCGATCTACGCGAACTGAGGGTACATCATTGCTTCCCAGCGGCACTCCACAAGCGTGGTGCGCAGCTATGAAGCCAAACGTCATGGAAGGACCGAGCGTGCAGCCGCCGGCCGGGTAGTTCCCGCCAGCGATGCTCGCCATGTCGCTCCCTACCGAATAAAGATTGGGAATCGGCCGGCTTTGCCGATCCAGGACGCGCGCATTGGAATCGGTCGCCAGCCCGGCAAAGGTGCCAAGGCTGCCGGGCACGATCTTTACGGCGTAAAACGGCCCGCCATCAAGTGGAGCGAGGCATGGATTGGGCTTTTGCTCTGGGTCTCCATACGCACGATTGAAGGGGGTCTCTCCGCGATGAAAGTCGGGATCCGATCCTCGGCTCGCCTGCTCATTAAAACGTTGAATGTTCTTTTCAAGTGACGCAGGATCTATCTCGCAGGCCATCGCCAATTCGCCGACGGTGCGTCCCTTCTTCAGGTACCCGTTGCGAAGCCATGGGCGCATGGGGAATGGGGCTGGGCGTACTCGACCCACGCCCCAGCGGCGCACGAAGCGGTGATTGCATACAAGCCAGGCTCCTGGCTGCTCGCCCGGCGGCGTGGCGTCGAAGAGCGCCCTCATCACATCGTGGTACGAATCTGCTTCATTGCAGAAGCGCTCACCCGATGAGCGCACCATGATGGCGCCGGGCTTGGCGCGGTCCATGCCAAGATGGGGGAAATGCGAGAACGTGCCATCGCGGTGTGGAACCAACGACACGGGCGCCCAGGCAGCGGGTGCCTTGAGATCGCTGCGCACATGGCCTCCTGCGCTTTCACCCAAGCGGAGGCCATCCCCGACATTTGTCCCCGGTGCGGCCGACCAATGCTCCTTTCCCGTCGGCGCGTTCGGGAAGAGCTCCGCTCTT
>SHXL01000155.1 GCA_009693345.1 Betaproteobacteria bacterium
GGGATCGCCGGTGCGACCTGCCGGGAGCTGCAGCGCGAATACCCTCAGGTGCGCATCGAGATCGGCGAGTTGCCCGCGGCCCAGGGCGACGAGATGCTGATCCAGCAGGTCTACGCCAACCTGGTCGGCAATGCGCTCAAATTCTCCGCCAAGGCCGCGTCGCCGACCGTGGAAGTGGGTGCCGAAGCGGGCGCCGCGGCGACCGGCGGCACGCCGGTGTATTTCGTGCGCGACAAAGGCACCGGATTCGACACGGCTCATGCGGCGAAACTCTTCAAGCCCTTCGAGCGGCTGCACTTGGAGGAGGAGTATCCGGGCACCGGCATCGACCTCGCGCTGGTGCAGCTGATCGTGCAGCGCCACGGCGGCCGCATCTGGGCCGAGAGCGCGCCGGGACGCGGCTCGAGCTTCCGTTTTGCGCTCGCCCACGGGGGCTCAAGCACGCTTGCGGACGGCGGCTCGGGGTAGAATGCTCGCCCTTTCGCGCCGCACCCTTCTCCGCCATGGAAGCCGAACGCATCAACCAGATCGCCTCGACGCTCGCCGGACTGCAGACCCAGTCGGCCGAGCTGCGGAGGTATCTTTGACTTCGACGCCAAGGAAAAGCGCCTGCAGGCGCTGAACCGGGAGTTCGAAGACCCCAAGCTCTGGTCCGATCAGCAGCGCGCGCAGGAACTCGGCAGGGAAAAGAAGGCACTCGAGGCCGTTGTCGAGACGCTGAAGCGCGTCGGCGGCGTCGTCGCGGAAACGCAGGAGCTGTTCGAACTGGCGCGCGCCGAGGGTGACGACGCGACCTTACTCAGTATCTTCTCTGATACTGAGAAACTGAAAGGCGAAGTCGCGGCGCTTGAGTTCCGCCGCATGTTCTCCAATCCCCTGGACCCGAATAACTGCTTCATGGACATCCAGGCCGGCGCCGGCGGCACCGAGGCGCAGGACTGGGCGGCGATGCTCTTGCGCATGTACCTCAAGTACTGCGACAAGAAGGGCTTTCGCGCCGAAGTCCTCGAACAGACCGACGGCGAAGTCGCTGGCATCAAGAGCGCGACCGTGAAAATCACCGGCGAGTACGCCTACGGACACCTGCGCTCCGAAAACGGCGTCCATCGCCTGGTGCGAAAATCGCCCTTCGACTCGAATGCGCGGCGCCACACTTCCTTCGCCAACGCCTTCACCTACCCCGAGGTGGATGAGTCGATTGAAGTGGATATCAATCCGGCCGACCTGCGCGTCGACGTCTACCGCGCTTCAGGCGCCGGCGGCCAGCACGTCAACAAGACCGAGTCGGCGGTGCGCATCACCCACCTCCCGACCAATATCGTGGTGCAGAGCCAGAGCGACCGCTCGCAGCACCGCAACCGCGCCGAGTGCATGGCGATGCTGAAATCGCGCCTCTATGACCTGGAATTGCGCAAGCTGAAGGGCGAGCAGAGCAAGCTGGAGGCCTCGAAGACCGACATCGAATGGGGGCACCAGATCCGCTCCTACGTCCTCGACCAGTCGCGCATCAAGGACCTGCGCACCGGCGTCGAGAAAGGCGCCACCCAGCAGGTGCTGGACGGCGACCTGGACGAATTCATCACCGCCAGCCTCAAACAGGGCGTCTAAAAATGGAAGAAGAAAACAAGCTGGTCGAAGAGCGGCGGGAGAAACTCAAGGCGCTGCGCGCGCAGGGCATTGCGTTTCCGAATGACTTTCGGAGAAAGGATTTTTCCTTTGATCTGCACAAAAAACACGGAGAAAGAACAAAGGAAGAGCTGGAACCCCTGAAAGTGGAAGCCACGATCGCCGGACGGATGGTGCTCAAGCGCGTCATGGGCAAGGCGAGCTTCGCGACGCTGCAGGACGGTTCGGGCCGTATTCAGATTTATGTTTCCAATGAAGTAAAAAACTACGAAGACTTCAAGCACTGGAATTTGGGCGATATCGTCGGTGCTTCCGGCACGCTTTTTAAAACCAAGACAGGCGAACTGACGATTCACGCCTCGGGCCTGCGGCTGCTGACAAAATCGCTGCGGCCGCTGCCGGAGAAGTTCCACGGCATTTCCGACCAGGAACTCAGGTACCGGCAGCGCTATGTGGACCTCATCGTTTCGCCGAAGACGCGGGAAGTTTTTGAAAAAAGAATAATAATAGTGCAGGCGCTGCGCAGCGCCATGAGCGAGGACGGCTACCTCGAAGTCGAGACGCCGATGATGCAGCCGATCCCCGGCGGCGCGGTGGCGCGGCCCTTCAAGACGCACCACAACGCGCTCGACATGGAGCTCTACCTGCGGGTCGCGCCGGAGCTGTACCTGAAACGCCTGGTGGTGGGCGGCATGGAGCGCGTCTACGAGATCAACCGCAATTTCAGGAACGAGGGCATTTCGACGCGCCACAATCCCGAGTTCACCATGATGGAGTGGTACTGCGCCTACGAGGATTGCGAGTACATGATGGCGCACACCGAAAAGCTGGTGCGCCACGCGGCACGGGCGGTCTCCTACAAGAGCGATGCCCTCGATTTCGAAAAACCGTTCGCCCGCCTGCCGATGCCCGAGGCCCTCCGCAGGCAGGGCGTCGAGGGAGACCTGAGAGACCGGTCTTTTCTCGTTTCGAGGTTAAAAACTTTGGGAGTGGAAATCCAAAACAGTCAGGGCTGGGGCGCGCTGCAACTCATGCTGTTCGAGGCGCTGGCCGAGAAGCACCTGGTGCAGCCGACCTTCGTCACCGAATTCCCGGCCGAGGTCTCGCCGCTCGCGCGCCGCAACGACAAGGACCCGGGCATCGTCGACCGCTTCGAACTCTTCATCGACGCCAAGGAGATCGCCAACGGCTTTTCCGAGCTGAACGATCCCGAGGACCAGGCCGCTCGCTTCCGCGAGCAGGCGAAGCTCAAGGATTCCGGCGACGCCGAGGCCATGTTCTACGACGCCGACTACATCCGCGCGCTCGAATACGGCCTGCCGCCCACCGCGGGCGGCGGCCTGGGTATCGACCGCCTGGTGATGCTGCTTACCGACAGCCCGTCGATCCGCGACGTCATCCTCTTCCCGCACATGCGACCGGAAGGTTGACTGCGGGCGTGACACCGGCACTGCGCGGCACGCTTCTGGTGGTTGTCGCGGTGGGCATCTTCGCGCTCATGGACACCATGGCGAAGTATCTCGCGCGCTTGTATCCGGTTTCCGGCGTGGTCTGGGCGCGGTATGCGGCCAGCCTCGTCATCCTGCTTGCATTCCTGGCGGCGCGAGGCGAACTCAGGCGCCTGCGCACCGCCCGTCCCCAGTTGCAGATCATGCGCGGCCTGCTGCTGGCCGGCGCATCCCTGCTCTACTTCACTTCGCTCACGGTGTTGCCGATGGCGGAAGCCGCGGCAATCGGCTTCGTCATGCCGCTGTTCCTCGCCATGCTCGCGGTGCCGATGCTGGGCGAGCGCATGGATGGCGCGAGGTTCGCCGCGGTGCTGGTCGGGCTGGCCGGCGCGCTGGTGATCGTGCGCCCGGGTGCCGCCGTATTCACGCCCTACGCGCTGCTCCCGGTCGGCGTGGCGCTGTGCAATGCGCTCTACCAGATCCTCACGCGCAAAGTCGCGGGCGTGGAGCATCCGCTTACGTCGCTCGTCTGGGGCGCGATCGTCGGCGCCGTGCTGCTCTCCTTCGCCCTGCCCTTCGCCTGGGTGACACCCACCAATCCCTGGCACTGGGTCCTGCTCGGCATCATCGGCGTGCTGGCCTCGGTTGGGCACTTCTTGCTCATCCGCGCCTACGACTACGCCAACGCGACCGGCCTCGCGCCGTTCTTCTACACCCAGCTAATCTGGGTGATGTTGCTGGGATGGCTGGTGTTCGGGGACTTTCCGGACGGCTGGTCGCTGCTCGGCATGGGGATCATCGTGGCTGCCGGCATCTACCTCGTCGGCCGGCAGCGGCTCACGATGCATCGCAGCTGATCTAGAATCCTTCGATGCCAAAAGCCACCTGGAACGGCGCGCTGCTCGCCGAAGCGGACAGCGCAAAAACGCAGATCGTCGAAGGCAACGTCTACTTCCCGCCCGAGGCGGTGAACAAAACCCTGTTCCGCGACTCGCAAACCCACACCTTCTGCCCGTGGAAGGGCACCGCGAGCTACTACGACGTGGTCGTGGACGGGAAAACCAACAAGGACGCGGCCTGGACCTACTCGGAAACAAAGGACGCCGCGAAACACGTCAGGGGCTACGTCGCTTTCTGGAAAGGCGTGACGGTCTCTTAGGCGCGCTCGAAGATCGCGGCGATGCCCTGCCCGCCGCCGATGCACATGGTGACGAGCGCGTAGCGCTTCTGGGTGCGGTGCAGTTCGTAGATCGCCTTCACCGTGAGGATCGCGCCGGTGGCGCCGATCGGGTGGCCGAGGGCGACGGCGCCGCCGTTCGGATTCACTTTCGCGGGATCGAGACCGAGGTCCTTCGTTACCGCCATTGCCTGCACGGCGAAGGCTTCGTTGGATTCGATCACGTCCATGTCGGCGGACTTGAGTCCCGATTTCTCGAACACGCGCTTCACCGCCGGGATCGGCCCCAGGCCCATGAAGTTCGGATCCACGCCGGCGTGCGCGTAGGCCACAAGCCTCGCCACTGGCTTGAGATTTTCTTTTTTAGAATATTCAGAGCTACACATTACGATCGCCGCAGCTGCGTCATTCAACCCCGAGGCGTTCGCCGCGGTCACCGTGCCGTCCTTCTTGAAGGCGGGCCGGAGCTTCTGCATGTCCTCGATCTTCGCGCCCTTGCGCACGTGCTCGTCGAGAACGAATGTTTCAGTTCCTTTTCTGGATTTTATTTCTATGGGAACAATCTGATCCTTGAAAATGCCCTTCTCGAGGGCGTTCGCGGCGCGCCGGTGCGATTCGACTGCGAACTGGTCCTGCTGCTCGCGCGTGAAGCCGAACTTCGCGGCGATGTTCTCCGCGGTGATCCCCATGTGGCCGTTGCCGAAGGGATCGTGCAACGCGCCGGTCATGGCATCCACCACCGCGCCGTCGCCCATGCGCTGGCCCCAGCGTCCGGCGGGCAGGAAGTAGGCCGCGCGGCTCATGCTCTCCGCGCCGCCGCCGACCACGATATCGGTGTCGCCGAGCAGAATGTGCTGCGCGGCCGAGACGATCGCCTGCAGGCCGGAGCCGCACAGGCGGTTCACCGTGAGGCAGGGCGTGCCCACCGGCAGCCCCGCGTCGATCGCGGCAACGCGCGAGATGTACATATCCCTCGCCTCGCCATGGATCACACTGCCGATCACCACGTGGCCGATGCTTGCCGGGTCTATCTTGGCGCGCGCCACCGCCTCCTTGATGGCGATTGCGCCGAGTTTCGTCGGCGCCACGTCCTTGAGCGAACCGCCGTAGTCGCCGATCGCGGTCCGCGCACCTGCCACCACCATCACTTCACGTGTGCTCATGCCAGTCTCCCGTATAGATCGTGTTCACCGGTGCGCTCGATGAGAACGTCGGCGAAATTCCCCGCCTTCAGTTTGGAGGATTTCTCAAAGTAAACCAGGCCATCGATCTCCGGTGCGTCCGCCATGGAGCGGCCGACGCCCGGTTTGTCGATCAGCACCTTCAATATCCTGCCGATCTTGGATTTTAGCTTCTCGCGGCTGATACCCGCCTGCACTTTCATGAATCGTTTTTTTCGTTCTTCCCTGACTTCCTCGGGCACGGGGTCCGGCAGCTCGTTCGCCTTCGCCCCATCCACCGGCGAATAAGCAAAGCATCCCACGCGGTCCAGTTGTGCCTCCTTGAGGAAGGTCAAAAGCTCCTCGAATTCCGCTTCGGTCTCGCCGGGAAAGCCCGCAATGAAGGTGCTACGGATGGTCAGCTCCGGGCAGGCCTCGCGCCAGGCGCGGATGCGCGCGAGCACCTTTTCCGCCGCCGCCGGGCGTTTCATGAGCTTGAGGATGCGCGGGCTGGCATGCTGGAACGGGATATCCAGATAAGGAAGTATCTTCCCGTCCGTCATCAGCGCAATGACATCGTCGACGCCCGGGTAGGGATACACGTAGTGCAGGCGTACCCACACACCAAGTTCCCCGAGGGACTTGCAGAGCTGCTGGAAATTTGTCTTTACGGGTTTCCCCCCGTGAAAACCGGTTCTATACCTGACATCAACCCCATAAGCGCTCGTATCCTGGGAGATCACGAGCAGTTCCTTCACGCCGGCGCGCACCAGGTTCTCCGCTTCCTGCATCACTTCGCCGATCGGCCGCGAGACAAGGTCGCCGCGCATCGAGGGAATGATGCAGAAGGTGCAGCGGTGGTTGCAGCCTTCTGAAATTTTCAGATAGGCGTAGTGACTGGGGGTAAGTTTTATTCCAATTTCCGGAATTAAATCCACAAAAGGATCATGCGGCTTTGGCAGATGCTCATGCACCGCCTTCATCACCCCCGGGGTGTCATGCGGCCCCGTGATCGCCAGCACGGATGGGTGGGCCTTTCTGATCAGGTCGTGCTTGAACCCCAGGCATCCCGTGACCACGACCTTTCCGTTCTCGGCGAGCGCCTCGCCGATCGCGCCCAGCGACTCCTCGACCGCGGCGTCGATGAAGCCGCAGGTGTTGACGATGACGAGGTCGGCGCCGGCATAGTCGGGCGCGGTGAGGTAGCCCTCAGCCCTGAGCTGGGTGAGGATTCGTTCGGAATCTACGAGCGCTTTGGGGCAGCCT
>SHXL01000156.1 GCA_009693345.1 Betaproteobacteria bacterium
GGGCTGGCGCACGCGGTTCATGATGTCCGCGACCGAGGGGTGCGCCAGCGCATAGCCGACGCGCAACCCCGCCAGCCCATAGGCTTTGGAGAAAGTGCGCGTCACGACCAGGTTGGGATGGCGCCTGAGCCATTTCACGGTCTCGGCCTTGAGTTCCGGCGGCAGGTACTCGTTGTAGGCCTCGTCGATCACCACGATGACGCGCTCGGGCACGCGCTTGAGGAACGATTCGAGTACCTCGGGCCGCAGCATGGTGCCGGTGGGATTGTTCGGATTTGCGACCCAGACGACGTAGGTTTCGTCGTCGATCGCCGCCAGCATGGCCTCCAGGTCGTGGCCGTAGTTCTTCGCCGGCACCGCGATGCCGCGCGCCCCGCGCGCCTGCGTCACCAGCGGATAGACCGCGAAGCAATGCTGCGCGTACACCGCCGAGCGTCCCGGTCCGAGGAAAGCGAGCGCGACCAGTTCGAGCACGTCGTTCGAGCCGTTGCCAAGCACGATCGCGCCGGTGTCGACGCCGTAGCGGCGCGACAACGCCGTCTTCAGGTCGTGGCCGTTGCCGTCCGGGTAGCGCGCGATGTCGCCCAGCGCGGCCTCGATCGCGGCGCGCGTGCGCGGGCCGATGCCCCGCGGGTTCTCGTTCGAGGCGAGCTTGACGATGTTCTCCTCCTTGAGCCCGAGTTCGCGCGCCAGTTCCGAGATCGGCTTGCCGGGCTGGTAGGGCGCGATCGAGCGCACGTACGAGGGGGAGAGTTCGCAGGGGTCCATCTGCATGGCGCAGTCTCAGTTCGAAGCGGCGGGGTACGACCCCAGGACCTTCAGGAACGGCGCACGTGCTTTCAGTTCGCCGATCGCGGCGGCGACCCGGGCGTCGGACTGATGCCCCTCCACGTCGATGAAGAACACGTACTCCCAGCGCGCGGCGCGCGCCCTGGCGGGCCGCGATTCGATGCGCGACATGCTCACGCCGTTCGCCGCAATCGGCGACAGCAGCGCGTGCACCGCGCCGGGCTTGTTGTCCGCGGACATGACGAGCGAAGTCCGGTCCTTGCCCGTCGGCGCAGGGTCGACTTGGCCGAGCACCAGGAAGCGCGTGGTGTTGTTCGGATCGTCCTCGATGTCGCGCTCGAGAAGCCTGAGTTTGTAGAGCGCCGCAGCCGCCTCGCCCGCGATCGCCGCGGCACCCTTTTCCTTCGAGGCGCGGCGCGCGGCCTCCGCGTTCGAACCGACCGGAATGCGCTCGGCGTTCGGCAGATTCTGTCCGAGCCAGCCGTTGCACTGCGCCAGGGATTGGGAATGAGAGTAGATTCTTTTTATTTCCCTGATGCCTTTCATTCTGGAAAGCAAGTTCTGCCTGACCCTCAACTCAATTTCACCGCAGATTCTCAGCGGCGTGGTGAGCAGCAGGTCGAGGGTGCGGCCGACCGCGCCATCGGTGGAATTCTCCACCGGGGTCACCGCGAACTGCGTGGCGCCGGACTCGGCACTGCGGAATGCCTCGTCGATGGATGCCGCGGGCTCGGCCGCCACGGCATGGCCGAAATGCTGGTGCACCGCCTGCTCGCTGAAGGTTCCCTGCGGGCCGAGGTAGGCAACGCGGATTTCCTGCTCGAGCGCGCGGCAGGCCGAGATGATTTCACGGAATACCGCGGCGACAGCCGTTGCCGGCAGTGCGCCGCCCTTCGCTGCGGCAACCCGCCGCAGAATCTCGCTCTCCCGCTCGGGGCGGTAGACGCGCTTACCGTCCTTCAGCGCGCCGATCTTGCGCACCAGCGCCGCGCGGCGGTGAAGCAGCGCGAGCAGCTCCATGTCGAGAGCGTCGATCCCGATGCGCAGCCTTCCTATTTCTTTTTCACTCATGGTTTCACGGGCAGGTAGCGGACCGCGAGGACGCCCTTGATCGCGCACAATTCCCTGATCGCGGCATCGGGCACCGGGCTGTCCACGTCGACCAGAGTGTAGGCCATCTCGCCCTTGGACTTGTTAAGCATGTTGTGGATGTTGATTTTGCGGCTGCCCATCGCGTTCGAAATGCTTGCCAGCATGTTCGGCACGTTGGCGTTGGCAATCGCAAGGCGGTAGGGCGATTCGCGCTGCATCTGCGTGTCGGGAAAATTGACAGCGTTTTCCATGGTGCCGTCGGCAAGATACGCAGTGACTTGCTCGCATACCATGACGGCGCAATTGTCTTCCGCTTCGCTGGTGGAGGCGCCCAGGTGCGGCAGCGCCACCACGCCGGGCCGGCCGATCAGTTCCGCCGAGGGGAAATCCGTCACGTAGCAGCGCAGCTGCTTCGCATCGAGCGCCTTCAGCGCCGCGGCGTCCTCGACCACCCCGTCGCGCGAGAAATTGAGCAGCACCGCGCCCGCCTTCATGTGCTTGAGGTTCTTCGCATTGATCAGGTTGCGCGTCTTCTCCACCAGCGGCACGTGCAGCGTGACGAAATCGCTCGCCCGGATCAACTCGTCCACCGAGTGCGCCTTGCGCACCTGCGAGGGCAGACTCCAGGCCGCCTCCACGGTGATCTCGGGATCGTAGCCCAGCACGTTCATGCCGAGGCGGATCGCCGCGTCGGCCACCAGGCTGCCGATCTTGCCCAGGCCGATCACGCCCAGCGTGTGCCCGGGAAGTTCGACACCCCTATAGGCTTTCTTGCCTGCTTCGACTTTTTTCTCCAATTCCTTGTCTTTCAGATCCAAATGACGAACAAAGTCCAAGGCAGGCGCGAGGTTGCGCGCCGCGATCAGCATCCCCGCGACCACCAGTTCCTTCACCGCGTTGGCATTGGCGCCCGGCGTGTTGAACACCGGCACGCCAAGCCTGGAAAGTTCAGATACAGGAATATTGTTCACGCCGGCGCCCGCGCGCCCTACCGCCTTCAGGTTGGCGCCGAACTTCATTTCGTGCATGTCGGCCGAGCGCACCAGGATCACGTCCGGCGCGTTCGATTCCTTTACCACCTCGAACCGTTCCGCCGGCAGGCGCCTCAGGCCCACCTGCACGATCGGGTTGAGCACCAGCACTTCGAGTTTCCTTCCGGACTTAGCCATGCTTCTCCTCAAACTCCATCATGTATGCCACCAGCTGCTTCACGCCCTCGACCGACATGGCGTTGTAGATGGATGCGCGCACGCCGCCCACCGAGCGATGCCCTTTGAGCTGCACCATGCCGAGTCTCTCCGCGCCTTTCAGGAAAGCTTCGTCCAGCGACGCATCCTTTAGCGTGAATGGCACGTTCATTCTTGAACGATCCTTTTTTTCAACTGCATTCTTGTAGAAACGACTTTGATCCAGGTAGTCGTAAAGTAGCCGTGCCTTCGCGATATTGCGCTTCTCGATCTCCGGCAATCCGCCCAGCGCTTTTAGCCACTTGAACACCAAGCCGGCGATGTACATCGCGTAGGTCGCGGGCGTGTTGAGCATCGAATCGGCCGCCGCCTGCAGCTTGTAGTCCATCACCGAGGGCGTGCCCTTGGCGGCCTTGCCCAGCAGGTCATCGCGCACGAGGACGATGGTGAGCCCGGCCGGGCCGATGTTCTTCTGCGCGCCGGCGTAGATCAGCCCGAACTTCGACACATCGAGCGGCCGCGACAGGATGTGCGATGACGCGTCGGCTACCAATGGGATATTTTTCTCCATTTTTGGAATTTCGTGGAATTCAACGCCGCCAATCGTTTCATTCGAACAATAGTGAACGTAAGCGGTGTCGGTTCTGACATTCCAGCTTGAAGGCGCATAGGTAAAACCCCTGTCCTCGGAGCTTGCGGCCACGTGGACATCGCAGTAGGCCTGCGCCTCCTTCACCGCCTTCTTCGACCATTCGCCGGTAACGACGTAGTCCGCCTTGCCCTTCCCGGCGAGCAGGTTCATCGGGATCTGCGCGAACTGCAGCGTCGCGCCGCCCTGCAGGAAGAGGACCTTGTAGCTCGCCGGAACCGCCAGCAGGTCCCGCAGGTCCTTCTCCGCCTCGGCGGCGATGGACATGAATTCCTTGCCGCGGTGGCTCATTTCCATCACGCACATGCCGGTGCCGCGCCAGTCGAGCATTTCGTCGCCGGCACGGGCAAGCACTTCCTCTGGCAATACGGCCGGTCCCGCGCTGAAATTGAAAATTCGGGACATCAGTGAATGGTCTGACCTTGCAGGTTCGGATCCGTCGACGGCGCCGGTGGCTCGCCGTTCCCTCCCGAAGCGTCGTCATTGCCGCCGTTGCCGTCCTCATCGCGATCCTCGATGCGCGCGATGCCGGCGAGCTTCTCGCCTTCCGAGAGCGCGATCAGCGTCACGCCCTGGGTCGAACGGCCCATCTCCCGGATCTGCGCCACCGCGGTGCGGATCAGCACTCCGCCGGTGGAGATCAGCATCACCTCGTCGTGGTCGTCGACAAGGACGGCGCCCACAAGGGCGCCGTTTCGGTCCGAGGCCTGGATCGCGATCATGCCCTGGCCGCCACGGCCATGGCGCGTGTATTCGGAAATCGCGGTGCGCTTGCCGTAGCCGTTTTCCGTGGCGGTGAGCACGGTCTGCTTTTCGTCCTTCGCCGCCAGCATGCAGACGACCTTCCAGCCGCCGCCTTCCGGCAGGCGCATGCCGCGCACGCCGGTCGCCTGGCGGCCCATCGGGCGCACGTCTTCCTCGACGAAGCGCACCGCCTTGCCTTCCGAGGAGAACAGCATCACGTCGTAGCTGCCGTCGGTCAGCGCCACGCCGATCAGGTAATCGCCTTCATCGAGACCGACGGCGATGATGCCCGAAGGTCGCGGACGCGAAAAATCGGCGAGCGGCGTCTTTTTGACCGTGCCCTGCGCGGTCGCCATGAACACGAAGTGGCTCTCGTCGAACTCCTTTACCGACACCACCGCGGTAATTTTTTCGCCCTCCTCGAGCGGGAACATGTTGACCATCGGCTTGCCGCGCGAGGTGGACCCGCCCTGCGGCACCTCGAACACCTTGAGCCAGTAGAGGCGGCCCCGATTGGAGAAGCACAGCAGAAAGTCGTGCGAGTGCGCGACGAACATGCGCTCGATGAAATCGTCGTCCTTGGTGGTGGCCGCGGTCCTGCCGCGCCCGCCGCGCCTTTGCGCGCGGTAATCGGCGAGCGGCTGCGACTTGACGTAGCCGCTGTGCGAGAAGGTGACCACCATGTCCTGCGGTGCGATCAGGTCCTCGAGCGAGATGTCCTCGGCGACGGTGACGATCTCGCTGCGGCGGCGATCGCCGAATTCCTCCTTGATGTGCTTCAGTTCGTCGCCGATGATCGCCGCGATGCGCACCGGCTTGTCGAGTACGTCGAGCAGGTCGGCGATGGTGAGCATGACCTCGCGGTATTCGTCCCGGATCTTGTCCTGCTCCAGGCCGGTGAGTCGCTGCAGCCGAAGCTCAAGAATCGCCTGCGCCTGCTCTTCGGACAGCCGGTAGCCCGCGGGCGCATTGGCTCCTTCCACTTTCAGGCCAAATTCCACGCCCAGGCCGTCCGGCCGGTATTGCTCATGCCCGCCTGCAACACGGGCGAGCATTTCCTTCACCAGATCCGAATTCCAGCTTCTGGCGAGCAACTCCCGCTTCGCGTCGGCCGGCGACGGCGCCTTCTTGATCAAATCGATCACCTCATCCACGTTCGACAGCGCAACCGCGAGGCCCTCCAGCACGTGGCCGCGCTCGCGCGCCTTTTTCAGCTCGAACACGGTGCGGCGGGTCACCACCTCGCGGCGGTGGGAGATGAACGCCTCCAGCAGTTCCTTCAGATTCAGCACGCGCGGCTGGTTGTCCACCAGCGCGACCATGTTCATGCCGAAGGTATCCTGCAGCTGGGTCTGCTTGTAGAGGTTGTTCAGCACCACCTCGGCGATCTCGCCGCGCTTCAGTTCGATCACCACGCGGATGCCCTGCTTGTCGGATTCGTCGCGGATGTCGGAGATGCCTTCCAGCCTTTTTTCGGTGACCTGCTCGGCGATGCGCTCGAGCAGCGCCTTCTTGTTCACCTGGTAGGGCAGCTCGTCGACGACGATCATCTGCCGGTCGCTCTTGCCCGGAATCTCCTCGAAGTGGGTGCGCGCGCGCATCACCACGCGGCCGCGGCCGGTGCGGTAGCCCTCGTGTACGCCGGCGATTCCATAGATGATTCCCGCGGTCGGAAAATCCGGCGCCGGCACCAGCTTGATCAGCTCCTCGATCGCGCATTCGGACGACTGCAGCACGTGCAGGCAGGCATCAACCACCTCGGACAGGTTGTGCGGCGGAATGTTGGTCGCCATGCCCACGGCAATCCCGGAGGATCCGTTCAGCAGCAGATTCGGAATCCGGCTCGGCAGGACGGTGGGCTCGCGTTCCTTGCCGTCATAGTTGTCGGCGAAATCGACCGTTTCCTTGTCGATATCGGCGAGCAGTTCGGCCGACAGCCGCTCCAGCCGGCACTCGGTGTAGCGGTAGGCCGCCGCGTTGTCACCGTCCACCGAGCCGAAGTTGCCCTGCCCGTCGACCAGCATGTAGCGCATAGAAAAATCCTGCGCCATGCGCACCAGCGCCTCGTAGGTCGCGGTGTCGCCGTGCGGGTGGTATTTGCCCAGCACTTCGCCGACCACGCGCGCGCACTTTACATAGGAGCGGTTCCAGACGTTGTTCGACTCGTGCATCGCGAACAGCACGCGTCGGTGAACCGGCTTCAGG
>SHXL01000157.1 GCA_009693345.1 Betaproteobacteria bacterium
GGCGCGCGAGAAGCGCTGCGCGGTTTCACGCAACAACCGGGATACTTTCAAGGAAGCAGGGCGCGCAGGATGTCGAGGTAGATACGCGGCAGCTTGTCGAATGCGGCGAGCTCGATGTGCTCGTTAAGCTTGTGGATGCTGGCGTTGATCGGGCCGAGCTCGATGATCTCCGGGCAGATGTCGATGAGGAAGCGGCCATCGGAGGTGCCGCCCGCCGTGGACAGCTGCGGGCTGATCCCGGCATGCGCCTGCACCGACTGCTTCACGGCTTCGGTGAGTTTGCCCGGCTTGCTGAGGAAGGGTTTGCCGCCGATCGTCCAGGCGATGGCGTAGTCGAGGCCGTGCTGTTTCAGGATGCCTTCGAAGCGTTCCTTGAGTGAGCCCTCGGTGCTCGCGGTGGAGAAGCGGAAATTGCAGAGCACCTCGGCCGTCCCCGGCACCACGTTCTCGGCGCCGGTCCCGGCGTTGATGTTGGACACCTGGAAGCTGGTCGGCGGGAAGAACTCGTTGCCCTTGTCCCAGGTCGTGGCGGCGATCTCCGCCAGCGCGGGCGCGAGCAGGTGGATCGGGTTCTTCACCTGCTCGGGGTAGGCGACATGGCCCTGGACGCCGCGAATGGTGAGCCTGGCCGAAAGCGATCCACGCCGGCCGACGCGAACCATGTCGCCCAATGCATCGGCGGAAGAGGGCTCGCCCACGATGCAGTAGTCCAGGGTCTCGCCGCGCGCCTTGAGGCGCTCCACGATGCGGACCGTGCCGTCCACGGAAGGACCTTCTTCGTCGGAAGTGAGCAGGAACGCGAGCGAGCCGGCATGCGCCGGGCGCTCGCGCACGAACATTTCAGTCGCGACGACGAAGGCGGCGATCGAGGATTTCATGTCCGCCGCTCCGCGGCCGTAGAGCCTGCCGTCGCGCACGGTCGGCACGAAGGGGTCGGAATGCCACTCCGCAAGGGGCCCGGTCGGCACGACATCCGTATGGCCGGCGAAACAGAGCAGGGGACGGACAGCGCCACGCCGCGCCCAGAGGTTGGTAACCGCGCCGCAGCGGACGGGTTCGCAACGGAAGCCCGCCGCGATGAGGCGGGCGGCAATCAATTCCTGGCAGCCTGCGTCCTCGGGAGTGACCGAGCGACGGCGGATCAGCTCCTGCGCCAGCTCAAGCGCTGGCGTCAATCTTGAAATCACTGAAGGATGCGCCCGGGGCCATGGTGGTCGAAAGCGGGTCTTTCTTCTCGTCCTTCTTGTCGCCAGCGGCGGGCGGCGGGGGAGTCTGTCCGGACGATATCGAACCGGCGGTCGCCTGATTGATCAGCCAGAGCATGTTGGTCGCGGAATCCGCGTTCGCCATGCACTCTTCCTGCGTGATCGAACCGTCCATGAACATGGTGAACAGCGACTGCTCGAAGGTCTGCGAACCGGGGGACATGCTCTTTTCCATCGCGTCCTTGATCTCGTTGATGTCGCCTTTCTCGATCAGTTCCGCGATGTGGCGGGTGTTCAGCAGCACTTCGACGGCGGCGCGGCGAGCTCCGGTCTTGGTGCGTATCAACCGTTGCGAGACGATCGCCTGCAGCGCCGCCGACAGGTCGAGCAGCAATGTCGGCCGGTTCTCCAGCGGGTAGAAGCTGATGATCCGGTTCATCGCGTGGTAGCTATTGTTGGCGTGCAGCGTGGCTAGCGCGAGGTGGCCCGATTGGGCGTAGGCGAGCGCCATGCCCATGGTCTGCTTGTCGCGGATCTCGCCGATCAGGATGCAGTCCGGCGCCTGATGCAGGGCGTTCTTCAGCGCGGTCTCGAAGCTCTTGGTGTCGGTGCCGACTTCGCGCTGGTTGACGATTGATTTCTTGTTCTTGAACATGAATTCGACCGGGTCTTCGAGCGTCAGAATGTGGCCTGATTTCTGCTCGTTGCGCAGGTCGAGCATCGCCGACAGCGAGGTGGACTTGCCCGAGCCGGTGGCGCCGACCATCAGGATCAGGCCGCGCTTTTGCATGATGATTTCCTTGAGGATGTCCGGCAGCCCCAGGGTGTCGAATGCCGGCACGCTGCCGGGGATGTAGCGCACCACCACCGCGGGCGTACCCTTCTGGCGGAATGCGCTGATGCGGAACGCGCCGACGCCTTCCAGGGCGAACGCGGTGTTCAGTTCCATTTCCTCCTCGTACTCGCGGATCTGCTTTTCGTTCAGCACTTCGTAGAGCAGCGTCTTGACTGCTTCCGCGTTGAGCACGGTCTGGTTCACCGGCATCGCAACACCGTTGATCTTGATGTTGATGGGCGAGCCGACCGACAGGAAGATGTCCGAGGCTTTCTTGTCGGACATCAGCTGAAACAGGCGCTTCATCGCGGACATATGTGTTCTCCCCTTGCGACCGCTAGTTTAGACCCTAATCTCCGCGCAGGAGTTCGTTCAGGCTGGTTTTCGCCCGGGTCTTCGCATCCACCCGCTTGACGATCACCGCGCAGTACAGCGCGCAGCTGCGATCGCTGGAGGGCATCGTACCCGCCACCACCACGGAGCCCGACGGCACGCGGCCGTAGAGCACCTCGCCGGTCTCGCGATTAAAGATTTTTGTGCTCTGGCCGATGAACACGCCCATCGAGAGCACGCTGTTTTCCTCGACGATCACGCCCTCGACGACTTCGGAGCGCGCGCCGATGAAGCAGTTGTCCTCGATGATGGTCGGGTTGGCCTGGAGCGGTTCCAGCACCCCGCCGATGCCCACGCCGCCCGAGAGGTGCACGTTCTTGCCGATCTGGGCGCAGGACCCGACCGTGGCCCAGGTGTCCACCATCGTGCCTTCGTCCACATAGGCGCCGATGTTGATGTAGGACGGCATCAGGACGACGTTCTTCGCGAGATAGGCGCCGCGCCGCGCCATGGCGGGAGGAACTACCCGGATTCCGCTATTCTTGAATTGCTCTTCACTGAAAGATTCGAATTTCGAAGAAATCTTGTCGAAATAGCGCGTGGCGCCGCCCTCCAGCACCCGGTTGTCCTCGAGGCGGAAAGAAAGCAGCACCGCCTTCTTGATCCACTGGTGCGTCACCCAGCCGTCTGCGGTCTTCTCGGCAACGCGCAATTTTCCGCAATCGAGTCCGGCGATGACTTCCTCGACTGCCGCGCGAAGGTTTTTCGGCGCGTTGGCGGGACCAAGCGAGGCTCGGTTTTCCCAGGCGCCTTCGATGATTGTCTTCATAAGGTCTTCGCAAACTGCATCATGCGCCCGAGGGCTTCGACACATTCCCCGAGCGGCGCCACCAGAGCAACGCGAACGTGGTTCTTGCCCGGGTTCTCACCGTACGCATCGCGCGCCAGGAAGCTGCCCGGCAGGACCAGCACATTATAGTCACGCTGCAGGCCGCGGGCGAATTCGGCATCGTCGATCGGCGTCCGGATCCACAGATAGAAACCGCCTTCGGGCCTTTCGGTTTTCAAGGGATCGTGAATCACAGGCAAGACTGCGGCGAACTTCTCGGCGTACAGGCGTCGGTTCTCGCGCACGTGCGCTTCGTCGTTCCAGGCCGCAATCGAGGCACGCTGCACGGCGATGCTCATGGCGGAACCGTGGTAGGTGCGGTAGAGGAGGAATTGCTTGAGCAGCGCCGCGTCGCCGGCGACGAAGCCCGAGCGCATGCCGGGCGCATTCGAGCGCTTGGAAAGGCTGGAAAAGACGACCAGGCGCGCGAAATCCTTGCGGCCGAACCGCTGCGCGGCATCCAGCGCACCCAGCGGCGCCTTGCCTTCCTCGCAATAAATCTCCGAGTAGCACTCGTCCGAAGCGATGGTGAAGCCGTGGCGATCGGAGAGCTCGAAGAGCTGCTTCCAAGCCTCGAGCGGCATCACCTTGCCGGTCGGATTTCCCGGCGAGCAGGTGTATACCAGCTGCACGCCGCGCCATTCGATCTGGTCGAAGCGCATGCCGTGGTTCAGGAATACCGGGGTTGCCTCCGCGAGAAGGGCGGCCCCTTCGTAGATCTGGTAGAAAGGATTGGGGCAAACGACCTTTGCTTTTTTGCTTGAATTTATTATTGTTTGAGCAAAAGAAAACAAGGCCTCGCGGCTGCCGTTGACCGGCAGTACCTGGGTCGCGGGATCGAGCGCTGGCAAGGCATAGCGGCGCATCGCCCAGCCCGCGATCGCTTCGCGCAACTCGGGCAGCCCTGCGGCCCGCGGATAGATGGCAAGTCCCTCCAGCGCGCCGGCTAGCGTGCTCTTGACCAGCGCCGGCGTCGGATGCTTGGGTTCGCCGATGGACATATCGATCGGCCGCAGCGCCGGGTTGGGCATGACGCCGGCCAGCAGACCGTGCAGCCGTTCGAACGGGTAGGTCTGGAGTAACGCTAGGCGCGGATTCAATCTTTTGCCTTCCAACCCCGCATGCGATGTTCGGCAATGACGGAGGTGTAAATGCCGCCGCGCACGTTGAATTTCGCGGTCAAGCGCATGAAGCGGGGCCGCGTCGCTTTGACCAGGTCCTCCAGGATGCGGTTGGTCACCGCTTCGTGGAACGCACCCTGGTTGCGGTAGGACCAGACATACAGCTTGAGCGACTTCAGCTCCACGCACAGCCTGTCGGGGATGTACTCGAGCGACAGCGTGGCGAAATCCGGTTGCCCGGTCATCGGGCACAGGCAGGTGAATTCCGCAATCTCCATGCAAATCCGGTAGTCGCGCCGCGGCGACGGGTTGGCGAAGGTCTGCAGGCGTTTGCTCGGGCGCGTGGGCATAAAAAAGCTCGGAAATAAACTCGAATTTGCAACGGAATTGGAGCGTCCGAATGGTATCATTTTCGAAATTCGAAAACGCCACCAGAAGCGATCGTAAGTGCGCCTTACCCAGGTCAAACTCTCCGGTTTCAAATCCTTCGTCGATCCCACCTCGATCCACGTTCCCGGGCAGCTGGTCGGCATCGTCGGCCCGAACGGATGCGGCAAGTCGAACGTCATCGACGCGGTGCGCTGGGTACTGGGCGAATCGCGCGCCTCCGCGCTGCGCGGCGAGTCTATGCAGGACGTGATCTTCAACGGCTCGGGCAACCGCAAGGCGCTGGCGCGCGCCAGCGTCGAGCTGCTTTTCGACAACTCGCTGGGCCGCGCAGCCGGCCAATGGTCGCAATACGCCGAGCTGTCGGTCCGGCGGGTGCTGCAGCGCGACGGCGAATCGTCCTATTTCATCAACGGCACGCACGTCCGGCGGCGCGACATCACCGATCTCTTCCTTGGCACCGGCCTGGGACCGCGCGCCTACGCAATCATCGAGCAGGGGATGATTTCCCGCGTGATCGAGGCCAAGCCCGATGAGCTGAGGGTGTTTCTCGAGGAGGCCGCCGGCGTTTCGCGTTATCGGGAACGGCGCAAGGAGACCGAGCACCGTCTTGCCGATACGCGCGAGAACCTGGCGCGCGTGACCGACATCCGGACCGAACTGAGTACGCAGATCGACAAGCTCGACGCCCAGGCGAAAATCGCCTCCCGGTACCGGGAGCTGCAGGAGGAGCTTCAGCTCAAGCAGCATCTGCTCTGGTTCCTGCGGCGTAAGGACGCGGCGGCCGACCGTGAGAGGCATACGAAGGAGATTGGCAGCGTCGCAAACGAGGTTGAGGCGGGCACCGCGCGGCTGCGGGAAGTCGAAAGCCGGGTGGAAACCGCGCGTGTTGCGCATTTCGCAGCGGGAGACGGGCTCAATGCAGCCCAGGCTGCCGTGTATGCAGCAAACGCCGAAGTGGCCAGGCACGAATCCGAACTGCGGCACGTGGAGGAGAGCCGCGGCCGCCTCGAGAGCCAGCACACCGAACGCGGGGTGCAGCTTGCGTCATGGCGCGAGCAGCGCTCACAATTGACGCAGGCGCTGCATATGTGGGCCGCGCGCTCCGGCGGCGCGAAGCAACGTGTCGTCGGCGCACAGGCCAGCCTGGCGACCGAGAACCAGCGCCTGCCCGAGTCCGAGCGCGCCTACCGTGCAAAGCAGGAACAGCTGAACGAAGCGCGCAGCAAGCTGTTGCAGGCGGAAAGCCGGCTGCTGCTCGAGCAGCAGAAGGCCGCGCACCTGGAGGGAAATCTGCGCTCGCTGGCGCAGCGGCGCGAGCGGCTGGAGGCCGAGCTGCAGTCGCTGGCCGCCCCGGATGCGGCCGGCATGAACGCCGCCAACGAGCGTCTTGACCTGTTCGACCGCGGTTTGGCAGATGCCCAGGCCGGGGTCGATGCCCTGCAGGCAGAGGCGGAAGCGCTGGCAGCGGCGAGCGCGGCAGGCGCGGAGGCCGCTGCGGAGGCAAGCCGGGCGCACACTGCGGCCGATGCGCAACTCGCCACCCTGAAGCAGGTACAGGCCGCCGCGGAGGAAGAAGCGCCCTTGCACGAGTGGCTGGCACGCCATCAGCTCGCCGCGCTGCCGCGCTTCTGGCAGAAGATCCGCATCGACCACGGCTGGGAGACCGCGGTGGAGTCCGTGCTACGCGAGCGCCTGCATGCCCTGGAACTTGCTGACAGCATTCCTCTCGGCGTTGACCGGCCGCCAGTAAAGGCGAGCCTTTTCGGTCCCGGGACGGCGGCCGCTGTCGTGGCGCTGCCCGGCTATACGCCCCTGCAGGACAAGGTGCATGCCGTCGACGGCAGGCTTGCCGGGGCGCTCGCGGACTGGTTCGCCGG
>SHXL01000158.1 GCA_009693345.1 Betaproteobacteria bacterium
GTCGCTGTTCAAGGAATGGCTGGCCGCGCACTATCCGCAGCGCGCCGAACATGTCATCAGCATCGTTAGGCAGTCGCGCGGCGGGCGCGAGAACGACCCGAATTTCGGCTCGCGCATGACCGGCTCGGGCAACTTCGTGGACCTCATCGGCAAGCGTTTCGATCTCGCCTGCCGGCGTCTCGGCCTGAACAGCGAGGACGATCACATGCCCTCGCGCAAGGATCTCGACTGCTCACTGTTTCGGCCGCCGAGTGCCGAAGGCCAACTGCGCCTGTTCTAGCTCAGCCGCACTTGTCCTTCTTCTTCCCCGCGACCCCGGCTGGGGCGGCCGGCGCAGGCGTCCGTGCACCCGCCGCGTTCACCACTTTCGCCAGCACCGGAAAATACGCCTTGCCGTAGCCTGCGCTGATCGCCTTCTTGATCATTTCCTTGGCATTGTCGGCGCCGTGCAGGAACACTCCGGTCTCTTCGCTCAGGCGCAGCGCATAGCGGATGTCCTTCAGCGCATACTCGGAGGAGTAGGCCTTCTCCGGATAGTCGTCCTGCAGCATCGCCTTCATTCCGTGGTGGCGCAGCGCGAAGCTGTCGGCCGAGCCCTTGGAAAGCACGTCGAAGGCAAGCTGCGGGTCGACGCCGACGTAGCGGATCAGAGCCAGAGCCTCGGCCAGCGCCACCACGTTCTGGAACAGCACCATGTTGTTGATGATCTTCATCGCCTGGCCGGCGCCCGCGCCGCCGCAGTACGTAATGTCGGTGGCGATGCACGCGAGCAGCGGCTTGATGCGCGCAAACACATGCTCGGGGCCGCCGACCATCACCGACAAGGTGCCGTCTTTCGCCGCTTCGCGCGTGCGCGCCACCGGCGCATCGGCGAACTGGATGCCGCGCGCAAGGAAGCGGGCGCTCAGGTCGCGCGCCAGGTTCACCGGCGTGGTGCTGAAATCCACCACCAAGCCGCCCGGCTTGAGGTGCGTCAGCAGGCTGCCGGCGCCCATGCAAACTGCGTTGACCTGCGTCCCTCCCGGCAAGGACAGGAAAATGATGTCGGAGTGCTCGGCCACGTCGCGGATCGACTCCGCCGGCGTCACGCCGGATTCGTCCATCTGCGCCAAAGCGTCCAGATCGATGTCGAAGGCGCGCACTTCCTGGCCCGACTTGGCCGCAAGGTTGCTGCACATCGGCGCCCCCATTACTCCCAGGCCGATGAATCCCAGCATCACTCCTCCTTCAGCACCGCAAGCGCATCCACCGCCACCACGCCATTCTGCCGCACGATCACCGGATTCGCTTCCGCCTCGCGCACTGGCCGGCCGGCGAGCAGCGCGAACCGCGACAGCGCCGCAACCGTGCGGGCCAGCGCCTGCAAATCTCCCGGCGGCAGGCCGCGGTAACCGCGCAGGACCGCAAATCCCCTGACCGCGGCCAGCATTTCCAGAGCCCCCGCCTCATCCACCGGCGCCGTGTGCAACACCACGTCATTGTAGAGTTCCGCGAGGATTCCGCCCGCGCCGACCAGCACCAGGGGCCCGACCACGGGGTCGTCGCGGTACCCCACGATCGCCTCGGCGAGTCCCGACTCCATTTTCTGCACGAGGAGACGGGGGGTGATCTTTTCGAGCTTTTCCAGCTTGACCTCGAATTCCTGCCGGCAGGAGATGCCGAGCGCAACCCCGCCCGCCTCGGTCTTGTGCGCCACCTGCGCGGAAAGAATTTTCAGCGCGACGGGATACGGCAAGGCATGGGCAAAGTCCGGCGCCTCGACGACCTGATGCTCGACGATCGGAAGGCCCAGCGCGGCGAACAGTTCCAAGGCCTGGACCTGGTCCAGCTTGCCCTTACATGGAATGTCCTTCGGCCATTCCACCGGATTCTCATTGCGACCCGTGGTGGGAGTCCGCCATGAAAAATATGCGTGAAAAGCATCCGCACAAGCTTCGGGCGTGCGAAACGCGGCGACTCCCGCCTGCGCCAGCAGCGCGAGCGATTTCTCGGCGTGCGGCGTGAGGAATACCGCCAGCGGCTTGGCGCGCCGCTGCGCGGCCGCAATGATGGGTTCGACCGCGTGCTGCGGATGGAATTGGGCCGAGGAACCCACGACCGCGAGCACGGCGTCACTGCCGGAAAATTCGAGCAGCTCCCCGACCACCGCGCCGTAGCTTGCGCTTTTCTTGCCCATGGTCAGGTCGACAATTGGTGAATCCGAGCCGGGCGTGGCGGTTTCGATTCCCGCCATCCCCAGGCGATCCACCACGCTCGCCGCGCCGCCTCCAGTCGTGGTCACCACGGACACACGCGGCACACGCGAGAGATTTGGCGGGCGGCAGCCCGCCAGCATCGGCCCGATCTCGATCAGCGTCTCGAGCAGGTCGACCCGGAGGATGCCGCAATCGCGGAAATAGGCATCCAGCGCCGCGTCCTCGCCCGCGAGCGCGCCGGTGTGCGAGCGCGCGAGGCGCTCGCCGAGCGTCGAGCGGCCCAGCTTGTAGGCAACCACGGGCTTGCCCGCCGCGTACGCCGCGCGCGCGCCGGCAGCCAGCCGCGCCGCATCGCGCACCGTCTCGAGGAACAGCAGGATGGTGTGCGTCTCCGGGTCTGCGGCAAGAAAGTGGACCAGCTCGCCCACGCCGATGTCGGCCTCGTTGCCGACCGATACGAGCTTCGAGAAGCCCACGCCACGCGCCGCGCCGCGCGAGAGCATCGTGCCGAGCATCGTGCCGCTCTGCGACACGATGCTGGTGCCGCCCGCGGGCAGCGATTCCATCTCCAGGATCGCGTTCACCGTGAGCGCCACGTGGCCGGTGAGGTTGATCATGCCCATGCTGTTCGGCCCGAGGAGGCGCACGCCGAGTTCGCGCGCCCGCGCCACGAGCCTCGCCTGGCGCGCCACGCCCTCGGCGCCCGCGTCGGCAAAGCCGTCGCTGAAGATGCTGGCGACCGGCACCCCCTTCCTGCCGCAGTCCTCCAACGCGCCCTCGACGTCCTCCACCATGATGAAGGCGTGATCTATTTTTTCCTTCACTTCTTGAAGGCTCTTATATGCAGGAAGACCGAGAACTTCGAGCCGTGACGCGTTAATCGGGAAAACCTTTCCCGAGTAGCCGTGCTTGCGTAGAAAATGCTGCGGCCGGGCAGTGTTCTTGGATGCATCGCCCGACGCACCGACCAGCGCGATCGAGCGAGGCGCGAAAAAAGCCAGCGCCAGGTTCACCGCGCCAGGCTTTTCCTTCACAAGGCCTTCGCCAGGTTCATGGCGCCAGGGTTTTCTCGGACTCGAGCTTCCAGAGCTTCTGCAGCAGCGCCTTTGCCTTGCCCTCCCCGATCACAGGAACCGCAAGCTCCAGATATTTCCCGTCCAGCTGCGCATCCGACAGCGGCGCGTCCGGGTCGCCGACGCGCGTCGGCTGCAGGAACTCCTCCTGCCGGCCGTCGCGCGCGACGATGGCGACGCGCGCCGCGCGCTGCCCCGGAAACGCGGCGTCCAGTTCCGGGTCGATGGCGACCTCGATGCGCGCCATCAGCTCGCGCGTCGCCCCGTCGTTGATGCGCGCCGGCTCGAAAGCCGCGAGGCGCACGCTGCCGTGCGTGAGCGCGGTCGCGACCACGTACTTGAGCGAAAAGCGCGCTTCCGCGGGCGTCCGGGGCGATTCATAGCCCGACACCTCCTTGGCCGCGCGGTAGCTGCCGATGCGAATGCGTTCGATCTCGCGCGCGGCGATATTCATGCGCTGCTGCAAGGCCAGCGCGCCATCGATCGCGGCAAAAGTGTGCCCGCAGCAGGCGTGGTTCTTGAACGTCATGCGGCAGATGTGGAAGTCTTTTCCCAGGGTTTCAAATGATTTGTTCCAATCCGGGCTGTCGCCCATGGCGCGCCCGAATCCCGACTCGCCCTCGATGACGTCCAGCGAACCCGTGACTCCCTCGCGCGCAGCGAGCGCCGCGGTGACGCCTGCTTCCGCCGCGCGCCCCGCATGCAGCGGCTTGGACATCGAGTCCATGCGGAACGACTGCTGCAGCCCTGCGGAAAAAGTGGTCACGGTGGCGAGCGCGTGGGCGAAGCGCTTCGCATCTAGGCCGAGGAGTTCGGCGGCGGCGGCGCAGGCGCCGAAGACGCCGATGGTGCCGGTGTTGTGCCAGTACCTGTAGTGCGCACGCCCCATCGCCGCGCCGATGCGCGTCGAAACCTCGTAACCGACGGTCACCGCGCGCAGGAACTGTTCGCCCGAGGCACCATTCGCCTGCGCGAGCGCCAGCGCCGCCGCGATGGTCGGCGCGCCGGGGTGATAGATGCCGTCGCGGAAGATGTCGTCCACTTCGACCGTGTGCGCCGCGGCGCCGTTGATCAGCGCCGCCGCGCGCACCGTCGCGCGCCGACCAACAGCGAGCCTTGCTTTGCCGATGTCCATTTCATCTGAAAGACTTTTTTCCAGGAACACGGCCGGCTCGACAATTGCGCCCGGCAGCAGGGCGGCGTACCAGTCGATCACCGCGCGCTTTGCATGGTGCAGCACCTCGGGCGCGCTCTGAACTTTGCGGTATTCCTCCGCCCACGCGGCAAAACGCTCGACGACGTACATCGGTCAGTTCACGGCGATATTGCGCTCGCGCACCAGGCGGCCCCACTTCTCGCGCTCCCGGCGCACGTGCTCGGCGAAGGCCTCGGGCGGCCCGCCGACAGCGTCGGCGCCCTGCTCTGCAAGCTTCTGCTTCATGTCGGCGGTGGAGAGGATCGCGGCAGTCTCCCGGTTGAGGCGCAGCACGATGTCGCGCGGCGTGCCCGCGGGCACCGCAAAGCCACTCCAGGAAAGCGAGTCGTATCCTGCGACGCCGGCTTCAGAAATTGTCGGCACCTCGGGCAAGGCCGGCGAGCGCTTCAAGCCGGTGACGCCGAGCGCACGCAACTTGCCGCCCTTGATGTGCGGCAGAGCGGAGGGCATGTTGTCGAAAATCATCGACACGCGGCCGGCAACCACGTCGATCAGCGCCTGGCCGCTGCCCTTGAACGGGATGTGCGCCGCGTCGATGCCCGCCATGCTCTTGAACAGTTCGGCGGACAGGTGCGTCGAGCTGCCCCCGCCGGAGGACGCGAACGTCAGTTTGCCAGGTTCCTTCTTCGCCAGTGCCACCAGTTCGGCCACGTTCTTCGCCGGCAGGCCGTCCGGCACCGCGAGCACGTTGGTGATCGAGGCAATGAAGATCACCGGCCCGAAGTCCTTCGCCGCGTCGTAGGCCATGCCCTTGAAGAGGGCGTTGTTGATCGCCATCACGCCGGTGGTCGCCATCAGCAGCGTATGGCCGTCGGGCGCTGACTTCGCCACCGCGTCGGCGCCTATATTGCCGGAGGCGCCGGCCCGGTTCTCGACCACCACCGGCTGGGCAATGGCCGCCGCCAGCCGCTCGGCCACCAGGCGCGCGAAGATGTCCGTCGAGCCGCCGGGGGCGAAGGGGACGACAATTCTGAGGGGTCTTGACGGATAGCGTTCCTGCGCACTTGTTCCTGAAAAAGAAAATGCACAAAACGCGAGAACAAACGCTCTAATCTTCATCCCAGGCCTTCTCCGGCAGCGGCAATCCGGCGAGGTCCGCGGCGCACAACGGGCGCTCGGGCCGGATGCCGAGCGTTTCGAGGATCAGCATCAACTGGCGCGTGTGCTGGGCCGGGTGCCACACGGTGCGCTCGAGAACCACGTGCACCGGATGCTCGCCGAAATACGCGCTCATCGTCGTCTGGCACGAGTGGTCCGGATATTCTTCCCACCACTGCTTGGCGCGCGCGAGCACGCTCTCGCCATGGCGCGCGATGTCCTCCGCGGTGCGGATCGTCCGTGGCGCGTCTTCCATGATCCGCTCGTAGGTGAGCAGCCGGCCATCGTCCATCGATTCGAGGAATCCCTCGACGATGCGGAACACGTGGTGCGCGAGCACGCGGATCGGCCGGTTGCGGTTGCGAAAGGGCTTGTCGAGTTCGGCCGCCGGGATCTGGCGCACATAGCGCGCGGCCGCTGCCAGCACCAGGTCCAGCTTCTGCATGAGCGCCTCGGGGCTGAGCCGTTCCTGCTGGCGCACGTTCAGGCCGAGGAACTTGATGACGTCGCCGATCGCCTGCGCGAAGACGAACTCGCCGCCGCGCGCGACGACGGGCACGCTGCGCGCGCCGAGCTTGCGCAACTCCTCCATCCCCGCGGCGTTGCCGTGCACGTTGATCGACTCGAAATCGACCCCGTTCCTGGCGAGGAACTCCTTGGTCCGCAGGCAGCTCGTGCAGCCCGGCTGCCAGAACACCCTGACCCTGTCGGCAGTTGCAAGCATTGATCCCTCCGTGGAACGCCAGTTCTTATACGATAGCACCATGGTGGACGCAAGCGAGCTGGCGGGAAAAGTGGCCCTGGTCACGGGCGGCGCGCGCAATATCGGCAGGGCGATCGCGCGCGCGCTCGCTGCAGGCGGCGCCGCGGTGATCGTGAACGCGCGCAGTTCGCGCGAGGAGGCGGAGCAGACGGTGGCGCTGATCAAATCCGCCGGCGGCCGCGCCGCGGCCCATTTCGCCGACGTCACCGACGCACGGTCGGTCGCTGTGATGGTCGAGGCGGCGCTCAGCGAA
>SHXL01000159.1 GCA_009693345.1 Betaproteobacteria bacterium
TCATTCGGGCGAGTGTAGCGCCCCTAGGGCATAATCGCGGGCAATGGCCGCAGACCCCAAAGCATCTGGATTGGATCCCAAAGGGACGGACTCCAAGGATAAGGAACGCCTCCTCACCATCGCCGACCTGATCGACTGGCTGGTGGAGGACAAGATGGTGGACGCGGCGGAAGCCGCGAAGATGAAGAAGGAGCGGCGCTACTACCGCGGCACGCAGCATCCGCTGACGGTGGTCGCTGACATGAACTGGAAGAATGTGCAGCCGCCGCACAAGACGCTCGCGCTGGAGCCGCTCACGGAATGGCTCGCCAAGCGCGTCGGCCTGGAATACCGCCACATCGACCCGCTGAAGATCGATTTCTCGGCGGTCACCGAGGTGATGTCCTCGTCCTACGCGACGCGCTTCAGGATCCTGCCTATCGGCGTTACCACCAAGGAGGCAGTGATCGCGGTCTGCGAGCCCTACGTGCGCGAGTGGGAGAAAGAGCTGCAGCGCATCACCAAGCTCGAATTGCGGCGCGTGATCGCCAATCCGAAGGACATCGAGCGTTACCAGGTCGAGTTCTACAATCTCGCCAAGTCGGTCAAGGGTGCGTCGAAGGGCATGTCGGGCGTCTCGGCGATTTCCAATTTCGAGCAGCTGGTCGAAATGGGCTCGAACAGGACCTTCGACGCCAACGACGCGCACATCGTCAAGCTGGTGGACTGGATCTGGAGCTACGCCTTCGAGCAGCGCGCGAGCGACATCCACATCGAACCGCGGCGCGAGATCGGCATCGTGCGCTTCCGCATCGACGGCGTGCTGCACCAGGTCTACCAGATTCCCTCCGCGGTGCTGGCGGCGATGACCAGCCGCATCAAGATCCTCTCGCGCATGGACGTGGTGGAAAAGCGCCGGCCGCAGGACGGCCGCATCAAGACCCGCACGCTGGAGGGCGAGGACGTCGAGCTGCGCCTCTCGACGCTGCCGACCGCCTTCGGCGAAAAGCTGGTGATGCGGATTTTCGACCCGGAAGTGCTGGTGCGCGATTTCACGGAGCTCGGTTTCTCGGAGGAGGACCAGCAGCGCTGGAAGGAGATGACCGACCGGCCGCACGGCATCGTGCTGGTCACCGGGCCGACCGGCTCGGGCAAGACCACGACGCTGTATTCGACGCTCAAGCTGCTCTCGACGCCCGAGGTGAACGTTTGCACCGTCGAGGACCCGATCGAGATGGTCGAATGCTCCTTCAACCAGATGCAGGTGACGCCCGGGATCGACCTGGGATTCGTCGAGGGATTGCGCGCGCTGATGCGCCAGGACCCGGACATCATCATGGTGGGCGAGATCCGCGACCTGGAAACCGCGGAAATGGCGGTGCAGGCGGCGCTGACCGGCCACCTGGTGCTCTCCACGCTGCACACCAACGATGCGCCGAGCGCGGTGACGCGGCTGCTCGAGCTCGGCATCAAGCCCTACCTGCTGGTGGCGACGCTGAACGGCGTGATGGCGCAGCGCCTGGTGCGCATCCTGTGCCCGCACTGCAAGCTGAAAATCGACCTGAACCGCGTGGAAGACGTGCAGGCCTGGGAGGGGCTGGTGTCGCCCTGGAAGGCGAACCGACCGGCATCGGTCTACAAGCCCGTCGGCTGCCTCGAGTGCCGCAAGACGGGCTTCGCCGGCCGCGTCGGCATCTACGAAACGCTGGTCTGCACGCGCGGCATCAAGGAAATCGTCGCCGCCGGCGCGGACCTGGGGAAGATCCGCGACCAGGCGTTCCGCGACGGCATGAAGCCGCTGCGCATCAGCGGCGCGATGAAGGTGGCCGCCGGCTTCACGACCATGGAAGAGGTCCTCAAGAACGCACCGCCGGCGCTAGAAACGGCGGGCTAGGCCGTGGCCTGGTCGCAGCTCGTAGAGGCGCTGCTGCTGCTGGTCGTCGGCGGACTGGTGCTGTTCGGCGTCTGGGTTAGCGCGCGGCGCCGCGACCGGCAGGTCACGCAGGCGCTGCGCCAGTCCGAGGAGCGTTTTCGCCACCTGACTTCGCTCTCGGCCGACTGGTACTGGGAAACCGACGCCGAGCACCGCATCAGCTGGCTCTCGGGCGGCCCCGCGGTGGCGGCGCTGTTCGGCGGCCAGATGGCGCACGGCAAGCGCCTGTGGGAAATCCCGGGCATCGAAGTCGAGCCGCGCGCGCTGGTGGAGCATTTCGGGCGCCTGCGGGAGCTCGACGCCCAATTGCCGTTCTTCGATTTCGTGATTTCCCGCGGCACCGCCGGCGAGCGCCGCGCCCACGTGGTCACGGGCAAACCGTACTATGACACCGCCGGAAAATTCCTCGGCTATCGCGGCATCGGCCAGGACATCACCGACAAGCGGCGTGCGGAGTTCGCGCTGAGCGAGGCCAAGGAGCGGTTGGAGCTCGCGCTGGAGGGCTCCGGCACCAGCCTTTGGGATACCGATCTGCGCACCGGCGAGGTTTACCTGAGCGAAGGCTGGTCCGAGTTCCTCGGCCAGTCGCGCGCCAGTACTCGCAGCACCGTGGATGCGCTCGTTCGACTGATGCATCCCGAGGATCTGCCCCGCATCGCACGCGAGTCGATGCTGGCGGTAAAAGGCGTCGCAGACGGGTATGCGGGGGAGAACCGCGTGCGGCTGGCGTCCGGGGGCTGGAAATGGGTGCTCTCGCGCGGCAAGGTCGTGGAGCGCGATGCATCGACGGGCCGCGCGCTTCGCATGACGGGCACCAATCTTGACATCACCGAGCGCAAGCGTGCCGAGCAGGCGAGCCGCGACGCCGAGGCGCGTTATCGCGCCCTGATCGAGCTCGCGCCCGACGGGGTGATCGTGTTCTCGAACGGCATCATCGAATACGCCAATCCGGCGGCGGCGCGCATCGTCAAAGCCGGTTCGCCGAAGCAGTTGATGGGCATGAAAATCGAGGACCTGGTGCATCCCGACCACCACGAGCGCCTCGCCGAGCGCCTCTCCTACCTCTCGGCGGGGCCAGGGGTGACCGCGTTCCAGGAA
Organism: Betaproteobacteria bacterium; assembly: GCA_009693345.1. Taxonomy (GTDB): domain Bacteria; phylum Pseudomonadota; class Gammaproteobacteria; order Burkholderiales; family SG8-39; genus RBG-16-66-20. Next base: position 3,011 of record SHXL01000159.1, read on the forward strand.
CGCAGAATGCGCTGCCTCGACGGCAGCGAGGTCGTGGTGGAGGCGGCGAGCGTTTCCTTCCTCGAGCGCGGCCGGCTCGTGGTGCAGTCGGTGCTGCACGATGTCACCGAGCAGCGCAAGGCGCGCCAACTGCTGGCCGAACGCGAGCAGCGCTTCCGCGACGTGCTGGAGGCCTCCGGCGAGTATGTCTGGGAGACGGATGCCGCCTGGCGTTATACCTTCCTCTCCGAGCGTGTCGAAACGGTGCTCGGCTACCTGCGCCACGAGATGATCGGGCGCACGCCGCGCGAGTTCATGCCGCTGGGCGAGGCGCAGGCGATGGACGAGTGGTTCGCGAAGCGCACCGCCCACGCTGACGCGCAATCCACCCCGTTTCGCGATCTGGTGCACCGCTCGCTCAGCAAGTCGGGGCGCATCGTCTGGCAATCGGTCAACGGCGTGCCGGTATACGACGCCGCCGGCAAGCTGGCCGGCTACCGCGGCACGGGCGCCGACATCACCGCGCGCACGCAGGCCGAAGACCGCATCCGGTTCCTCGCCACACGCGATCCCCTGACGGGGCTCCCCAACCGGGTGCTGCTCGCCGACCGCGCCAGCCAGGCGATCCTCGCCGCGTCACGCGCGCGGGGGAGTCTTGCGGTGCTGTATCTCGACCTGGATCGCTTCAAGCTGGTGAACGATTCGCTCGGCCATGACGCCGGCGACGCGCTGCTGCGCGCCGTCGCCGAGCGCCTGGGTGGCGCGCTGCAGCGCGACGACACGCTGGCCCGGGTCGGCGACGACGAATTCGTGCTGCTGTGGAACGGGCTGAAGAGTTCGCACGACGCGGCGGTGCTGGCGCAGCGCGCGCAGGGGATTCTCGCGCGGCCGTTCACCATCGAGGGACGCACGCTGAACGTCTCGGCATCGATCGGCATCAGCGTATATCCGGGGGACGGCCGCGATTTCGGCGAACTGCTCAAGAACGCGGGCACCGCGGCCAACCACGCCAAGGAAACCGGCCGCGACCGCTTCCTGTTCTACTCGCCCGAACTGAACGCGCGCGCGGTGGCGCGCCTGGGCATGGAGAACGACCTGCGCCGCGCCCTCGCACGGGGCGAGCTGCTGCTGCAGTGGCAGCCTGTCGTCTCGGGCACCGCGGCGCGCGCCGGCGCGCAGATCATCGGCGCCGAGGTGCTGTTGCGCTGGCAGCATCCGCAGGAAGGGATGCTGATGCCCGACCGCTTCATTGCGGTGGCGGAGGACTGCGGCCTGATCCGGCCGCTCGGCCAGTGGACGATGGAGCGCGCGATTTCCCAGGTCGGCGCGTGGCGCCGTGGCTGGCAGGACGGCGCCGGGCGCCGTGTCGGCGCCGAGCATCTCTGGTTTGCGCTGAATGTATCGGCGCACGAGCTGGCGCAGGGCGATGCCTACGTGGCGCAGCTCGAAGCGGCGCTTGTGGCGAACCAGGTGCCCGGTGCCTGCATCGAGTTGGAAATTACCGAAAGAGTGCTGATGTCGCACTTGGCGGAGAACGTGGAGACGCTGCGCAAGCTCGGCCGTCTCGGCGTGCGCGTCGCGATCGATGATTTCGGCACCGGGTATTCGAGCCTCGCCTACCTGCGGCAGCTGCCGATCGACAAACTGAAGATCGACCGCTCATTCCTGCGCGAGCTGGATGCGCATCCGGCCGACGCCACCATCGTTCAGACAATCGCCGCGATGGCCAGGGCGCTCGGCCTGCGCGTTGCCGCCGAAGGCGTGGAGAGCGAGGCGCAGATCGCGCGGCTGCAGGCGCTCGGCTGCGACGAATGGCAGGGGTACCATTTCAGCGCTGCGCTGGATGCGGTCGATTTCGAGCGCCTGATCGCGCGCCCGCTGGCCCAGGCCGGTTCCGCGTCGCGATAGGCAGAGCACACGACATGTCCACGCTCTATCGCTACACGGTGCCGATGGAAGAAACGCATTGGAAATTTCCCGCCAGCGGCGAAGTCGCCTTCACGTGGGACTACGACGCGCGCTCGGATGAGCTGCTGAAGCTCTATTCCAAGGGCAAGAAGGAGCAATGGGACGCCGACACGCGCATCGACTGGATTCTGACGGTCGATCCCGAGGACCCGATGCAGATGAAGGATGAGGTGGCGCCGCTGTACGGCACACCGCTGTGGAACAAGCTCTCGCCTAAGCAGCATGCCGATCTGCGCTACCACAGCCAGGTGTTCAACCTGTCGCAGTTCCTGCACGGCGAGCAGGGGGCGTTGGTGTGCGCGGCGCGCATCGTGAAGGACGCGCCGCGCATCGGAGTCTAAGTTCTACGCCGCGACGCAGGTGATGGACGAGGCGCGCCACGTGGAAGCCTACCGGCGCCTCCTGACCGAGAAATTCAGGTTCGTCTACCCGATCTCCAAGCCGCTCAAGACGCTGCTCGAGCAGGCGCTGAACGATCCGCGCTGGGACTTTACCTACCTCGGCATGCAGGTGCTGATCGAGGGGCTCGCGTTGGTGGCGTTCCAGCGCATCCGCGACTACTCGCGCAATGCGCTGTGCCAGGCGGTCAATGCCTACGTCATGCAGGACGAGGCGCGCCATGTCGCGTTCGGGCGCCTAGCGTTACGCGACTACTATCCGGAGCTCACCGCTGCCGAGCGGCGCGAGCGCGAGGAGTTCGTCATCGAGGGCTCCTACCACCCGCGCGACCGCTTCAACTCGATCGAGATGTGGGAGCAGCTCGGCATGGACTGGAAAGACGTGGGTCCCGTGCTCGATCAGTCGGAAGGGCAGATCCGCTTTCGCAAGCGATTGTTCAGCCGCATCGTGCCCACGGTGCGCGACATCGGCCTGTGGAGCGAAAAAGTGCAGAAGGCCTACACCGAGCTGGGCGGCATGCAGTACGCCAATATCGACGCACAGGAGATGCTGGACAACGATGCGAAGGTCGCCGAGGAATTTGATCGAAAGATGCAGGAAGGTTTTTCTACGACCCCCAGGTGATCGACACCACTCCCCACATCATCACCTCGCTGCTGGCGATGGGGATGGCGCTTGCCTTCATCATCGCCGACGGCAGCTCGCCCACCAGCCGCGCGCTGGCGCTGTTCCTCGCCGCCATCGGCGTTTCCATCGGCGTCGGCTCGCAGGTTGCATATCCGCTGCATTATGAGGGCAACGTCGCGTGGTGGGATGGCGTGTTCGCGATTCCCGAGACGCTCGCCTTCTTCTTCGCTTACGAATGGATCCTGCGCGTGCGGCGTACGGTCCCGGCGCGCAATCTGAAGACGCGCGGGCCGGATGCATGGCTGCGCATCGCGCAGGCGCTCGTGCTGTTCTACTGCCTGATGGCAATGGTGTTCCCGCGAATGCGCGTCGAGCAATTCCTCAACGCCGGTTTCCACGAGGTGTTCATGGCTGCCGAGCCGGAGTTCTGGCTGTTCGCGGTGCCGCTCGTGCTCTCGCTGCTGCTCGCGACTTTCTCCGGGTCGCTCATTTTCCGCCGCAGGCCGGACCGTGCAGAGACGATGCGCCTGCTCGCATTCTTGGT
>SHXL01000160.1 GCA_009693345.1 Betaproteobacteria bacterium
GGCGCATTTCAAGACCGCGCACTTTTTACCAATAGCGGCTCGCGGGACGACATAATCCCCATTGTGTACCGTCACACCGGGGCGGTTGGCGCAGTCGCTACTGCTGCGCAACAATGAGGTAAATCAGTGGGGTCCGCGAATGTCGGCTCCTGGCCGAAAGCCGACATTCGGAAATCGCCAATTTCGGCCAATTTCGGTGGTTTTCACTGCGTTGCACAATTGAACTTTTCAAACAGCCGGTGACAGCATTCGGCAGAAAGTGGTCGTTCGCGACTTCCCTAGACATCGCTGATTCGCGAGGTTAATCGACGTAGCGAAAACGTAGCTTTCCCAGATTCAATTGAGCCTTTTCTCGGCTTGTGTAGCCGTCGAATGGGGCATGCGAGCATTGCAAGGTGTTGATTTTAAAAATGCCCCATTGACCGACTACGAATGGGGTGCAGGTGGTCGGAGGTTCAAATCCTCTCGCCCCGACCAGTACCTCAAGAACGCCGGCTCGTGCCGGCGTTTTCGTTTGCGGCGCGTTCCGTCCCCCATAATCCTTCCTCACGGAGGACAAACATGCTGCGAATTCTGTTTGCGGCGATCGCTTTGTTTGCGGTCGGGCTTGTTTCGGCGCAAAACTATCCGGCTCGGCAGGTGCGCATCGTCGTGCCGTTTCCGCCCGGGGGCACTTCCGACATTCTTGCGCGCACCATCGGTGCGCGGCTGGCGGGGCCGCTCGGACAGCCCGTGGTGATCGAGAACCGGCCGGGCGCGGGCGGCAACATCGCGGCCGATCATGTGGCCAAGTCGCCGCCCGACGGCTACACCCTGATCATGGGCACCAGCTCGCTCGCGATCAGCCAGAGCCTCTACAAAAAGCTCAGCTACGATCTGCTCCAGGATTTCGCGCCCATCACGCAGGCGGTGAACTACACCAACCTGCTCGTGGTTCACCCCTCGGCCGGCGTCGCGAACGTCGCCGAGCTGCTCGTGCTCGCGCGCGCGAAGCCCGGCGCCCTGAGCTACGGCACGGCCGGCAACGGCACGCCGCCGCACATGACGGGCGAGCTTTTCAAGGCCTATACCGGGGTGAACATCCTGCATATTCCGTACAAGGGCGGTGCGCCGGCGATCGCAGATCTCGTCGCCGGTCAGATCCCGATGATGTTCGACAACGTCCCGCCGCTGCTGCCGCATGTGCGCTCCGGCAGGATCAAGGCGCTCGCGGTCACCAGCCTTGCGCGCATTCAGGTCCTTCCCGAGGTGCCCACGCTCCATGAGCTCGGCCTCAAGGACTTCGATGCGGTCGGCTGGAACGGGCTGCTCGCGCCGGCAGGAACGCCGCGAGGGATCGTCGCGCGCCTGAATGCAGAGGTCGTGCGCGTGCTGCGCATTGCGGAGGTGCGCGATCAGCTCACCTCGCAGGGCGCCGATGTCGTGGGCAACTCGCCGGAGGAGTTCGCGGCCTGGATCCGGGTCGAGGTGAAGAAATGGGCCGACGTGGTGCGCCTCTCCGGAGCGAAAGTCGACTGAGCTATCTGCAGGAACTCGCTGGCTTTGCCTGCCGGGTGCGGCTGGAGGATCTTCCCGCGCCGGTGCTCGCGCGCACCCGCTGGGTGATCGCCGACAGCCTGCCGGTGATCGCCGCCGGAATGCAGCAGCCGGAAATGCAGGCCCTGCTGAAGCGACATATTCCCGGCGGTGCCGGGGGAACTGCGCGTGGCGCTGCCTGGGTGCTCGGTGCGCGCCAGTGTGCGGGCGCACTCGATGCAGCGCTCCTGAACGGCACTGCGGGAACCTGGCTCGAGCTGAACGAAGGCAACCTGTTCGCGAAAGGTCATCCGGGCATCCAGGTGGTGCCGGCCGCGGTGGCGCTGTCGCAGGAGTCGGGCGCCTCGGGCGAAGAACTGCTGATGGCGGTTGCGGTGGGTTATGAGGTGAGCGCGCGCATCAGCCGCGCGGCGCAGATGAAGATTTCGGTGCACCCGCACGGCACCTGGGGCACGCTCGGCGCGGCGGTCGCCGCAGGCCGGCTGCAAGGCTTCGATGAGCGCCGCATGCGCGAATTGATCAACGTCTCGGCTACGATGGGCATGGCGACCAGCCGCCAGACGCTGCTCGATGGCGCGACGGTGCGCAACATTTTCACCGGGCACTCCGGCTACATGGGGTTGATGGCCGCGCGCCTGGTCGAATGCGGCTTCACCGGCGAGACCGACAGCCCGGCTTCGGTCTACGGCAAGGTGCTCGCGGACGGTTTTGATCCGGCGAAGGCGGTTGAAAATCTTGGCCGCGAATGGATCCTCGCCCAAGGCTACTTCAAGCTCCATCCCACCGGGCGCTACATCCACTCGGCGATCGACGCGCTGGAAGATCTTCTTTCACGATCAGGCAAGCTCGACATCGCAAGCATCGCGCGCATCGAGGTGAAGGCCTACCGGCTCGCGGCGATGCTCAAGGAGAAGCGCGTGACGAGCAGTTTCGGCGCGCGTTTTTCGGTGCCCTTCGCGCTTGCCACGATCCTGCATCACGGCGGCTCGGGGCTGGCCCCGTTCGAGCAGGCTGCCGTGGACAACGAGGCGATCCAGGCGCTCGCGGCGCGCATCGAGGTAGAAGAGGACGCGAGCTACACCGCGCGCTATCCGGCCGAGCAGGTCTGCGACCTGCGCATCGTTCTCGCCGGCGGCCGGGTGCACGAAGGCCGCTGCACCGTGACCAAGGGCGAGCCGTCGAAACCGCATGCGCCGGAAGAACTGGAGAAGAAATTCATGCAGCTCGGCGTGCCGGTCTGGGGCGAAGCTGTGGCGCGGCGCCTGCTCGGGGGTTGCCTGAAGCTCGAAGAGTTGCCGGATTTTTCCCGCTTTGCAGAAGGATTCGATCTATGACCCTGAAAACGCATGGCCGCTACGACTACTCCGCGATCACCGAGCGCAAGGACTACAGCTGGCCGGGCGGCAAGCGCCTCGCGGTGCACCTGTGTCTGAACGTCGAGCACTTTTCCTTCGGCGAGGGCCTTGGCAACGACTACGCGGCCCCGCATCCGCAGCCGAACGCGCGCGCCTTTGGCTGGCGCGACTACGGCAACCGCGTCGGCGCCTGGCGCCTGCTCGAGCTCGCCGAGGCCTACGACCTGCCCTACGGGCTGCTGGTCAACACCGAGCTCTACGACTATTGCCCGCAAATGGTGGCGGCATTCGCGAAGCGCGGCGACGAAATCGTCGGCCACGGCCGCAGCAACACGGAACGCCAGGTCGACATGCCGCTAGACGAAGAACGGGCCTGCATCCAGGACGCCGCCGCCGCGATCGAAAAGCACGAAGGCAAGCGGCCGACGGGCTGGCTCGGGCCCTACATCTCGCAGACCAACGCCTCGCCCGATCTGCTGCGCGAGGCAGGCTTTCGCTACATGATGGACTGGCCGCTGGACGACCAGCCGGTCTGGTTCCGCACCAAACACGGCCCGATCCTCTCCATTCCCTACGCGCACGATCTCAACGACTCGTTGGAATGCGTGTCGCGGCGCACGCCGTCGCAACTGTATTGCGAGAACCTGATCGACCATTTCGACGAAATGCTGGAGGAATCCGCGCGCCGGCCGCTGGTGATGAGCCTGGTGCTGCACAGCTTCATCCTCGGCCAGCCGCACCGCCTGCGCCGCTTCCGGCAGGTGATCGAGCACATCGTCAAGCAGCGCGAAAAGATCTGGCTCACGCGCCCGGGCGACATCTGCCGCTACGTGGAAACGCTGCCGGCGGGGATAGTTCCCGGCAGTTGAAAATAGCGCTTCGTCGTTCCTGCGAAAGCGGGGACGACGTTGTGCAGAGCTAGGCGAGCGCGCTTGCCGCCCACTGCGCATGCGCGAGGAGCGCTGTGTCCTGCTCGATCGCGGCGACGAGCTGGATGCCGAGCGGCAATCCATTCGACCCGCTGCCCCAGGGCAGCGTGACGCAGGGCACGCCGAGCAGCGTCCAGATGCGGTTGAACAGGGAGTCGCCGGTTGAAGTGAGCCCCTTCGGCGCTTCGCCTCGTGCGCTGGGCGTGAGCAGCAGATCGAATCCGCGCATCAGATCGGCAAACTGGCGGCGTGCGTCGCGCGCTATCTGCCTCGCGCTGTCGTATCGCTCGCGCGACCATGCCCAGCCCTCGTCCAAGCGGATGAGCAGCTCGGCGCTGATCGCCTCGCGATGCTGCGCCTGCTCCCAGGCGAGGGCGCGCGCGGCCTCGAAGTTCATGATCGGGCCGTGCTCCTCGAACAGCGCTTCGGCTGCCGCAGGGAGCGCCGCATCCCTCACATCGGCGCCTGCCGAAGCGAGCCGCCTGGCCGCGGACTCCAGCGCGGCGTGGGTAGCGGCATCGACCTCCTTCCAGCGCGAAGTGCGCGCGAAGCCGATGCGCGGCGCAGCGGCCTTCGCCGCGAAGTCGGGGATCCGGCGGCTGGAGAGAAGGTTCAGTGCGAGCGCCGCGTCCTCGACGGTATTCGCGAACAACCCGACCGTGTCCAGCGTATCCGATACCTGCTTCACGCCGCTGCGGTTGATGCTGCCGAAGCTCGGCTTCAAGCCGATGACCCCGCAGTATGCCGCGGGGCGGATGACCGAGCCTCCGGTCTGCGTGCCGAGCGCGAGCGGCACCATATGGTCGGCCACCGCCGCCGCCGAGCCGCTCGAGGAGCCGCCCGGCGTATGCGCCGGGTTACGGGGATTGCGCGTAGAGGTCGGATGGACGAGGGCGAATTCCGTGGTCGCCGTCTTGCCGAGAATGACGCAGCCCGCCTGCCGCAGCAGCGCGACCACCGCCGCATCCGCGCGCGGCCGGTTGCCGCGATAGATCGGGGAACCGTGCTCGGTCGGCATGTCCGCGGTGTCGAAAATGTCCTTGATGCCGAACGGAACGCCGTGCAGCAGCCCGCGCGCAGGCTGCCGGTCGAGCGCGCGCGCCTGCGCGAGCGCCGCGTCCCGGGCGACATGCACCCAGGCGGCCAGTTCGCCATCGCGCGCGGCGATGCGCTCGAGGCAGGCCGCCACCAGGGACTCGGAAGTCAGCCGGCCGTCCTGGATGGCGCGCGCGGCTTCCGAGGCCGACAAACGCTGGATTGTGGAAGACATCGCTGCGGATCAGTTTACCCGGGTGCGTTCCATCGGCGCCGGCGCCGTGCGCGTCGCGAGCAGCACGCCGGCAAGGATCGTGGCGATGCCGGCGGCGTGGAAGACCTGGAACGTTTCGCCGAGCAGCAGGATCGCGAGCAGCGTGCCGAACGCCGGCAGCAGGTGTATGGTGAAGCCGGCAGAGTTGGCGCCGACGATGGCTACGCCGTGGTTCCAGCAGATGAACGCGAGCACCGAGGCGGCAATTCCCATGTAGACCACGGCCAGGGCCGCCGGCGCCGAGGGCAGGCGCGGCGGCTCCAGTGCGGCCTGCAGCGCGGCAAGCGGGGCGAGCATCAGGACGCCGGCCACCGAAATCACGAACAGGAAAGCGATGCCGCCCAGCTCCGGCGGCCGGCGCTTGAGTATTACCGAATAGATGCCCCAGACCGGCATCGCGAGCAGGATCCACGCGTCACCGGCGTGCAGCTCGAGCTGCAGCAGCGCTGCGGGCTCGCCGTGCGACAGGATCACGAGAATGCCCGCGAGCGAGACCAGCATGCCGGCGATCTGCCTGGGCGACGCGTGCTCGCGCTCGATCATCCACGAGCAAAGCAGCATGAAGAGCGGCATCGATGAATTGAGCAGCACCGCATTGACCGCGAGCGTGCTGCGCAATCCGAGATAGACCATGCTCTGGAACAGCGCCACGCCGGTAAAGGCGAGCAGCAGCAGGATGCCCGCGTGGCGCCGGAGCAGCGCGCCCTTGCCCCTGATCGTGGGAAGGGCAAAGGGTGCCAGCACCACGGCGGCGACCGTCCAGCGCCAGAAATTCAGCGTCACCGGGTCGAAGGCGTCGCGCAGGGCGCGGCCGGCGATCCAGTTGCCGGACCAGAACAGGTTCGCAAGCGCGAGCAGCAGGAACGCCGAAAGGCGTGAAACGGGCATGCGGACAGTTTAATATTCATTCATCAAAGCGAACCCTTTTTAACCGACGGAGAGAAGAAATCCATGATGTACGAATTGCGCGTCTACCAATGCATGCCGGGCCGCCTGCCCGACCTGAACAAGCGCTTCGAGACCATCACCCTCAAATTGTGGGAGAAGCACGGCATCCGCGCGGTGGGCTTCTGGACCACGCTGGTCGGGGCGAGCAACCAGGAGCTGCATTACATGCTGGAGTGGAAAGACATGGCCGAGCGCGAGCGCGTCTTCGGCGGCTTCATGGGTGACCCCGAGTGGCACAAGGCGCGCGCCGAGACCGAGAAGAACGGGCCGCTCATCGCAAACATCCCCAATACGTTCCTCGCGCCGACGGTCTATTCGAAGATGAAGTAGCGGGTTCATGGCGCAGGCC
>SHXL01000161.1 GCA_009693345.1 Betaproteobacteria bacterium
CGTGCTGAGGTTGCTCACGCTGATCGATGAGTACACGCGGGAGTGCCTGGCGATCCTGGTGGCTCGGCGCATCGGCGCCCAGGAGGTGATCGAGCTGCTGGCCGAGGTCATGCTCATCAGAGGGATTCCCGAGCACATTCGCTCAGACAGCGGCCCAGAGTTCACCGCCAAGGCGCTACGCGAGTGGCTGCAGCGAATCGGCGCCAACACGCTCTACATCGAACCGGGCAGCCCCTGGGAGAACGGCTACTGCGAGAGCTTCAACGGCACGCTCAGGGACGAGCTGCTCAACGGGGAGATCTTCTACAGTCTGAAGGAAGCGCGCATCGTGATCGAGCGCTGGCGGCGCGAATACAACGAGGTGAGGCCCCACAGTTCGCTTGGCTTACAGGCCACCGGCGCCGGCGGCCTGTAGCCCTCGGCCCCTCATGCTCGCGCAACCGCAGATGGTGCAGTAAAGTAACAATGGCCCTGGTACAAAAGATCGGTCAGGTCACCCTCATGCTCGCGCAACCGCAGATGGTGCATTAAAGTAACAATGGCCCTGGTACAAAAGATCGGTCAGGTCAATCGCCAACGGCGGCGACCGCGTCAACACCTTTATTGCGGCCGATTGCGATCTTGCGCTGGTCGACGAGGCCCGGATCGCAACGCCGACGCTGCGGGATATCCGCAACGACTTCTACGTGAAGTACTACAGCCAGCCGGCCTACGATCGGCTGCTGTGAGGCGCGGGGACCCGCCGGCTTCGCCTGCGCGATGATGCGAGCCGTTTCGACCGCGAGCACGCCATGACGCATTACTCGGCGTTCACGCTCATCCGCAAGGCCCTCGGCGCAAACCGGGGCTGGACCCGCGCCTGGCGCAATGCGGAGCCCAGGGCCGGCTATGACTTCGTGATCGTCGGCGGCGGCGGGCACGGGCTCGCCACCGCCTATTACCTCGCGAAGGAACACGGCGCGGCCAGCGTTGCGGTGATCGAAAAGGGGTACATCGGCGGCGGCAATACCGGCCGCAATACCACCATCGTCCGGTCCAACTACATGATCGACGGCAACACCCGCTTCTACGAGAAGTCGCTGCAGCTTTGGGAGGAGATGAGCGGCGAGCTGAATTTCAACGTGATGCTTTCGCAGCGCGGGCAGCTCAATACCTGCCATTCGCCGGCGCAGATGGACGCGGCCGCGCGGCGGGGCAACATCATGCGGATGAACGGCATCGATGCGGAGCTGCTCACGCGCGAGGAAGTGCGGCGCAGGGTGCCGATCCTCGATTTCTCCGATCACGCGCGCTTCCCCATCCTCGGAGCGCTCTGGCAGCAGCGTGCCGGCGTTGCGCGGCACGATGCGGTCGCCTGGGGCTACGCCCGGGGAGCGGACCGCCACGGGGTCGACATCATCCAGGGCTGCGAAGTGAAGGGGTTCCTGCAGGAGCAGGGCCGGATCGTCGGCGTCAGGACGACCCGCGGCGACATTCGCGCGCAGAAGGTCGGGCTGGCGGTCGCCGGGCATACGAGTCACGTGGCCAGGATGGCGGGGTTGCGCCTGCCGATCGAAACGCACCTGCTGCAGGCGTTCGCGACGGAGCCGGTCAAGCCGATGCTCCATTGCGTCGTTTCGTTCGGTGCGGCGCATTTCTATGTTTCGCAGGACGACAAGGGCGGCCTGGTGATGGGCAGCGATTTGGACGGCTACAACTCCTACGGGCAGCGCGGCGATCTGCCGATCGTGGAGGAAACGATGGCCGACGCCAAGGCGCTCATTCCGCTGCTGTCGAGGCTGCGCGTGGTGCGCCAGTGGAGCGGAGTCATGGACATGACGATGGACGGCAGCCCGATCATCAGCAAGTCCCCGATCGACGGGCTGTATATCGACGGCGGCTGGTGCTACGGCGGGTTCAAGGCGACGCCGGCCTCGGGTTGGTGTTTCGCCCACACGTTGGCGAAGGACCGGCCGCACGAATTGAATGAGCGCTTCACCCTCGATCGTTTCCGTCGCGGCCATCAACTCGACGAAAAGGGCGGGGGACCGACGCCCTGGGCGCATTGAGGCCAAGCGGATGCTGAGAATCGCCTGCCCGTATTGCGGCGAACGCGACCAGGTCGAGTTCACCTATGGCGGCGACGCCGCGAGCGGCTTCCCCGCTCTCGCCGATGCCGACCTCGACCGGTGGACCGATGCCGTGTTCATCCGCGACAATCCGCGGGGCGAACACCGCGAGTTGTGGCAGCACCAGCACGGCTGCCGGCAGTGGCTGTACGTGGTGCGCGACACCGTCACGCATGCGATCCAATCGGTGGTGCCGGCGCGCGACGCTTCGCCGGCCGCCGGCGCGGACGGGCGATGAGCGAACAGACCGGCCGGCTCGACCGGGGCGGGCGCATCGATCGGTCGCGGCCGATGTCCTTCGTCTTCGACGGGCGCGCCTACCGCGGCTTCTTCGGCGACACGCTGGCATCGGCGTTGCTCGCCAATGGGGTGCATCTGGTCGGCCGCAGCTTCAAGTATCACCGTCCGCGGGGGATCTACGCGGCGGGGGTCGAGGAGCCCAATGCGCTGGTCGGCCTGCGCCAGGGCGGCCGCCACGAACCCAATGTCGTGGCGACGACGGTCGAGTTGTTCGACGGGCTCGAGGCGAGCAGCCAGCACCGGTGGCCATCGCTCGATTTCGACGTGATGAGCGTGATCGATCGCTTCTCCCGGGTGTTCGCCTCCGGGTTTTATTACAAGACCTTCATGGGCCCGTTTCGCGGCGCCTGGATGTTTTACGAGAAATTCATCCGGCGGGCGGCGGGATTCGGCGATCCTCCCCTCGAACCGGACCCGGATCGCTACGAAAAAGGGCACGCGTTCTGCGACGTGCTGGTGATCGGTGGCGGGCCCTCCGGACTGGCCGCGGCACTGGCCGCCGGGCGAAGCGGCGCGCGCGTGGTGCTGGTGGAGGACGGGGCTGAACTGGGGGGGGCGCTGCTCTCCAGGCCGCAGGGCGGCGATACGGATGCCTGGCTGGCCTCGGCGGTGGGCGAATTGAAGGGGCTTCCCAATGTCCGGCTGATGACCCGGACCACCGTGTTCGGCGCGTACGACAATCTGGTTTTCGGCCTGCTCGAGCGGGTGGGGGATCATCTCCCGGTTCCCGCACCCGACCAACCCCGGCAGCGGTACTGGATCCTGCGGGCACGGCAGGCGGTGCTGGCAACCGGCATGCTCGAGCGGCCCATCGTCTTTGGCAACAACGATCTGCCGGGCGTAATGCTCGCCTCGGCAGGGCGCTCCTACGTCAATCGCTATGCGGTGATTCCGGGCCGCAGCGTTGTCGTTTTCACCAACAACGACACCGCCTACGGCGCGGCGCTCGATTTGAAGGCGGCCGGCGCCGACGTTGCCGTGGTCGATGTCCGGGGTGCGATCGGCGCCGAACTGGACCGCGCGGTCCGGGAGGCGGGAATCGCGCTGCACGCCGGATGTGCCGTCGCGCGTGCCAACGGCCGCAAGCGCGTCCGCAACGTTGAAGTGTGCGTCTTCGATGCCGTCCGTGGGCGGATCGGCGCGACGAAGTCGCGCCTGCCCTGCGACCTGCTGCTGGTCTCGGGAGGATGGACGCCGACCCTGCAACTTCTCGGCCAGCGCGGCGCGCCACTCGCCTACGACGACAAACGGGCCATGCTCATCGCGGGCGCCGTCCCCGCCGGCTACCGCGTCGCCGGATCCGCGGCCGGAGAACCGGGCGTGCGTCAGCGCGTCGCCAGCGGAATGCGACAGGGCGGCGCGGCGGCCGAAGCATGCGGATATGCCCCATCGCCGGAGCCAGGCGTCCTGCCGGTCAGACTGCCCGATGAACCCGCCATGACCGGCATCGCGCCCGTCGCGGTGATTCCGGATCCCCCGGGCGCCGGATACCGGAAAAAGTTCGTCGATTTCCAGCACGACGTCGGCTACGACGACATCGCCCTTGCCCTGAGCGAGGGTTACGAGTCGATCGAGCACCTCAAGCGCTACACCACGCTCGGCATGGCCCCCGACCAGGGCAAGACTTCCAGTTTCAACGCGCTGGCGATCGCCGCGCAGATGCTGGGCCGCCCCATCGCGGCGGTGGGTACCACGACGTTCAGGCCGCCCTACCGGCCGGTTTCGATCGGCGCGCTCGCCGGCGCCGAGACCGGGCTGCATTTCAAGCCGACACGGCGCTCGCCGATGCACGACCTTCACGCGCGCAACGGCGCGGTCTTCATCACCACCGGACTCTGGCTGCGGCCCTGGTATTACCCGATGCCCGGCGAATCGATTCGCGAGGCCTATGTCCGCGAAGCGGATGCGGTGCGAAAGTCCGTCGGCATGGTCGACGTCTCCAGTCTGGGCAAGATCGACGTCCAGGGGCCCGACGCCGCCGAGTTCCTCAACCGGGTCTATACGAACGCCTTCGATACGCTGCCGGTCGGCAGGGCCCGCTACGGCGTGATGTTGCGCCCCGACGGCATCGTGATTGACGATGGCACCACGTCCCGGCTTGCCGAGCATCACTACTTCATGACCACCACGACCGCCGGCGCCGGCGCCGTCATGACGTTTCTCGAGTACCTGTTGCAGACGGCCTGGCCGGACCTCAAGGTTCAGGTGACGTCGGTCACCAGCCAGTGGGCGGCCATCGCCGTGGCCGGGCCGCGCAGCCGCGATTTGATCGCGAGCCTGGTGCGCGATGTCGACATGGAAAATGCGGCGTTTCCTTTCATGGGGGTGCGCCAGGGCCATCTCGGCGCGATTCCGGTGCGCCTCCTGCGCATCAGTTTCTCGGGCGAAATGGCGTACGAAATCTACGCGCCGGCAGGCTGCGGCGAAACCCTTTGGCGGGCCATCAGCGACGCGGGCCCCGCCTTCGACCTGGTGCCCTACGGGATCGAGGCGCTGGGTGCGCTGCGCATCGAAAAGGGGCATGTGGCGGGCGCGGAAATCGATGGACGCACGACGCTGGCCGATATGGGCCTGGCGCGCATGGCGAGCAAGAAAAAGCCGTTCATCGGCAGCGCGCTGATGCAGCGCGAAGGACTACTCGACGCCCATCGCCCGCAATTGGTGGGCCTGGAATCGGCGAGCGGCGACATGGCGTTGCGGGCGGGCGCGATCCTTTGCGAGCCGGGCCGGCACCAGGGGCATGGCATCGGTTTCGTCTCGTCCGTGACCTATTCGCCCGCGCTTGGCCGGCACGTCGCGTTGGGATTCGTGTCGAGAGGCCTGTCGCGGGAAGGGGATGTCATCGATGCCGTTTTCCCGCTGCGCGGCGAAGTCACCCCGGTTCGCGTCAGGTCTGCGCACTTCGTCGACCCGGAAGGAAGGCGGCTGAATGCCTGAACAGCGCTCGGCTCTGGCCGCGGTCTACAGGCCAGGTCGCATCGGGGCGCCGGAGGGTCCGGCGGCCGTCATTCTCTCTGAACGCCTGAGCCGCACGCTGGTTCAGGTTTGCGGATGGCGCGATAGCTTTCCGCAGTTGTGCCGAGGGCTGGAAGCGCTATTGAGCTGCGCGATTCCAGGCGACGGTTTGCGGGCGGTTTCGCACGCCGGGCGCTCGATCTTCCGCGTCGGCCCGGAGCGGCTGTGGGTGGCGGGAGCGGCAGACGACGACCTGTTGCGCACGTTCGTCACGCAGGCGCCCGGCGAGGATGCGGTGGTCACCGAAATCGGCCACAGCCGCACGGTGGTCCGGGTGGCGGGGGCGCAGGCGCGCACGCTACTCAACCGCGGCTTGCCGGTCGACCTGGACCACAGCGTGTTTCCGGTGGATGCGTTTGCGCAGAGCGTGATCCACCACATTCCAGTGCTTGTTCACCGCACCGGCCCGGAGGGCGAGGCCGTGTTCGACGTCTACGTGACGCGCGATTATGCCGTCAGCTTCTGGGAGTGGCTGACCAGGGTCGCGCAGGCGCTCGGGGGCCAGATCAGGGAGGCTGAATAGTGAACGCTCCCGTGCCGATGGCGGCGGCGACGCTCGCGGAACGGATGGCCGCCTGGAGCAGCGCGCTCGCGCTGGATAGCGTGCCGTCCGAGGTGACCCGCGCCGCGAGGCGATGCATCGTCGATTTTGCGGGGGTGACGCTGGCGGCGGCGCCGCATCCGCTGACGAGGCGCATCGTCGAGCATGCGCGCGCCGTCTATTCGCCGGGGTCGTCCGGCGCGCTGGGTTTCCCGGATCGCTTCTCCGCGGTGGGCGCGGCATTGGTGAATGGCACCGCCGGGCACGTGCTCGATTTCGACGACACCAGCTACACCGGCATCATGCACGTGACCTGACCGATCTTTTGTACCAGGGCCATTGTTACTTTACTGCACCATCTGCGGTTGCGCGAGCATGAGGGGCCGAGGGCTACAGGCCGCCGGCGCCGGTGGCCTGTAGCCAAGCGAACTGTGGGGCCTCACCTCGTTGTATTCGCG
>SHXL01000162.1 GCA_009693345.1 Betaproteobacteria bacterium
CATGCCGCCGCAGGCACCCACCGAGGGGCAGGCGTTTTTCTCGATGCCGATGAAATCCTCCTGGCTCATCCTGCCTGCACTGAAGGCGCCTACCGCCTCGAACGCCGAAACGATGGTCAGATCCACGCCTTTCCACTTCCCCGGCTTGATCGTGCCGCCGTACACGTAGATCCCCGGAACGTTCATGCGCGCCAGCGCCATCACGCCGCCCGGCATGTTCTTGTCGCAACCGCCGACGACGAGCGCACCGTCCATGGCCTGGCCGTTGACCGAGGTCTCGATCGCATCGGCGATCACTTCGCGCGACACCAGCGAATACTTCATCGCCTCGGTCCCCATGCCGATGCCGTCGGTGATGGTCGGCACGCCGAACACCTGCGGCTTGGCGCCCGCCGCCTCCAGCGCCGCCATCGCGCTGTCGACCAGCGGCTGGATGCCGGCGTTGCACGGGTTCATGGTGGAGTGCCCGTTGGCCACGCCGACGATCGGTTTCTCGAAGTCGCCGTCCTTGAAGCCTACCGCGCGCAGCATGGCGCGGTTGGGCGAGCGGGCCGGACCCTGCGTGATGAGTCGACTTCTGCGGTTGTCAGCCATGCGATTCCTCCACCGACGCTAAAATTGAATTCTACCGTGCTGATTCATCCGAATTTCGATCCGGTCGTGTTCTCGCTCGGCCCGCTCGCCGTGCGCTGGTACGGCCTCATGTACCTGCTCGCCTTCGCTTCCTTCTGGTGGCTCGGCACCCGCCGCATTGACGCCGGCCGCGCACCCGTCACGCGCGAACAGCTGGACGACCTGCTGTTCGGCGGCATCGTCGGAGTAATCCTCGGCGGGCGACTGGGCTACGTGCTGTTCTACAAGCCAGGCTACTACCTGTCGCACCCGCTCGAAATTTTCGCCATCTGGCAGGGCGGCATGTCATTCCACGGCGGCTTTCTTGGCGTGCTCGCCGCAATGTCCTTCGTCGCTTGGCGCCAGCGCGTCAAATGGTGGGACCTGATGGACTACGTCGCGCCGCTGGTGCCGATCGGCCTCGGCGCGGGACGCCTCGGCAATTTCATCAACGGCGAATTGTGGGGCCGCGTCACCGATGTTCCGTGGGGAATGGTATTCCGCGGCGCCGGTCCGCTGCCGCGTCATCCTTCACAGCTCTACCAGATGGCGCTCGAGGGCTTCGCGCTGTTCGCGCTGCTGTGGTGGTTCTCCTCCCGCCCCCGCCCGCGAATGCAGGTCTCGGCGCTATTCCTCCTCGGCTATGGCGCGTTCCGCTTCATCGGCGAGTTCGCACGAGAACCGGACAGCTTCCTCGGCTTTCTGGCGCTCGGTTTCTCCATGGGCCAGTGGCTGAGCCTGCCGATGATCCTGGTGGGCATCGGCTTGTTCGCCGCATCGCGCAAAACGCGCTGAACCTCAGGTAAGCGCTTTTTCCAGAACACGGGCGACATGCAGCGCTTGTCGCTGCGCCCCATGTTCGATCTGGTGCCGGCAGCTGGTTCCGTCAGCCACGACAAGGGTGCCGGCTGCGGCCTCGCGCACCGCAGGCAGCAGGCTCGCTTCGCCCATCTTCATTGAAATGTCATAGTGCTCCGCCTCGTAGCCGAAGCTGCCTGCCATGCCGCAGCACGAGGACTCGATCGTCCGCACGTTGAGTCCCGGAACGAGGCGCAGGACATGCTCGACAGCGCCCATTGCCGCAAACGCCTTCTGATGGCAGTGCCCGTGCAGCAATGCCGCAGCAGCGATCGCTTTCAATTTCAAATTGAGACGGCCGGCGGTTGATTCGTTGGCGAGGAACTCCTCGAACAGGAACGAATTTTCCGCCAGCGCTTCGGTCCCAGGAAGCAGTACGCCGTACTCGTCACGCAGGGTAAACAGGCAGGAAGGTTCAAGCCCGATGATCGGGACCCCTTGCGCCAGCCACGGCGCGAGCGCGTCGCGCACGCGCGTCGCTTCCGCCCGCGCTTCGTCCACCAGGCCTGCGGAAAGGAATGTACGGCCGCAGCAGAGAGGGCGGTTGCCGTGGACCGGGTCGGCCGCGTGCACGCGATAGCCAGCAGCCTGAAGCACCCGGATCGACGCGCGCACGTTTTCGGGCTCGAAATAGCGATTGAAGGTATCGACCAGAAGCACCACCTCTCGTGCGCCGCTTTTCGGCCACGCCCGGTCGACGAAGGCATCTCTCCGCCAGGCCGGAAGCGGGCGCTTGGCCGTGAATCCGGCAAGCCCGCCGAACATCCGCATGCCGAGGTTCGCGAGCGGCGCGACAAATGCCGCATATTCCGCGTAACGCGGAAGATAGGCCACAGCGCGATCGCGGAGCGTCAGGCCGTGATCTTTGCGGTAGTGGGCGAGGAACTCGATTTTAATGCGCGCCATGTCGACGCCAGTCGGGCACTCGCGCTTGCAGCCCTTGCACGACACGCACAATTCGAGCGCCTCTTTCACCATCGCAGCGGAATTCATTCCCAGTTGCCCGGAGAGCGCGAGGCGCAGGGTGTTTGCCCTGCCGCGGGTCAGATGCTGCTCATCCTGCGTAACCCGATACGAGGGACACATGGTGCCGGCATCGAATTTTCGGCAATGGCCGTTGTTGTTGCACATCTCGACGGCCTTATCCAGGCCGCCCCATTCCGACCAGTCGAGCGCCGGCGGCGGCGCCTTGGTCTCATAGCCCGGCTTGAAGCGGAACAAGGTCTTGTCGTCCATCTTCGAAGGTGCAACGATCTTGCCGGGGTTCATGAGCCCGCGCGGGTCGAGCAGTGACTTGATTTCTCCCAGCACCGCAGTGAGCCGCGGGCCGAAGAAGGGCGCGATCCACTCCGAGCGCACGAGGCCATCGCCATGCTCGCCCGAGTACGCGCCCTTGTACTGCCTGACCATGGCGCAGGCCTCTTCAGCGATAGCTCGCATTTTCTCGACGCCGTCGCGCCGCATATCGAGCACCGGCCGCACATGCAGAGTGCCCACCGAAGCATGCGCATACCACGTACCGCGCGTGCCGTGCTTCTCGAACACCTGCGTCAGACGGTCGGTGTACTCGGCCAAGTGTTCCAGCGGTACCGCGCAATCCTCGATGAACGAGACCGGCTTGCCGTCCCCCTTCATGGACATCATGATGTTCAGGCCGGCCTTGCGGACTTCCCAGAGATCTTTCTGCTGTTTCGAATCGGTGATTTCGACCACGCTGCCCGGCAGGCCGAGATCGGCCATCAATTGGACCAAATCCCTTAATTTTTTCTCTTGAAAGGAAGAATCTTCTCCAGAAAATTCGACCAGCAGGATCGCATCCGGTTCGCCCTTGATGAAAGCATCCACAGTCTTGCGAAAGGCCGCGATATCGCGCGCCAGGCCGATCATGGTGCGGTCCACCAGTTCCACCGCCGAAGGCCCGAGCTTCACGATATGTTGCGTGAGTTCCATCGCGGTATGGAATTTCGGGAAATGCACGACACCGAGCGCCCGCGCGGCGGGCAGCGGCGAGAGCTTGAGCAGCAGCTGCTCCGTCCAGGCGAGCGTGCCTTCGGATCCGACCAGCAGGTGCGCGGCATTCGCATGTGGTGGTCCGAGATGATCGAGGTTGTAGCCGGCGACTTTGCGCAGGACTTTCGGAAAACGGCTTTCGATTTCGCCTTTTTCCCGTTCGTAAATGCTTTTCAGGCGTGAAACGAGGTCGAGATATTCGGTCGGCCCGGAAGGGCCCGCCATCGGCCCGAAGCGCCAGCGTCTGCCTTCCACCGTCACCGCGTCTATCGCGAGCACGTTGTGCACCATGTTGCCGTAGGCGATCGAGCGCGAGCCGCATGAGTTGTTGCCGGCCATGCCGCCCAGCGTCGCCTGGGCGCTGGTGGATACATCCACCGGAAACCAGAGGCCGAGCGGACGCAGTTTCGCGTTCAGGGTGTCGAGCACCAATCCCGGCTCAACCAGCGCGGTGCGCGCCTCGGCGTCCACACCGATCAGCCGATTCAGGTATTTCGAGTCATCGATTACCAGAGCGGCGCCGACCGTCTGGCCGCACTGCGAACTTCCGGCGCCGCGCGGCAGCACCGGCACGCCCGCATCGGCGGCGACCGCGATCGCGGAGCGCGCCGCTTCGGCGCTACGCGGCACGACAACGCCGATCGGCTCCACCTGATAGATCGAGGCGTCGGTGGAGTAGCGCCCGCGGGAGGCGGCATCGAACAGCACTTCGCCATCGACATTCCTGCGCAGGCGTTGCGCGAGCGCAGAGTCGCCCGGCCGGGCAGCCACCACCTTGACCGGAAACGATGGCGCGCTCACGCCGCCTGGCGCGTCGACAGCGTTTTCAGATCAGCCAGCACGCTGGAAAGTTTATGCGCAAGATGGTCCGAGAGCAGCCCCTTGATGCGTTTGACGTCCCTTGCACTCAAGGCGGCGAGGATTGCGCCGTGTTCGCGCACGGCCGCGTCCCATCGCTCCTGCGACAGGTTCGCCATATAGCGCGCGCGCCGCACGTTGCCGTTCATTTGCCGGTAGGCATTGAACAATACCGCGTTGCCGGAATACTTCACGATTTTCAGGTGGATCGCCTGGTTGAACTTGAAGTAGCCGGCGAGATCGCCGCGTGCATGGTGGGCGAGCATTTCGTAGTGCAGCGCGCGGATCTCGTTGATCTGGGCCTCGGTCGCGTTCATGCAGGCGAACTCGCCGGCGAGCGCCTCAAGGGCGCCCATCACGGCAAGGGTTTCTGCCAACCGTACAGGATCCATCTGCGAAACGATGGCGCCGCGGTTCGGCAGCAGCTCGACCAAGCCCTCGGTGGCGAGTACCTTGAAGGCCTCTCGCAGCGGCGTGCGCGAGACGCCGAGCTGCAGGGTGAGCAGGCGTTCGTTCAACCGGATACCGGCGACGAGCCGCCCTTGGACGATCAGGTCGCGCAGGCGGTCGGCGGCTTCCTCATGCAGGGGTCGTCGAACGATCGGGGTCAGCTCTTGCGAATTGTTCATTTTGTATGCAGAATACAAAATATCAAGGGTTTAAGCAAGAGATATCCCTTATGCTGCGCACAAATAATATTTTTGCATGCAATCTTAGGAGCCAAGGATGACTCGAAACGCCGGACGCCATTTCCTTCAGATCCCGGGACCGACCAACGTTCCCGACCGGGTGCTGCGAGCCATTGATTTCCCGACCATGGACCACCGCAGTCCGGCCTTCGGGTCGCTCGGCAAGGAAGTCCTCGAAGGAATGAAGCGCGTCTTCAGGACCGACAGCCCGGTGGTCATTTATCCGGCTTCGGGAACCGGCGCCTGGGAGGCTGCGTTGGCAAATACGCTGTCCCCTGGCGACCGGGTATTGATGTACGAGACCGGGCATTTCGCGACGCTATGGCAGAAGATGGCCAAGCGGCTCAGCCTTGAGTCCGAGTTCATTGCCGGTGACTGGCGCAGCGGCGCCGACCCGCAGGCGATCGAGTCCCGGCTGCGCGAGGACAAGGAGCACCGCATCAAGGCCGTGTGCATAGTGCACAACGAAACCGCGACCGGAGTGGTATCGCGCATAGCAGAGGTGCGGCGCGCAATCGATGCCGCGAAACACCCGGCGCTCTATCTGGTGGACACGATCTCCTCGCTTGGCTCGATTGACTACCGGCACGACGAATGGGGCGTGGATGTAACCGTCGGCGGCTCGCAGAAGGGCTTGATGCTGCCGCCCGGGCTTTCCTTCAATGCGGTTTCAGAGAAAGCGCTCGCGGCCTCGAAGACCGCGAAGATGCCCCGCAGTTACTGGGACTGGGGCGAGATGATCGCCAGCAACAAGGACGGCTACTTCCCGTACACGCCCGCGACCAACCTGCTCTACGGGCTGCGCGAAGCGCTGAAAATGCTCCTCGAGGAAGAAGGTCTGGAAAACGTATTCGCGCGCCATCAACGGCACGCCGAGGGCACGCGGCGCGCGGTGCGCGCCTGGGGGCTGGAAGTGCTTGCGAAGAATCCCGCCGAGTACTCTTCCTCACTCACTGCGGTACTGATGCCTGCCGGGCACGATGCGGACAAGGCCCGCAAAATCATCCTGGAAAATTTCGATATGTCGCTCGGCACGGGACTGGGCAAGCTTGCGGGCAAGGTATTTCGCATCGGCCATCTGGGCGATTTCAACGATCTGACCCTGATGGGCACGCTCGCGGGATGCGAGATGGGATTGCAGCTCGCCGGAGTACCGGTCAGAAAGGAAGGCGTGCAGGCCGCGATGGCCTACCTCGCCGAATGTCACGCCAACCCGGCGCGCGCTGCCGCCTGAATCAGAGGAGATCCCCCAATGCTGAAGAAATTTCTAATTGCAGCCTGACCTGACCGATCTTTTGTACCAGGGCCATTGTTACTTTACTGCACCATCTGCGGTTGCGCGAGCATGAGGGGCCGAGGGCTACAGGCCGCCGGCGCCGGTGGCCTGTAGC
>SHXL01000163.1 GCA_009693345.1 Betaproteobacteria bacterium
CAGCCCTCGAAGCGATGGCCGTCTTTGCAGTGAAGATCGAACACGATCATGGAAGATTGATTCTACACGGTAATATCCGGTGTCCCGTGGGAGCCAGCAGCGATGATCGCCGACCGCATCGAAGGCAAGTGGATCGACCTGTTCGCGGAGGTGTTCGCGCTCTGCAAGGTCTCGCGCGGCGACATCTGCGCGGTACTTTCGGAATCCCAGTCCCGATCGCTGAACGTGCAGCTTGCTGAACTCGGGCTCACGCGCCTCGGCGCCCGGCCGTTCCACGTCGTGGTGCCTACCGCGCGCCAGAGCGCGCCGGTGCCGATTCGCTCCACCGGCGCGTCGGTCGCGCTGCAGAACCTGGGCCCGGCCATCGGCGCGCTCGTGGCTTCGGTATTCGTTGCCGACTGCACGGTAGAAGGCCTGATGCACGCGGCGGAGCTGCCGCAGATTCTGCAGGGCGGAGCGCGGGTGCTGTACATCTCGAACGAGCACCCCGACGTGCTCGAGCGCCTCGCCCCCTCCTCCGCCGACGAGCAGAAGGTGAGGGCAGCCATGCGCCTGTTGCGCGAAGCGAAATCGATGAAGGTCACCTCCCCCGCCGGCACCAAACTCGATATCCGCATCGAGGGCGCCCGCGTTGGCGGGGTGTGGGGTTACACCGGGAAGCCCGGCACGCTGTCGCACTGGCCGGGCGGCCTGTGCCTGGCTTTTCCGAAGGCGGGAAGCGTGAACGGCACGCTGGCGATGACGCCTGGCGATCTCAATCTCACGTTCAAGCGCTACCTCGAATCGCCGGTGGGGCTCACGATCGACAACGATTACGTGACGAAGATCGACGGCGATTCGCTCGACGCCGAGCTGATGCGCGAATATTTTTCCGCCTGGGGAGACCGCGAGGCCTACGCGGTGTCGCATGTCGGCTGGGGATTGAATGCGCGCGCGCGCTGGGATGCGCTGGCGATGTACGACCGGCGAGACGTCAACGGCACCGAGCAGCGCGCCTTCGCCGGCAATTTCCTTTATTCGACAGGGGCGAACGAAGTCGCGGGACGCCACACCCTGGGCCACTTCGACCTGCCGTTCCGCCACTGCACGATCGAGCTGGATGGCAAAACGGTAGTACGGGACGGAAAGCTTGAGGCATGACTCCGCTTGTCTTCCTTCATGGCGTGGGCGGCGGCCACCATGCCTGGGAGCTGCAACTGCCCTACTTCGGCGGCCTCGGCTATCCGTCGCACGCCTGGGACCAGCCCGGCTACGGCCACAGCCCGACCGTCGAGCCCTACGATCTGGAGCACATCGCTGCATCGCTCGCGCGCCTCATCGAGTCACTTGCCGATGAGCCGGTGGTGCTGGTCGGGCACAGCATGGGCGGCATGATCGCGCAGGAGGCCTATGCGCGTTACCCGCAATTGATCAAGGCGCTCGCCTTCTGCTTCACCAGCCCCGCCTTCGCCGGCGGCGGCAGCGACTTCACGAAGAAATTCATCGCCGCGCGCATCGGCCCGCTCGACGAGGGCAAGACCATGGCGGAGATTGCCGCGCAGCTCCTTCCCGCCATGGGCAGCAATTCGAAACTTGCGGAGCAGATCATGGCGCACGTGCCGCTGGAGACGTATCGCAAGGCGGTGCACCTGCTCACAACCTTCGATCGCAGGAAGGAACTGGCCGCCATCAAGGTGCCGACCCTCGTGGTGGCCGGATCGGGCGACAAGACCGCGCCGCCTGCCGTGATGGAAAAGATGGCAAGAAAGATTCCCGGAGCTGAGTACGTCCTGCTCGAAGGCTGCGGCCACCTCGGGCCCATGGACCAGCCGCAAGCCTTCAACGACGCCCTGCATTCCTTCCTGATCGGCAACAACCTGTGAACGATCCGCGCTATTCCGTCACGGGCTCTGGTTTTGATTCAACCAGGAAACAGAAGGATTTGATCGCGCTCGCCGAATCGCTCGGCCCTGTGTTTGCCGCGCGCGCGGGAAAATACGACCGCGAAGCGAGCTTTCCCTTCGAGAACTACGCCGACCTGAGGAGCGCGAGTTTGCTCGGTTTGTGCGTGCCGGAGAAATTCGGCGGCCTGGGCGCCGACCTGCGCACTTACGCGCTGGTGTCGGCGACGCTCGGCAAATACTGCGGCGCCACCGCCCTCACCTTCAACATGCATGCCTGCTCGACCCTGTGGCCGGGCATCCTCGCCGACGACCTCGACATGACGGCCGCGCAGAAACAGGAGCACGAACGCTACCGCGCCGTGCACTTCAAGCGCGTGGTGCAGGACGGGTCGATCTATGCGCAGCCTTTCTCCGAAGGGAGCGCCGCAGCGGCGGGCAAAGCGCCTTTCGGCACTCTCGCCGCCAAGGTGGACGGCGGCTGGCGCATCAACGGCAAGAAGATCTTCGCCTCGCTGGCGGGCGCCGCGCACTATTACGGCGTGCTGTGCACCGAGGACAAGCCGGGAAGTTCCATGCGCGACACGCTCTACATCGCGGTGCCCGCGGATGCACCGGGTTTCACCATCACTGGCGAATGGGACCCGCTGGGCATGCGCGGCACCCTGTCGCGCACGCTCCTCTTCAAGGACGTATTCGTGCCCGACGATGCGCAGATGATGCCGCGCGGCCTGTACTTCCAGGCGGCGGGCCGCTGGCCGCACATGTTCACGACCCTGTCGCCGACCTACATGGGCATTGCCATCGCGGCTTGCGAGTTCACCGTCCAATACCTACGCGGCGAACTCCCGGACATGCCGCCGGTGAAACGGCGCATGTATCCGACCAAACAGATCGCGGTCGCCGAGATGTGGGTCAAGCTCGAGCAGACGCGCGCCCTGTTCCTGCGCATGCTGGAGGACGCGCGCGTCGACCCGCCCAAGGACGCGCGCCTGCGCGCCTACGCCGCCCAGTACACCATCATGGAAAATGCGAACGCGCTGTGCGCGCTCGCGATCCGCACCTGCGGCGGGCAGTCCATGCTGAAGAGCCTGCCGCTGGAGCGCCTGTACCGCGACTCGCGTTGCGGCGCGCTGATGCTGCCCTGGACCGCCGAACTGTGCCTCGACCGCATCGGCCGCGAGGCGCTCTACGAGCCCGGCGAGGCCGACGATTAATCTTTCGCGCATCATCGAAGGCTGGGCGGCGCATTTCCCTTCAAAGACCGCCTTGCACTTTCATGGTTCTGATATTTCGTATTCCCAGTTCTGGAATTCTATAGAAGATAAAACCAGAACTCTCGATGTCTCCAAAGGAGATCGCGTTGCCTGGCTGGGCTACAACAGCCCGGAGATGCTGGTGCTGCTGTTCGCGCTCGCGAGGCTGGGCGCGATCCTAGTGCCGCTGAACTGGCGCTTGGCCGCGGCCGAGCACAAGACGATTCTTTCGGATTGTTCACCGAAATGGATTGCCTTCGATGCGGACTTTGAGTCTCATGCCTGTGAACTTGGGGTTCCTACCTTGGGAAAAAGTCTAATTGAAAAGGCAGAACCCAACGGCAACGACGATGACGACATTCTCATCGTCTACACCTCCGGGACGACGGGCATGCCCAAGGGCGTGGTTCTCACGCAATCGGCGCTGCTCTGGAACGGCTACAACTCGATCCAGGCGCACGACCTGTCGCAGTCGGACCATGTCCTGGCCGTGCTGCCGATGTTCCACGTCGGCGGCCTGAACAACCAGACGCTGCCGGCGCTGCTGACCGGAGCGACCGTGACGCTGCACCGGCGCTTCGATGCAGCACTCTGGCTGGCCGACGTCGCGGCGCGCCGGCCGACGACGTCGCTGCTCGTCCCGGCGACCCTCCAGGCGGTCATTTCGCATCCCGCTTGGGCCGCGACGGACCTCTCCTCGCTCAGGATGCTGAACGCGGGCTCGATGGTGGTGCCTGATTCGCAGATTCGCGCCTTCCACGCGCGCGGCGTCCCGGTGGGCCAGATCTACGGCTGCACGGAAACCGCACCAATTGCCACGGTACTGCTGAAGGAAGACGCAGTGCGCAAACTGGGCAGCGCAGGCAAACCGGCACTGCATTGCGAGTTGAAGCTGGTGGAGGGCGAAGTGTGGGTGCGCGGGCCGAACGTGATGCGCGGCTACTGGAACGATGCCAAGGCGACCGCTGCAGCGCTCACGCCGGACGGCTGGTTCAGGACCGGCGATCTCGCGCGCGTGGACGGGGAAGGCTACTACTGGATCATCGGCCGCCTGAAGGACGTGATCATCTCGGGCGGCGAGAACATCTACCCGGCCGAACTGGAGAACGTCCTTGCCGACTGCCCGCAGATCGCGGAAGCCGCGGTAATTGGCGTGATGGATTCGAAATGGGGAGAAGCAGCGTGCGCCTGCGTGGTAACGAAAGAAAAAATGAATGAACAGGAAGTCCTGAAGTTGTTTGAGGATCGTCTCGCAAAATTCAAGCACCCCCGGCGCGTGGTGTTTGTCGACAGCCTGCCCAGGAACGCCATGGGCAAGGTACAGAAAGCCGAGCTCAAGCGGCTGGTCAACGCAGCCTGAAGCGCACCTGCAGCAGGACATCGCGCGGCGCGCTGTCGGGCAGCGCGCGCAGGGTTCGCGCCGCGCGCACCGCCGCGTCATCGAGCAGCGCGTGGCCGCTGCTCGACTCGATCCTCGCGGCGACTGCGTTGCCCGTCTGGTCGAGAAAGAGCAGCACCAGCGCCTCGCCCTGCAGCCCGCGCTCGATCGCTTCGCGCGGATACAGCAGTTCGCGTTGCAGCTGCCCGGCTGCGCTGAGCGCCGCTTCACCGGAGAGCCGCTGCGGCGGCGCCGTCTGCGCCGCGGCGGGCCTGGCTGCGCTAGGATTCCGGGGTGTGTCCTGCGGCAGCAGCAGTTGCGGGTGCTCCCGCGGCGGCTTTGGCGGCACCAGTTCCGGTTCGCGCAAAGTCACCGTCAGGTCCGGCAGGGCAAGGCGCGCGATCGGCGGCGTGGCGAGAAGCTGCGCAACGGCGCCAATCACCGCGGCATGCAGGACGAGCGAAAGGGCCAGTGCCCGGCCAAGGCAGGAACGCTCGCGGATCATCGTAAACGGCTGAAGGATCGAACAGTGTCGCGACACTCTATCAGCACGAAGCTCGGCCTGTGTGCGCTGGTGCTTCTGCTGTACGCAGGCACGCCCTTGGCGCAGCCGGATGCAGCGACCTTCGGCAATCGCCTGGAGATGGGCGATATCGCGCAGTTGCACAAGTGGCTCGATGAAGGGCTCGACCCTGACACCCTGGCCGACCGCATCGGCACCGGTCTGATGATCGCTGCCTGGCGCGGCGACATTCCGATGATGGAACTGCTCGTCGCGCGCGGCGCGAACGTCAACAAGGCGAACGCCCTGGGTGAACGGGCGCTGATGCACGCCGGCTGGCGCGGACACGCCGCCGCGGTCAAGTGGCTGCTGGCGCACGGCGCGCGCGTCGAAAGCGAACCCATGCAGTGGGGCGCCCTCCACTACGCGGTGTTCGCCGGACACGGCGGGGTCGCGAAACTGCTGCTCGAGCACGGTGCCGACATCAACGCGCGCAGCACCAACGGCTCGAGCGTGCTCATGATGGCGGTGTACGAAGGCCACGAGAATCTGGTTCGGGAGCTGCTTGCGCGCGGCGCCGACAACAGCGTGAGAAACGACCGCGGTGATGACGCCCTCTCGTAGGCAATCAAGTTCAAGCGCCTCACGATCGCGCGGCTTGTCGCCTTGCCGGAGCAGTTTGCTGCTGCGGCGAGTCTGCCAAAGGAACACTGGGGCAATCCGGTGCGCTCGCAGCCTGCGGCATCGCCCCCGCCGGACGCGCCGGAACCGATGGATGCAAGAGCCGAGAAGATCAGGGAACTGCTGGATATGCGCGAGATACTCGCCGCGCGGGGCCTGGCCGATGCGACGAGCAAGCTGGACCGGCGCATCGCCGCATTGCGCGCGCAACGCGCTCGCGAGAACCGGGACGTACCGATGATCGGCGTTCTGGAAATCAGCGCCAGCCGAGCTTCACCGGGCGAGCAGAAAGCGCGGCTGCTGTTCGAATCAAACGGGCCGCCTCCCTGAACGCGGAAGGCTAATCGACGTGCAGCTGGACGGCGCCCAGGTCTCCTGCATCGAAGCGCACCAGGTCGCCGGGCTTCGGATACTTGGTGGTCACGAGGCTGCCGGTGATCACCACCTCGCCGCGACACAGCCCGAGGCCGCGGGACGCGAGATTGTTTGCCACCCATGCCAGGGCATCGAGAGGATGTCCCATGACGTCGCGTCCATGGCCTTCTCCCGCGTGCTGGCCGTTGATCGTCGCGACGCCGCGAAGCGCGGCAAGGTCGACCCCTTTCCAATCCCGCACCGGTTCGCCGAGCACCGCGCCCTCGTTCCAG
>SHXL01000164.1 GCA_009693345.1 Betaproteobacteria bacterium
CGTAATCGTTGCCGACCCGGATCATGCGACAGCCCGGAACCGGCAGGTGCCACTCGTGCCCGATGTAGCCGCTGCTGTCCGGGGCCCGATGGGCGTACTGGCAGGTCTCACAGACCAACGTCGGTGGCGAAATGACCGACGGATAGCCAGCCTCCTTCGCATAGGCGTCGTCCACATAAAGGAGATTTGCGTCCCCCATGGCGAGGGCGAAGTAGCGGATCGAGGCCCGGCCCAGCTCCTCATGCGCCGGATAGTGCACTTCGCGGCCGATCCAGACCCTTAGCTCGTCGGTCAGCAGGGCCATGCGGTCACTCCAAGAAGGCCAACGAATCGACTTCGATCTGCATCTCCGGGCGCACGAGCGCCTCGCTGATGAGGCCGGTGGAGGCCGGCAGCGGATCGCGAAACAGCTTGCCGCGCACCCCCGAGACCTCGCGGTAACGCGCGAGCGAAGCCGGCGTTACGTACTCGATCGTCTTGACCAGGTTCTGGGTTTCCCCACCGGCGGCTTGGATCAGCTTCAGGATGTTCCCGTAGATGTACTCCGCCTGCGCGACCACGTCGCCTTCGTGCAAAACTCGCCCCGTTGCCGGGTCGATCGAGCCCTGTCCGGAAATGTAGAGCAGCTTGCCGGCACGCACCGCGGGGCTATACGTCAGCTTATCGTAGCGCGTCCAGCCGGGGTTCACTGCCACTGGCGTCTCGCGCGTGGCAGTGAAGTCGCACTGGATGAGCGCTTGGGGATGCAGCAGCCGCGGCATCACGACGCCGACGGCCGCGGGAAACACCGGCCCGAGCCGCTCCTGGCGCACGCGGGCGGTGTCATTGTAGGCGCCGAGCGCCGCCGGGGTAATGTACTCGGCCGTCTTCACCACGCGGTCCAGGCCAAGACCGAGTGCGGAAAGAATGCGGGCCGCACGGTCGTAGATGGCGTGCGTCTGCGCCACTACGTCACCGGCGCCCACGATGTTCCCTTGGTCGTCCACGGGCTGGATGGACGGCAGGAAGACCGCGCCCGGGGGCGCGCCGCGCGCGGCCGTTGCCGTGACCTCGATCTCGATCAAGGCGTCCGGACGTAGCAGGCTCTTCACCGGCACGGTGTTCACAACCGGCTTGTGCTTGCCGAACACTTCGGTGCGCACGCCGGCTGCTTCAGTGTAGCGCTCGATGCCTTCCGGGCGAACGTATTCCACGATCCGAGCGACGTCGCCGTACCCGAGGCCGCCGCCCTCGAGGATCGCGCCGATCTTGGCGTAAACCGTGCGCACCTGGTCGGCCATGCCGCCGCGCACCACGATGCGCTTGACAGCCGCATCGTACTCGGACGCGGTATGCCCCGAAAGATAGGTCCCCGAGGGGGTCTTCAATCCTAAGGAAAACGAATAGCGCTTGTATTCGTACCAGGGAAAACGGTCCAGGTGGATAGCGGTAATAGTCATGCGGGCGTGAACATCGGGATCATTTCTTCACCTCCGGTAGGCTTGAAGACCAGGCGGACCGGATCGCCGATGCGCAGGCGATCGAGGTCGCAGTCGATAAGGTTGGGCAGAACGGTGACGCCCTCTTCGAGCGTCACGTAGGCAATCGCATAAGGCGCCGCGATCTGGCGCATCATGCTGTACGAATAGATCCGGCAGCGGCCCGCGGCGATCGCCTCGGTAGCGTGGGCCACATGCACCAGGTACGACGAGCCGCCGCCCTCTGTGGGATCAACGTGGCGCACCTTCAGGCCGAGATAGTCGAGCATAGACAGTGAACCGAGGCCCGGCGCGTCCCCCGCGCAGAAGTAGCCGTCCACGTCCCTCATGTCGAGGCCCGCATCCGCAAGAGCCACTTTGGCGACCTCGGCATGGAGCTGCGCGATGGACTTCTCGAGACCCTTGCGCATCGGGTGCTCGAAACCGCCCGCGATGCAGACCTGTCCCTTGATCGTCATATAGCACCTGATGCCAAATTACGGCTCAGCCTACGCCGAGGTAGGCGTTGCGCACGTGCTCGCTCGCCGCGACCTCGGCCGTCGGGCCCGCCGCCGTGACACGGCCCTGCTCCATAACGTAGATATACGAGGCGAGCTTGAACGCGAGGCGCGCATTCTGCTCGACAAGGAGCACCGTGACGCCGCGCGCCGCAATCGCCGTGAGCTGGCGGTACACCTCCTGCACAACCACCGGCGCGAGGCCCTGCGACACCTCGTCCGCCATGACGAGACGCGCGACCGCGAGCACACGCAGGCGATCGTCGCCGCGCTGGAAAAGAACGGGGTCAGCGCGGTGTTGCACTAATCAGGCGGGGACGGAGATCTCGACCAGGTTCAGGTCCGGGTCGCGCACGTAGACCGAGCGGATTTTCGAAGTCGCGCCGGTCTTCATGACGGGGCCTTCAATTATTCTTATGTTTTCCTGCTTTAATTTCTCTATGACTTTTTCCAGGGGCACCGAAGCGATAAAACACAGGTCTAGCGTCCCCGGCGCGGCGACATGCGCGCGCGGCGTGAACTCCCTGCCCCATTCGTGCACGTTTATTTTCTGGTTACCGAACATCAGGGCAACCCGGGTCTCTGTGGGCGTCTGGAATTTCTCGATTTTCATTCCCAGCACTTCAGAATAAAAATGCAGGCAGGAAGACAGATCCCGCGTCGTCAGCACCACGTGGTCAATGTGGTCGATCATGGCTTTCGCATCAGCATGCGCAGCGGGTTGTATTCGAGCACGGTCCTGCCTTCCTGGTTGACGACCTTGTTGGCGAAACGCACCAGGCCGCGGTCGCCCTTCGAGGTCAGGCGGTCTTCGGTCACCTCGGCTTCGACGTGGATGGTGTCGCCAACCACCGTCGGACCCTTGACGTCGAGCGTGGCATTGAGGAACGCAAGCCCGGTGTCCTGCATGCTCGGCAGCAGCAGCCCTTCGGCGAAGGCATAGACCAGCGCGCCCGGCACCGGCCGGCCCTTGATGGCGCGTGACGAATCGTCGCCGGATTTTACTGCCACCGCGAACAGTTCCTCGGTCAGCCAGGTCAGGTTGACAAACGCGGCGAGGTCCGACTCCGCGATGGTGCGCCGGTGGGTGCGGAAGCGGAATCCGGGCCGCAGGTCCTCGTAATAGAAACCGCGGCCGACGATCGGAATGGGCTCGCTCATGGAGCAACTTTAACTCAGATGAATGCCGCGACCAGCAGGCTTGCACCCGAAAGCAGCAGCAAGCCATCCATCAGCAGGCGGAAGCCGCCCGGGTCCATCTTCAGCACGAAGCGCTTGGCGATGAACGCGCCCGCCATCAGCGTGGAGCCGACGATCAGGCCCTGCGCCGCGATTTCTCAGGGCAGCGCGACGAACTTCACTGCGCGCCTTTCATTGCTTCACGAACTTGAGTGTGAAGCGGTCGCTCTCGCCGATGGCGGCGTACCTGGCGCGATCCTTGTCCTTCAGGCGCCAGGCCGGCGGCAGCGTCCAGACGCCTTCCGGATGGTCTTTCGTGTCCCTGGGATTGGCGTTTATCTCCGAGCGGCCGGCCAGCCTGAAGCCGGCCTTTTCGATGAGCGCGACGGCTTCGTCCTCGCGCACATAGCCGCTCTTCATCTGCGCTTCCTGGGTCAGGTCATTGCGCCCGCGATGGTCGACGACGCCGAGCACGCCGCCCGGCTTGAGCGCCTTGTGAAAGGCGCGCAGCGCCCCTTCGACCTCGCGGCGCTCGATCCAGTTGTGCAGATTGCGGAACGTGAGCACGAAGTCGGCGCTGCCCGGCGGCGCGATCTCGTGCAGCCCGGCGTTGAATTCCGCGACCACGACCTTGCCGTAGAGCGCCGGCTCCGCCTTCAGCCGCGCAAGCAGCTTGCGGTGGTCTTCGAGGTACTGCGGCGCGGCCAGCGCGTCGCGATCGGCGGCGATGTAGCGGCCCTTATCCCGCAGCCAGGGCGCGAGGATCTCCATGTAATAGCCGCCGCTGCCCGGCAGGATCTCGACCACCGCGCTGTCGTCCCGGATGCCGAAAAACGCCAGCGTCTCGAGCGGATGCCGGAATTCATCGCGCACGACATTGCGCGCCGTGCGATGCGGCGCTTCGATCCATTTGGAAATCGCGCCGCCATCCGACAGCTGCGTGGGCGCGCAGCCGCTTGCGGCGGCGGCCGCGAGTGCGGCGATCAACAGACTCTCGATCTTCATCTGGCCACGCAGGAAACGTCCCTGGCAGGCAGTTCTTCCACCTTCCTGGTCGCCGCATTCACGCGCCATGCGCGATTCACGGGCTGGCGCTCGCCCTGCCCGGCGCGGGGGTTCCATTCACCGGCAGCGATCACCAGAGATTCCCCGCCGGCGGCATGCCTGCATGCGACATCCTGCGGGGCGATCAGCGACAGGGTTTGCGCATTTTCCGCTTCAGGGATGATCAACAGGTCGTCGATCCGCAAGACGGGCTTTGTCCCTTGCGCGCCGGCGAAGCTCTGGATCCAGAGCAGCGTGCTGCCGCCGCAGGCCGTGCGCGCGTGCCAGATTACCGCCGACGCCAAACCCCGCAGGCGCCCGCCGCTTGCCTCCCTGCAATCGGCGAAAGCGCTGGAGCAGAGCAACGCAAGGGCGGCGATCACGAACAGGCGCATCTGCATCACAGCGCCGGTTTGGCGCCGAGCACCTTGATGATCGCGGCAAGATGCCCGGCCTGCTCATCGATCGCCGCGCCGAATTCGGCCGGCGTGCCGGGACTGACGAGCTGTCCGGTCGCAGTCAGGCGCCCGGCGACGACCGGGTCGGCGACCACCGCACTGACATCGGCGGCGATGCGCTCGCGCAAGGCGTCCGTGATGCCGCTGCCGCGCGCCGCGACCAAGCCGACAAGGCCGTCGAAGTTGAGATCGGAGAAACCCAGCTCCGCGACGGTTTGCAGCTCAGACAGGGCCGGGACGCGGCCGCGCGTCTGCAGCGCGAGCAGCTTGACCCGGCCCGCTTGCGCCTGCGCCCGCACGATGGCGTAGGCCGCCGAGTAGAGATGGATGCGTCCTTCAATGAGATCGTTGAGCGCGCTCACAGGATCGCGGTAAGCTACCTTCACCATGTCGAGGCCGGCGCCCTTGAGATAGCCCGCGATGACGAGATCGGTGACGCCGGTCGCCGTCGTCCAATTGAGCTTGCCGGGCTGCGCGCGCGCCATCGCCACCAGTTCCTTGAGCGAGCCGACCTTCAGCGACGCCGGGACCGCGATCACGACCACCGTGTTGCTGACACGGGCCACCGGCACGAGGTCGCGCGGGTCGTAAGTCATCTTCTCGAGCAGATAGGGATGGCCGACGAACGATCCGGCCGGACTGAAGAGCAGCGTATGATCGTCGCGCGCGGAGAGCACCGCATTGACCGCGACAAGGCCGTCGCCGCCCGGGCGATTCTCGACCACCGCCGGCTGGCCCCAAAGCGCGGTGAGTCGCTCGGCGAGCAGCCGCGCGCCGATATCGACGCCCGAGCCGGGCCCGAGCGGCAGGACGAACCTGACCGTGCGCTGCGGCCAGGTCTGGGCAAGCGACGGGGCGGCGTGCAGCGAAAGCACGCACAGGAAGGCAGCGGCTGCGCAGCGTACAAATTTCTGCATGTTCCTTACCCCCCGTTGTTACTTGACGTCTTCCAGTTTGACGCCCCGGCCCACACGGAAACTCGCGCGAGCCTGCTCGACGCGTTGCAAGAACCGTGGATCGTGTTCAAGCCGGTAGTCGAACCAATCGTCCTCCGATTTGAATCCGATTAACACACCAGCCGGTTTGCCGTGGCGCGTGATAACGACATCCTGCGTCTCCGCTTCCCGCAGCAAGCGGGACAAGTCGTCTTTGACCTCGGACAGCGGCACTTCCTTCATCTTCACCTTCCGAACTGGGCTAGCCATGACTCAGCCTCCGGTTTGGGCACGATCGCCAGTACCTCGACGGCCGAACCCGAAACATCGTAGAACACACGAACATCTTCGACTCGGAGCCGATACTGCGGTCGCGCCATGCCGCGCAAGCGTTTGATCCGGCTACGGCTGGTCTTGGTCGGTTCGTGCCTCAAATGGGCCTCGGGAGCTTCCTTTACCGCTAACCGTTCTTTGGCCTTCAGTTTGCGCAGGTCTTCGACGGCCTCGGGGGCCAGGAGTATCTCGAACCGCATTCTGGCCAGATTATAGCCAGAACTCTTGCTATCGGATAGTGCGCTCTAGCGTTCAGCGCCGCCCGCGCGCGACGAAGGCGGGATTCAC